>JBNJGW010000009.1:0-49741 GCA_051748005.1 Pseudomonadota bacterium | reverse complement strand
TTTCTGAACAACGGCGTATGAGTTACTTGTGTTGATAGGTGCCATATTGATCATCTCCTAGGTAACGTCACTGGGTTTTGACCCTTCTGGCTTCCTCTCTCGGAATGGATACCGCTGAGAGGCCTTGCGATCTTTATGTATGCTGTAGATTATCAGCTTGCACGTGGTTGTTTTATCTCTACGCGTCTTGCTCCGTTAGGCCAATGGTTGGGTATGCCCATGGTCAAGTTCAACCTACGTTAGAAGCATATACAAGGGGTCGCCATAACCTGGGTTATGCAGGCGAACCCATAAAAGGAGGGCAACGCCTATGGTGGTCGAGGAAAGTAGCATTATTCGCCATTTCGAGCACTACCGCCGCCTAAGCTCTGAAGAGAAGGACATTCTTGCTAGCCTTGAAAAGTATCCTGAATCTGTCAGCGCTGGCACGACACTATGGCAAGAGGGCAAGGAGGCCAGCGAATTCTGCATCCTGAGTTCGGGCTGGGCGTATTCATATCGCCATCTTGAAAATGGTGTCCGCCAGATCATGGAGATATTTCTTCCCGGTGACATTATCGGTCTGCGCGAATTTGCCTTCAATGAGCGCCTTGATGGGGTAACGATGATCGAGGATGGCACTGTCTGCAGCGTTACTCATCGCCGCATGCTGGAGCTGTTTGACGACTCTGTGACCCTGGCGACAGTCATTTTCGCTATCTCCAGCCGCCAACAGGCACTGCTTTGCGAACGCCTGGTGACCCTGGCCCGGCGTACCGCTCGCCAGCGCCTGGCGCACTTTCTGTGCGAGATGTATACCCGGCTGGAGCAGACCATGGATAAGTGTAATGCGAGCTTTTACCTTCCGCTATCTCAACAACAGCTTGGCGATCTGCTCGGTATGACGCCGGTGCATGTTAGTCGCACGCTCTCGGCAATGAGCGAAGAAGCGATTATTTTTCGCAATCATCATACTATCAATATTCCCGACCTGAAAATTTTGGCACGAGTGGCCAACTTCAATGACCGCTACCTCAACGCAAACCTGCGCCTTCTGTTTACAGATGCGCCACTGGAGTCGGGAAGGCTGGTAATGTAAAGCTGTTGGTAGTCCAGGGATCTGTTCTGTCACATTGGCGGTGAGAAGTTGATGCTGATCTTGTCCGAAAATAGGGTGCCAGGAGCGACTGACATCGCTGAGTGTTTGCGCCACATTCTTAGAAAAGAACATCCTATAAGTTTTGCCGCGGTTCTTATTGAATAGACATAAATGTCATAAAGTCAGTGTAAGGTTCTGATAAATACAAGTATGAGCCAAGTCTGGATGTTGTATCCTCGTAAAGCGTGCTACACGGTGTATTGGCATTCCTGCTATGCTTTTTTTGTGTATGTATTTAACTTGATGTCCAGATGTCTTTTTGATTCAACGGTGACCCCTTCATGGCAAAGCAACAGGAAGCAACGGATCTGCAACGCGCCTTAAAAGCCTGCAAAGGCTCATTTGCATCGGTGGGCTTCTTCAGCATGTTTGTCAATCTGCTGATGCTTGTCCCACCGATGTATATGCTTCAGGTGTACGATCGCGTTCTGACTACCCAGAGCGTTGACACCTTGTTGATGCTGACGCTGGTGGTGGTGTTTTTCTTTGCCGTGATGGGTGGGCTTGAGCTTGTTCGTTCGCGAATGCTGGTGCGGGTGGGCAATCGTCTCGACACGACGATCAATGAGCGCCTGTATGGCGCCATGTTTCGGCGCAGCCTGATGGTCCAGAGCAACCAGAGCGCACAACCGCTGAATGACCTTACCAGCCTGCGTCAGTTTCTGACTGGCAACGGCCTTTTTGCTTTTTTTGATGCTCCCTGGGTACCTATCTATCTGGGTGTTCTGTTTCTCTTTCATCCCTGGTTGGGCATTTTTGCAACCTGTGCCGGCATTATTTTGCTGACCCTTGCGATTGCCAACGAGAAAGCCACCAAAAAGCTGTTGGCCGAAGCCAGCGGCGAGCAGATTCAGGCCCAGAACCTGGCAAACTCCAACTTGCGCAATGCAGAAGTACTGCACGCCATGGGAATGCTGCCAGGCATCATGGGTCGTTGGTCGAAGCGCCATCATGAATATCTTTCCAAACAGTCTCAGGCCAGCGACCGGGCGGGTGTATTGACCAACGCTTCTAAGGTGTTGCGGCTGCTCTTTCAGTCAATGATTCTCGGGCTTGGGGCCTTTCTGGTGCTCCAAGGAGATATGACACCCGGTATGATGATTGCCGGTTCTATCATCATGGGCAGAGCACTCGCGCCAATTGACCAGATGATTGGTGGCTGGAAAGGCTTTGTCAGCGCTCGAGGTGCCTATGAGCGCCTTAATGAACTGCTGACCCAGATTCCGGGTGAAGAAAAACGTATGTCTCTACCGTCCCCACAGGGTGATATCAGCGTGGAGGGCGTTGCGGCAGCTCCGCCAGGCGTACGTATGGCCACCATTCGAGGCATTAATTTCAGAGCCAATAAAGGTGAGCATATTGGTATCATTGGCCCCAGTGCTGCGGGTAAGTCCACCCTGGCACGGGTGCTGCTCGGCATCTGGCCTTCCCAGGTAGGGGATGTTCGCCTGGATGGCGGTGTTATTACCCAGTACAACCGCGATGAAGTCGGGCCTTACATAGGTTATCTGCCGCAGGATATCGAGCTTTTCGACGGCACCGTGAGCGAGAATATTGCCCGTTTTGGCGAAGTCGATGCCCAGAAAGTGGTCGAAGCCGCCCGGAAGGCCGGTGTCCATGAAATGATTCTTGAACTGCCCAATGGTTACGATACCGTGATTTCCTCCACCAGCGGTGCATTATCAGGTGGCCAACGCCAGCGTGTGGGGCTGGCGCGAGCTTTATATGGCAACCCGGTGCTGGTGGTGCTGGATGAGCCCAACGCCAATCTGGATGATGCTGGTGAACGTGCCTTGGCGAAAGCAATTCAACAGCTCAAGGAAGAAGGCACCACGCTTTTCGTGATCAGTCATCGCACCAGCATTCTCAAGAATATGGATAAACTGTTGGTAATGAAAGAAGGTCAGATCAGCATGTTTGGCCCGCGTGACGACGTGTTGGCGCAGTTTGCCAAGAAGTCTCGTGGACAGTTGAGCCAGAACGCTGCACGTCTTTCTGCCATTTCTGGCGGCCGTGGCGAGGAGAAGTAAATGAGTCATCAGCGTAACGTCTCGGCGACGTCCGAAATTGATGTCACACCAAAGGGGCCAGCGACTCTGGACGGTGAAGCTAGCGAAACACTACCCACCAGCGATAAAGGTTATCGGCGGTTAGGTTTTGCTATCCTGTTGATCGCTCTCGGTGGCTTTGGGCTATGGTCTTTTACAGCCTCATTGGCTGTTGCGGTTGTAGCGCCCGGTAATGTCTCGATTGAGTCCTTCAAACGTACGGTGCAGCATCTGGAAGGGGGTATTGTTGAGAGAATACTTGTCGAGGATGGTGACCGCGTTGAAGCGGGCGATACCCTGGTGATATTAAGCGATACGCAAGTTGGCTCCCAGTTGGAAATCGCCCGTTCACAGTACCTGATCAATCGTGCCATGGAAGCACGATTGCTGGCTGAGCAGGCAAATGCTGACACCATGTCCGTACCGGAAGACCTGCAGAATATTGATGATCCACGTGTAAAGCAGGTTCTGGCGGTTCAACAGAGTCTGTTTGTAGCCCGCGGCCAATCTCTGGAGAGTACCCTTGAAGCCTTGGACGAACAGATCGTACAAATGCGTGAGCAGATCTCCGGGTTGGAAGAGCGGATAAGCGTTAATACACGACGGGTCGCCTCGTTACGGGCTGAAGCAGAGGATTTTCGTTCGTTATTTCGCGAAGGGCTGGGCGATAATCAGCGCATCCGCGAGCTTGAGCGCCAGATACTGGAATACGAAGGCAACAGCTCCGAGTACCGCTCGAATATTGCCCAGCTGCGCTCTCAGATCAGTGAAAACCGCCTGGAAAGCGAAGTGCAGCAGCAGGAATTCAACAAGGAGATAGGCGAGCAGCTACGTCAGGCGCAGGCGCAGATTGCTGAAGCTCATGAACAGATGATCTCACTGCAGGATCAGGTGGCACGAACGAGAGTGATCGCACCGGTATCCGGTACTGTGGTGGGCCGTCAGATTCATACTGAAGGGGCGGTGATTCGCAGTGGCGATGTGATCATGGATATTGTGCCTTCCAACGATGGTTTTGTCGTAGAAGCCCGTGTGCCAACCCGGGATATCGATAATATCTATATTGGGCAGTTTGCTGAAATCCGTTTTAGCGCCTTCAATCAGCGCCTGACGGACTCCGTCGATGGCGAGGTGATTCATGTCAGCGCTGACTCCTTCGAGGACGAAGCCACCGGCCAACAGTATTATCGGGCCAGAGTGCGGGTGACTGATAACGGGCGTGAAAGCATGACTGAGCAGATGCAACTGCTGTCTGGCATGCCGGCAGAAGTCATGATCCGCACAGGCGAACGCACCTTTGCAAGCTATATTGCCAAGCCAATTACCGACATGCTGGCTCGCGCCATTCGGGAGGATTGATGAAGCGCTTACGGATGACGCTAACACCCTTGGCATTGGTCGTTGCAATGGCTTCTCCTCTGCTTGCCCAGGATGTCGGATCAGTCCCTGCCAGTGAGGAGGCGCTTGATGAGCTCTCAGCGCTGGATAAAACCCCGTCAGCGGAACAGCGTGGTCTGCCATCTTTACTGGCGCTTTTTTCCCGCGCGCGTGATAACGATGCTGAACTGGTACGCCAGCGCTATGAGCTTGAGGCTACCGAGGAGGAACGCCCGATGGCGCGTTCCCAACTACTGCCGCAAATCAATGCCAGTGGCGGCTACTTATGGCAGGATTCTACCAATGTGCAGACAGATCCTGATGGGTTCGGGCTGGATCAGCCTGCCACACGTCCGGGTGAGTTTGATGAACACTACTGGCGTTTACAGCTGCAGCAACCGCTATTCAGTCTCGAACGCTGGCGTGGGTTGGACGTAGCCGATGCCCAGATCAGCGCTGCAGAGCTGCAGCTTGCTGTAGTGGAGCGCGACCTGGCATTGAGCGTTAGTAAAGCATACGTACAGGCATATCTTTCGTCTCAGCGTCTGGGGTTGCTGGAATCACAGCGAGCTTCTCTGGAACTACAGCTACGTCAGGCAAGTCGTGCCTTTGATCTGGGTATTGGTAATCGTGTGGATCTGCTTGAAGCTCAGTCGCGGCTTGATCAGGCTATCGCTGATGCTGTCCAAGCAGAAAACGAACTGGATAACGCTTTGAGTGAGCTGGAGCGCCGGACGGGTGTCCGGCCCGATATGCGTGGTCTTGCAGTAGGAGATTTGACTCAGGTTTCGTTGGTCCAGAATTGGGGAGCTGAAGATGACTGGGTGAAGAAAACACCCCAAAACCTTTCTGTCCAGCTGGCCAGTAGGGAACAGCGAATCAGTGAGGCGGATACCAGCACGCGGCGTGCCGGGTACTACCCGGAAGTCAATCTTAGCCTGAGCTACAGTGACCGTGATAGCGATGACGAGTTGCGCACCAGTCAAGACTACACTGCCAATGTGGAATTTAACCTGCCACTGTTCACGGGGGGGCATACCAGCGCCAGTGTCCGTCAGGGGGAAAAACGCATTGAAGCCAATAAAGCAGCGGTGGATCATGAGCATAATCTGGCAACTCAGGAAGTGCGTACCCGCCTGAGGGCGCTTAATGGCGGAATTCGTCGCTTGGAAGCACTGCAGCAGTCGATTGAATCCAGCGAGCTTTTCCTCAATGCGGCCGTGCGTGGTGAACAGCTCGGTCTAAGAGATCTTGTCGATGTGCTTGATGCCCGCGCCAGCCTTTTTGATCAGCGTATCAAGTTTGTAGACACCTTGGGCAGCTATGCTCTTGACCGTCTGGAGCTCTATGCAGCTGCTGGCGAGCTTGATGGTGAGGATCTGGGCGAAGCTATGGCACTGCTGGCTTCAATGACTGCCAACCTTGGTGCTGATAAGCAGTTGACCGTGGAATAAGACATTATGGTGGCTGCTAACTATTCGCAACACAGTGACTGGCTACGCCGTGCCATGCATATCATGGATGCCACTGTTGTGCTGGTGACTGCCTGTATTGTCATGTGGCTAATGCCTCAGGCGGGCGGTAGCAGTGATTACCTGTTTCTTGTTCTCGTTGGCAGCCTGCTTTTCCCGTCGGTTGGAGAGTTGTTAAGCCTTTATCAGCCCTGGCGAGGTCGTAGCCTCTATACCATGTTGGGTGTCTATATTCTGACCTGGGCAGTCACTATTACCTTGCTGAGTCTGATGTTAATAGTGTTGCAAAACGCGCACCTTTATTCGCGCATGTGGATGGGCTCTTCTGCCTTGGCAGTGTTGTTGTTGGGAGCGGCTACCCGTGTTGGACTTTATCGTTACCTGCGCCATATGCGTGCCGCTGGGCGTAACCAGAAGCGGGTCTTGCTGATCGGTCAAGCCGATAATCTGTCGCTACTTGAACGTCAGGTAATCGATACACCCCACGCGGGGTATATCGTTGCCCAACGTTATGTTGACAGTGAAAGTTTTAAAAAAAACTTTCTTGTTGAAGTCCGTCAATTAGCCCAGGCGAGCATCTTTCAGCGTGATTTTGATGAAGTCTGGCTGGGTTACCCCTTGGCAGACGGCGTAAGAGTACGCCAGTTAATGGCACTGCTGGCGGGCGTGCCGGTTACGGTGCGTTACTTCCCTGAGCAGCCGGATATTCGCTTGCTCAACCACCGCATTACCCAACTGGCCGGGCTTTATTCACTGGAACTCAACTATACACCGCTCACTGGGCCAATGCGCTTCCTCAAGGTACTTGAAGATCGCATCCTGGGATTGGGACTGTTTATAGTCTTTATGCCCGTCATGCTGGTGATTGCCTTGGCGATACGTTGGAAGATGGGAGGGCCCGTGCTGTTCAAGCAGAAACGTCATGGCCTGGATGGCAAATGTTTCAAGATCTACAAGTTTCGAACCATGACGCTGCATAGTAGTCCACAGACTCAGCAGGCCACCTTTAATGATCCAAGAATTACCCCTCTGGGTGCCTTTTTACGCCGCACCAGTCTGGATGAACTACCTCAGCTGTACAATGTATTGCAGGGTCGCATGTCGCTGGTGGGACCGCGCCCCCATGCCATGGATCATAATCATCACTATAAGAACCATATTGACATCTACATGCAGCGCCACCGAGTCAAGCCAGGCATGACCGGATGGGCGCAGGTGAACGGCTTAAGGGGGATTGCTGACGATGTAGCCGTGATGGAGAAGCGCGTCGAGTACGACTTGTATTATATCGAGAACTGGTCGCTAAGTTTTGACCTCAAGATTCTGGTCATGACGCTGACTCGAGGCTTTGTTAATTACCAACCCTGAAAGCGTTTATTGGCGACCATAATCGTCACTGTAACGCACAATATCATCTTCACCCAGATAAGAGCCTGTCTGTACTTCGATCAATTTGAGAGGGATAACACCAGGGTTCTCAAGCCGATGCATTGTACCAAGAGGAATATAGGTCGATTCATCCTCTGAAAGCAGAAAACTGCGCAGCGATTCGATGTTGCCATGGCCCTTACCCTGGGTCACCTGGGCGGTACCTTCTACCACCACCCAGTGTTCAGCACGGTGGTGATGCATCTGTAAAGACAACTTGGCGCCTGGCTTGACGACAATTTCCTTGACCTGAAAACTGTCAGTCAGCGCCAGGGTGCGGTAGTAGCCCCAGGGGCGATACACCTGCTGATGATTCTTGGATTCCGTACGTCCAGCGGCTTTCAGAGCCTCGACAATCTTCTTGGTGTCCTGCGCCTGATGACGGTCAGCCACCAGAACAGCATCTTCAGTCTCAATAATAATCAGGTTTTCAACGCCGACGGCAGTGACCAGGCGTGATTCACTATGAATCAGGCTGCCATGGGTGTTGTGGAGCATCACATCGCCATGGATAGTGTTCTGGTCATCAGACGTTGCCTTCAGCTCATGCACAGCATCCCAGGCACCGATATCGCTCCACCCCGGGTTCATGGGAACCACAACCACATTGTGTGCTCTTTCCATGATGGCGTAATCGATGGAATCACTGGGACTGCTGGCAAATGCTGTTTTATCGACGCGAGTAAAATCCATATCTTCGTTGCGTAAGGCAAAGGCACGTTCAGACGCGTCAAGAATATCAGGCGCATGCTGACGCAGGGCGTACAGATAATCCCTGGCCTTGAAAAGGAAGATACCGCTGTTCCAAAGGTATTCACCGCTAGCCAGGTATTCGGCTGCTCGGGCAGCATCCGGCTTTTCAACAAAGGCGGCGACACCGAACCCCTGGTCCCTGGCCTCACCACGACGGATGTAACCGTAGCCGGTATGGGCCCGCTGTGGAGTAATGCCAAAGGTCACCAGCTGCCCTTGTGCCGTCAGGACACGGCCTTTTTCAACTGCCTGCATGAAAGCGCTTTCATCCTTGATAACGTGATCCGCTGGCATGACCAGTATTTCTGCCTCAGTGTCGACCAGCATTGCTGCGGCCGCTGCCAGTGCAATTGCCGGTGCTGTATTGCGGGCACAGGGTTCAAGAATTATCTGGGCGTTATCAATACCGATCTGATGTAGCTGCTCGGCAACCAGAAAACGATGGGTTTCATTACATACCATCAAAGGTGGTTGAGCATTGTCGAGCAGCCTGATCCGTAAAGCGGTTTCCTGGAGCAGGCTTTGATCGTCCCGGTGTAGATTAAGAAACTGCTTGGGATACTCTTCACGTGATACAGGCCATAAACGTGAACCTGAACCGCCGGATAGAATTACCGGTATGATCATGCTGCCCTCGAAAACTGGTTGTCGGATTTTTTAGCTATATTTTTGCTGGTATTGGATGTTAACAAACCAGATCATACGCGACCTTGTGACCATTGAGGAGTTATCGAGTCTCCTTCAGTTTGTCTTTCAGGTGTCACTACGGTGCCATTGAAAGAGGTAACAATGTCCACCAGCCAGAAGGCGCGGAGCTGATCTCAGCTTCACTGTCCACGGTTTTTGCTGATAAGGTGTTTGCTGTGTTTGCTGGAGCCAGTGCCATGCTTGCTTTAAGCTATAACTCTTTATATTGCTCGACATGGAAACCAAGTCATCATGCAAGCAGCTCCTCAAACGCACCTTCAACATCTGCGTGTCGCTATTGTACATGACTGGCTAGTAGTTGATGGTGGTGCTGAAAAAGTACTTAAAGGGCTTGCCGGTGTTTTTCCTCAGGCAGAAATTTTCACCTTGGTGCATACACTCACTGAGGCCGAACTGCCCTGGTTAAGCCAGCATTGCGTACATACCAGCAGCTTACAACGATTGCCCTGCATAAAACGTATTTATCGCCACTGTCTGCCCTTGATGCCGTATGCTATTGAACAGTTCGACCTACGCGGTTTTGATCTGGTGATTTCCTCAAGCCATGCGGTAGCCAAGGGCGTTATGACACACCCTGGTCAGATACATATCTGTTACTGCCATACGCCGATGCGCTACGCCTGGGATATGAAAGAGGCTTACCTGGAGGATGCCCATTTTCGATTGCCGGGGATGGATATCTATGTGCGTAGAACTCTCAAGCGCCTGCGCCAATGGGATTACTTTACGGCAACACAGGTCGATGCCTTTCTGGCGAATTCGCATAATGTTGCCCTGCGTATTGCCAAATATTATCGGCGTGAATCGGACGTACTTTATCCTCCGGTGGATACGGATAGTTTTGCGCTGTATACCGGACAGCGAGAACCTTACTATCTTGCGGCATCCCGGCTCGTACCCTATAAGCGTATGGACTTGATTGTTAAGGCTTTTATACAGGATCCTCATAAACGTCCGCTCAAGGTGGTAGGAGATGGCCCTGAGCTTAAACGCCTGTCGCTGTTAGCAGAAGGCCATGAGCATATCGAGCTGCTCGGCTATTTACAGGGGGAAAGTCTGCATCGCATTATGCAGTGTGCCAAGGCCTTTGTATTTGCAGCGGATGAAGATTTTGGCATTGTACCGCTGGAAGCACAGGCCTGTGGCACACCGGTGATTGCCTATGGCCACGGTGGCGCTCTGGAAACCGTCAAAGGTCTGGAGCATAAGAGTGATGCCACAGGCATTCATTTTTCTGAACAGACAGTGGTAAGTCTTCAACAGGCGATTGAAGACTTTGAAGCACATACTTTTTCACCATTTGCCTGTCGTTTGCATGCCGAAAATTTTAGTGATACCTGTTTTAGAGAAAAACTTATTGATTTAGTATTTACATCAATGTCTTCAAAAAGGTTCACCTGATAACATGAAAGTTATAGCTAACTTACAGCCTTTGCTTACGCCACTCACCGGGATTGGTCATTATACTCGTGAGCTTACTTTAGCTTTACTTTCATTAGAGTCAGAGGATATTGAGATTGAAGGTATTACTGGGCGTAAACGTGAAAAATTAGATCTTATCCATCCTTTGCTTCTGACAGAAACGAAAAACCTGAGTAAAAACATTGATAAGCGAAATAAAAATTGGGAGTTGGCACGAAATTATTTAAAAAATCCGGTAACACGAAAAATATATCGCTGGTTATGTTCCCAAAGGCTTAAATCGGGCATGAAAGATCCAGATACCATTTACTGGGAGCCAAATTATATACTGCTTCCTTGGAGTGGTCGAAGTGTTGTCACTGTTCATGATCTTTCCCATGAGCGCTATCCCTCTTTACACCCTAAGGAGCGCGTTGATTTTTTCAATCAACACTTGTCTGAAAGCTTAAGACGCGCAACAAGAATTAATGTTGTATCACAGTTCACTGCAAACGAATTAAAAACGTTGCATGATATAGATTCAAACCGTATTGATATTGTGCCACCAGCAGTTGCATCACGCTTTTTTGTCATACAGGATCCACGTCAGCAACAAAAAATACAACATCGCTACAATCTTCCTAAGCAGTTTTTATTAAGTGTCGGTACTCTGGAGCCGAGAAAAAATCTAGTAAACGTTTTGGAAGCTTTTTCATCTCTATCAGTACAAGAGCAAAAGCAGACTCCACTGCTACTAGTAGGTATGCAAGGTTGGGGAGAGCAGGTCTACTCAGATCAGGTTCATCGGTCTTTTAGACTAGGAACAATTCAACGTTTAGGCTATGTGCATAGCAGTGATTTACCCGGGCTATACTCCATGGCGTTGGGTTTTGTATATGTATCACTATATGAGGGGTTTGGCATGCCTGTCATAGAAGCCATGGCTGCAGGAACTCCCGTACTAACCGCCAATACTACAGCAACCTCAGAAGTATCTGATGGTGCTGCGCTTGAAGTTACACCCGAAGATATTGATGCTATCCGCGAGGGCTTGCGTCAACTTGTGGGTTGTTCTCATAATGAAAGAATTGAAAAAGGGATTAAACGAGCGCAGAGTTTTACCTGGGAAGCATCCGCCCAACGTCTATTAAGTTCTTTTGATAGAGCCTTAAACTCAGTATGAGCCATGTTAATGATATGCAAATTCTTAAACGAATACCTGGCTTTACTTGGTTGCGCTCCCAACCGCGGGTGAGTGCAGTTTTGAAAAGTTTGCCACTGGTTTTACATTTAGCGCACCATGATCTGATCGGGCGGCATACAGGATCCTTATTGGGTGGTGCTTGGACATTTGTATCACCGCTTATCAATATCCTTGTATTTGTATTGGTTTTTTCGAGTATTATGGGAGCAAAGCTTAAGGGGTTTGGCGCTGAAATAGAGCAGTATGCATACAGTATCTACCTGATATGTGGAATGTTAGCATGGATTGCTTTCTCCAATAGCCTTGGGCGCATTACACGCTTGTTTAAAGAACATGGCCACACTGTGACAAAAATTAATGTTCCGCTTCTGTCTTTGCCGCTATCAACATTGATTACTGAGACGGTAATCTATGTTATTGGAATGACTTTTTTTGCTATATTTCTTTTATTGATAGATTTCCCTCTCTCAAGTTACTGGTTATTAATACCTGCAATATACATTTTACAGTGTGTATTCGTTTATTCTCTAGGTTTGACTCTGGCGATCCTGGCAGTATATCTAAAAGACGTTCAGGAAATTGTTACAGTAGTTCTTCAAGTATGGTTTTGGGTGACGCCGATAGTATACGTGACTGAAATTTTGCCTCTTTGGGTGCAAAACTGGATACAATTAAATCCAGTTTTTGTATTGGTAGACTCTTACAGAAGTCTGGTGATGCATCAAGAATTACCAGATACATTACCGATCACACTTTTTGCACTACTCGCTTTTGGTATTCTGGTGCTTGGATTATGGCTGTTAAATCGAACTGAGCGTGATTTACGTGACTGTCTGTAATAGGGATGTATGATGATAGAAGTATATAAAATAAATAAAAGTTTCAAACTTTTTAAGCGTCCCATAGATCGTCTGAAAGAAGCCGTTACAGGTCGTCAATACCATGAAATTTATAGCGCTCTGAAAGATATTACATTCAATGTTGCTGAAGGTGAAGTTCTAGGGGTACTGGGGCGCAATGGTGCTGGAAAATCAACATTGCTTAAATTGCTTAATGGAGTATTGAAGCCTGATAGTGGTGAGTTGCGCATCGACGGCAGAATTACTGGTTTGCTAGAGCTGGGTACCGGCTTCAATACAGAACTGACAGGTAGTCAAAATATTACTGCAAATGGTTTGATGTTAGGGATGAGTCGAAATGAAATAGCACAAAAACGTGATGCTATTGTTGAATTTTCTGAGCTTGGAACCTATATTGACGAGTCTTTACGAACCTACTCTTCTGGTATGGTCATGCGTTTGGCCTTCTCTATTGCGATTCATGCTGAACCTCGCTGTTTTCTGGTTGATGAAGCACTATCGGTTGGAGATGGCTATTTTCAACAAAAGTGTATGAAACGAATTCGTGAATTTAAGAATAGTGGTGGTTCAATCCTGTTCGTTTCACATGATCTTAATGCTGTCAAAATGCTTTGTGATCGTGCTTTAGTACTTGATTCAGGTCAGATAGCCTTTGATGGTGAAGCTGACAATGCTGTGAATTACTATAACCGTATAATGGCGAAACAGGCTGAAGATGAAGAAGGGCGCCAACAAAATCGCCAAAACCAAGCATATGGTAGTCAGGTCATAAGTATAGTTGATGGATGGCTGGTAGGCGAAAAAAGTCAAAGTACTATACTTGCCAGCGGTGAAAATCTTCACATTGTACTTAAACTACAGGCCCAGGAGTCTCTCAAGGCTGTTACCGCTGGTATTTTGGTTCGTGACCGTTTCGGGCAAGATATTTTTGGAGTCAACAGTTATCAGTTAGATGAGTCGTTATCAGTCGTTGCCGGACAGACTTATTATATTCATATTAAATTAAAAGCAGATATTGCTCCAGGTAAATACACTGTCACAGTAGGGTTACATAGTTACGAGAACCATCTTGATGATTGTTACTGGTGGCATGATAGTTATCTGCAGTTCGAGATTGCTGGTTTCAAGTATCAAAGTTTTTCTGGTGTCTGTCGCCTGCCGGTTAGTTTTACCCATGCTGAATTTATGCCTTCTATAATAAATGTAATCTCAAAAAATTATGATGAAGGCACCCGCATTATATCAAACAGTCAGGAAGAGCAATCATGATAAAAGCTGCTCAGCCCAAGAATCGTCAATACGATGATATTGAAACCTTGGTTAACCGAATAAAATTTATGGCACGAAATCTGAAGGCTGAGGATATGGCGGCTGAACCACCACCTAATGTATATCGGAATTTTCTGAATAATCAACTTGATTCACCTTTTGATAGTTCGACTTCTCCCGAAACGTATATTGTTGATGAGAAAAATCCTAAACTTTCAGAAATATTTTGTGCCAATTATAGCGACGAATTTTTCCTGACAACAGCTTATAAAGTTTTGTTAGGCAGAGCGCCAGATAAAGAAGGCGAAACAAACTATTTGGCACAGCTGCCAAAGGCAGGTCGTCTGTATATAGTTGCTGATTTACTATGTGCCGAAGAAGCTCAGGCTTCTTTAGGCCATAGAGGTGTTCAGCTAAAATGGCAATTCTATCTAACTTATCCATTATATATTGCAAATAAACTAGGTCCATTAAAGCGTCTGGCTCGTTTCTGTCTTCGTCCAGCCTATCGTGTGGCCAGTGTTGCTATGCGGCCACATTTCAGAAAAATAGCCTCTTTAGACTATTTGCAACACTACTGCCAACGTCAAGATGCTCTCATACGTGATGTCTTGCTTGATATGGATATTGAGCTACAACGTTTACATACGGGCCTTTATTCTCAGGGTCGTAATATTGAATATTTGCAGAAAATATTAAAAGATTTTGAAAATAAAAGCGATGAATCTTCTTTAGATGCACACTTATCTGATGTGTCTGGAGAGAGTAAGAAAAATTTTTATAATGATAACATGACCATTCCGGAGCAGAGCGCCAGTCAAAACTTCGAGTCAGCAGTCAACTTACTTCCGCAATCTGAATTCGATGCTTATTATCTGGCATTTGAAGATGCGTGTCGTGGTAGCAAAGAGGAGATTCAGAACCATCTTAAGAACTATCAACCAGTTTTGGAATCTATAAGTAAAATTGGTTATAGAGCTATTGATCTTGGGTGTGGGCGAGGGGAGTGGTTAGCCCTATTACAAAGTAATGGTTTCACACCTCACGGTATTGACCTTAATACCGTGATGGTAGAGCATTGTCGTGAGCGTGGCTTTCAAGTTACCTGCAGTGATGCTATTGTTGCACTTCGCCAACAGCCAGATAATAGCCATGCACTCGTCAGTGGCTTCCATATAGCAGAGCATTTACCTTTTGAGGTGCTTTATACATTAGTCAATGAAGCACAAAGAATCCTCAAACCTGGTGGAATGTTGTTGCTAGAAACGCCTAACCCTGAAAATATACTTGTTGGTAGTCACACCTTTTATCATGATCCTACGCACCGCAATCCTCTGACGCCTACATCATTAACTTTCTTATTTGAATACCATGGCCTTGTTGATGTAACAGTTCAGCGGTATAACCCTTATCCAGAAGAGGCCAAAGTTCCAGGAAATGATCAACTAACTGAGCGAGTTAATGGTCACCTCTGCGGGCCTCAAGACTTTGCAGTACTGGGAAGAAAAAGAGTTAGCAAGGCTTCTCCTCTGGCGGCACACGGTTTATCAAATAGCCAGCAGGAGGGTATGTGAAAATATTATTGTCAGCTACCCTGGTACCCTTCATGTACGGTGGTGCTGAATATCATATAGAAGGCCTCAAGGCTGCTTTGCAGGAACATGGGCATGAGGTTTGTGTCCTACGACTGCCGTTCTTTTTTAGCCCTGAAAGCTCCATACATCAGGCAATGGAATATGCAAGTTCACTTGACATGTGTTCACCCAATGGTATGAGTATCGATCGCGCAATAAGCTTGCAATTCCCTGCCTGGGGCATACAGCACCCTCATCATACCGTATGGGTTATGCATCAACATCGAGCTTGCTATGAACTCTGGAACGCTGATGAGGCGAATAAAAAAGCAGGACTATTACAAGAGGCCGTGCATGTTTTTGATAAAAAGCACCTTAGTAAAGCGCAGGCATTGTTTGCTAACTCTGAACGTGTAGCTGAACGTTTGGCAACATACAGTGGACTCACTGCAACCCCCTTGTACCATCCTCCACATTGCGCCGGGCGTCTTTATAATGCTGAAGCTTGGGATTACATCTTTTATCCAAGTAGACTTGAGAATCTCAAGCGTCAGCAGCTTCTTATAGAAGCTGCGTATCATCTTAAAAGTCCAGTGAAGATTATCATTGCTGGAGAAGGAGGGCAGCGTAACCACTATCAAGCATTGATCGAGCACTATCAACTAGAGCATCGTGTCATGCTGGTCGGTCAGGTAAGTGAAGAAGAGAAGCTAGCTTGGTACGCACATGCGTTGGCAGTATTCTTTGGTCCTTATGATGAAGACTACGGTTATATTACCCTCGAAGCCATGCTGTCTTCCAAGCCTGTCATAACTTGTACTGACAGTGGTGGCCCCCTTGAGTTTGTCGAAGATGGTAACAATGGGTGGGTAGTTGAACCTGACGCACGTGCAGTAGCAAACGCTATTGATATTGCCTGGCACAATAAACAACGCAGCGCTGATATGGGACGTTCAGGTTACGACGCATATCATGCTGCTGGAATCAGCTGGCATGAAGTTGTGCAACAACTAATAGGCAAGGAAAGCGCATGAAAATCGCTTTGATCGCTCCAAGTGGTGTGCCCTTTGCCGTAGGAGGGGCTGAAAAATTATGGTGGGGGATGCTACATCACACCAATCAGCTCACTGATCATCAGATGGAGCTGATTAAATTACCTTCTCCAGAACGTAACTTTAAGGAGCTGATAGCAAGCTATGAACTTTTCAGCAATTTAGATCTGGATCACTTTGACCGAGTGCTGTCGACAAAATACCCGGCATGGATGGTGAACCATTCAGATCATCACCTCTATTTACAGCATACGCTAAGGGGTCTGTATGATACCTATCCGTGGCCTGAACACGCTATGTACGATGCCTTCAGCCCTGACGCCTGGCCGGGTGGAAAGAGCCGTCAGGCCATACGATTGCTACGCTATCACCCAGACATAGCTAGACTACGTTACTTGCTGGGAGGCCGTCCGGAACGGGAGCAGTTACCCGCTTTATTTGCGTGTATAAAACGTCTTGTCTATCACACGCTGCCTTCAAAAGTCAGTGACAAGCTATTTGCTTTACCAAGTCCTCTGAGCAGAGCAGTTATCCATCATCTGGATGCAATTGCCAAATCGCCAGGTGCAATAAAAAGTTATAATGCCATTTCTCTTAACGTCTTAAATCGCGCCCAGTATTTTCCTCAAGACGTTGCCATCAAGGTTGTTCATCATCCATCTGACATTACATGGCCAGAAAAAACCGATAATCCAAAGTTTTCAAAACGCTACTTATTCACTGTCAGCCGGCTTGATGCACCCAAACGGATAGACCTCCTTGTACGTGCCTTTTTACTCACTCGAGTGGATGCTGATCTATGGATAGCAGGTACCGGGCCCATGGAGGAAAGTCTGAAGCAGCTGGCTGCCGAAGATCCACGTATAAAATTTTTAGGTTTTAAGCGCGATAAGGAAATCGCACATCTCTATCAAGAGGCCATAGCTGTGCCATTCCTGCCTTTTGATGAAGATTACGGCCTGATTACGATTGAAGCGATGCAGGCTGGTAAGCCAGTAATAACTACTCACGATGCCGGTGGGGTGAATGAGTTTGTACGCCATGGCATTACGGGGTGGAGTGTTGCATCTGAGCCCGGTGCCTTGGCGAGTGCTATCACAGAGGCTGTCAAAGATTTACAACAGACTTCTATCATGGGTGAAAATGCTAGAAAAGCCGTTGCGCACGTCAGTTGGCAGGATACGATCAGAGAACTTATTACTGACCCGGGCGCATCAATTCATCATCATTTTCCGACCTTTACTGGTGAGAGAGTCAAGGCTCATTGGCTTGTACTGAATACTTTTCCTGTCTATCCGCCCATGGGTGGAGGACAAAATCGCATGTTCCACTTATACCGCAACATTGCCAGTGAGCTAGGTGTCAAGGTTACCCTGCTTGTTCTGGCTCCTGAAGGAAGTACTGAGCAATGCCTGGAAATCGCCCCCGGTCTTTGGGAGCATCGCATTCCATTAAGCGCTCAACAAGCTGATAAACAGGCAGCATTGACTGAATTGCTTGGCATACCGATTGATGACCTTGCTGCGATAGAAGGGTTTCGAGACAACCCACGTTTTACCGCTACTCTTGCAGATTATGCACCACAGGTCTCATTAGGGGTGTGCGCGCACCCTTATCTGGTGCATGCCGCTTGTGAATACCTGGAGACTCCCTTCCTGTATGAAGCACATAACGTAGAGTCACGCCTCAAGCAGATGATACTCGCAGAGCATCTTGGCCGTAGTGGTGTAGTTGGCGACTGTGCAAGCGAGATGTTGCACGCTGTTCAACAGGCAGAGAAGCGCGCCTGCCTGGAGAGTGAGAATATTATTGCCTGCTCTGATGAAGACCTGATTGAGTTTCGTCAGGCATATCAGATTTCTCCTGATAAAGGCTGTGTTATTCCCAATTGTGCTGACCTTTCTCAGCGTATCTTCATAGACCAATATCAACGTTATCGCTGGCAGCAGCGCCTTCAGCAGGTTGGGCCAGTTGCCTTGTTTCTAGGCAGCTGGCACGGGCCAAACCTGGAGGCGGCAGATTTTATCTGTAATAAATTGGCTGTGGAGTGTACGGATATAAGGTTCCTGTTGGCTGGAAGTTTATGTGAGCACTCTAACTATCAGCAAACTCCTCCCAATGTCCGTGCGCTTGGATGCGTCACCGACCAGCAGCTCAAGGTATTACTGGCTAGCGTTGACGTTGCTCTGAACCCCATGTTTTCAGGCTCTGGAAGCAATCTGAAAATGCTCGATTACACGGCTAGCGGGGTACCCGTACTGACAACCGGCTTCGGTAACAGAGGGCTGGGCTTCAACCCGCAACAGGTATGGCTAGAACAGCCAGCCAAATGGCCAGAGGCACTGCGTGCAATCCTGAATGCCTCAAGTACAGAGCGCCAGGTGCGCATAACACAGGCGAGAACCCGCACGGAAAGGATTTTTTCGTGGCCTAAGGCGGTAAAAAACCTGCAAAGTTACTCATATAAATGATTCTAAGAATCTCAAAAAGATTTTTTGCATAAAGGTTTGATATAGGTGTCCGATTCAAAGCATCTGTATGACATTGAATTCTTGGACCATGAGATTTTGTTGGGTAAAGAGAGCCTCATGGTGATCAGAAAAACTCAGGTCGCGCAGATGTAGTTATTGGCGCCCTCACTCGCGCTGGATATTGAAGTAGTTAATAAGCGCTCAAAATACCTGAAGATTTGACCGTTGATTAACCAATAATGCGGTGGCTAAACTGCTATTATTAACGTTTTTTAACCTTTTGGGTAAAAAAGCGTCCTATGCCACGTTATATTGGTGAAGAAAATAATGAGTTTCCGTACTCTGCGATGGCTTATATCGAGGCGAGCTTTCCAGATGGTACACGGGTATATGGCTCAGGCTCATTGGTGGGTCGCAACGATATCCTGACATCAGCTCACCTGGTTTATGACCCGGCGATGGGAGGTCAGGCAACAAGTGTGAATGTGACACTGGGTCGTGATGGTAGCGCTCGCCCATTCGGCACAGTGAGTGGAGAAACCCTCGACTATTTCGAATTTAATCCACGTAACGCTGGTTTTTTATCAAAGTCAGAAAGTCAGACGGATCTGGCGGTTGTTGGCCTCGGGGAGTCATTTGGCGACACTCTCGGCTGGCTTGAACTGGCTTACTTTTCGCCCTCCGAGACTTATCAGGTAACCGGTTACCCTGGCAACTACCGTGAAAGTGGCCAGCCGCGCATGATGGAGGGCAGCGGTCTTGTGGATCGTGACTCGACCTATGATGTTGCGTTGTTGGATAATTTTGAAATCAATGCGGGTAGCAGCGGCAGTCCACTATGGACAATGTCAGGCAGTTCACCTCAGGTAATGGGCGTGGTATCGACCAAAAGTTGGGCGACTCTGGTTGAGGGGCAGTATGCAACATTACAGTCGTGGATTGCCGGGAACGATAGCCTTATCGACCCCCTGGAAGAACCTGAGCCAGAAGTCGAACCGATACCTGATTCACAATCCGGTCGCGAACCCAGCATTGACACCAAGCAGGCGACTATCACTGCGTTTACAGGACTTCTGGAAGACCAAGGCTGGAGCTGGCCTGAAGCACTGTCCACAGAGCTGGCGAATACTGATACCTTACGGCGTTTTCCCGAATTGAATACAACGCTTGATCCGGTGATTCGGCTTTATACAGGCATGCTGGGGCGTACTGCAGACAAGGAAGGACTGGAGTACTGGGTTACACAGCTGAATACTGGTAATAGCCTGTATGAGCTTTCGCAAAGCTTTGTGAAATCAGCAGAATTTAGCTCTCTTGTTGATCGGATGGGAGGCGGTAATACTGGCTTTATCGACGCGCTTTACCAGAATGTGCTGGGGCGTAACGCTGACGGTGAAGGCCGGATGTACTGGCTTGATACATTGCGAAACGATGAAGCCGATAAAGCTGATATCGCGCTGTCGTTTACAGACTCTGAAGAATATATAACGTCGAGCTACCCCTTGGTGCAGGGTACAAAGTTACTTACCTGGGGGGTTAATCTTAAAAGTATGAACCCTGCAGAACTGGGCTTTGACAGTCGCATATCGGCTCAGGAACATCGATTGGCAGAGTCCATTGTGCGCCTGTATAACGGCGTGCTTGACCGCTCACCGGATCGCGAAGGTTTTGAGTACTGGCTGGAAGAGGGGCAGCAGGAAGAGGGGTTGGTGGCATTGGCAGAAAACTTCCTCGATAGCGAAGAATTTCTGGGAGATGCCAGCGAGCTCACCGCTGACAGGGTATTGGATAGCCTATACCGCCAGGTGTTGGATCGTGCCCCGGACTCTGAAGGTGAAGAATACTGGAAAAGCCAGTTGCAGTCAGAGAGCGTGACATTTGGTGATCTGGTACTGGCGTTCACAGAGTCTGACGAGTTCCAGCAAACCAGCCAGGATGCAGTGGATGACTATCTTCTGCGTAACCTTGATGACGGTATTATAGGTGTGGGAACCAATCTGGATACTTATCTGTTGGGTTAAGGTTCTTTTACAGTGACGGTAGAGGTTCTTTGAGTACCATAGGTGGTATCCTTTGCCTATTGGGCGTGATCAGATGCAATTTCTACTCACGATTCACTTCTGTATTACAAGGAATACCATGCGTTTTTTATTGATTTTGGCGGCGTCTCTTGCCTTGACCGGATGTATTAATGTGCCTTGCGTACCGCTCATTTAAGCAGCTTCAAGCGGTGTTTTAGCCGTTATTTGGCGGGAGATTAATATGCTGCGTCAATTCATTGGCTTTGTACTGCTTTCAATGACCTTGCTGTGTTCCTCTACCAGTATGGCGGATACTTCTGCCTGGCAAGCGTTACAGGAAGGTGGGCGGGTGATTCTGATGCGCCATGCACTGGCCCCCGGTGTGGGCGACCCTGATAATTTCGAGCGCGGCAACTGCAGCACCCAGCGCAATCTGTCAGATCAGGGGCGCGCTCAGGCAGTGGCGATTGGCGATGCCTTTCGAGCACGCAATGTCCCCATTGATGCCGTCTATTCCTCGCACTGGTGTCGTGTACGGGAGACCGCTGAGTTAATGGCGCTGGGAGACGTGCAGACGGTGGACTGGCTGGACTCTTTCTTCATTGCCAGTGAACGTTATGCCCGCGAACAACGAACCCGGGAAGCTCGCCAGCAGATACTGGATTGGCAGGGCCCCGGCAACCTATTGCTGGTCACTCATCAGGTCAATATAAACGCCCTGGTGGGCGGCGGCGTTTCCTCCGGGGATATGCTGGTGGTGCAGCCTCAAGATGGTGAGCTCACGGTGATCGGGCGGCTTACGGATGTGCGCTAAGTGCTATGCTGGCGCGCCGCGATAATAGTGCCATAAAAACAGCGCGCCAACGCTGCGCCACGGCGCCCAATGCTCAACCAGTGCGCGTGCCTGGCCCGGTGTCGGGCGTTGTTCCAGCCCCTTGAGTCGCCCCAGGGCAACGCGCAGGGCCAGATCATCGGCGGGAAAGATATCGGCGCGTTTGAGGGAAAACATCAGATAGATTTCGGCGCTCCAGCGGCCGAATCCGCGCAGCGCCGTAATGGCCTGAATCGCGGTGGCGTCATCCATGCTTTCCAGAGCCTGGGCGTCAAAATCGCCATCCAGCGTTGCCGCCGCCAGCCCTTTGGCATAATCCACCTTGCGCCACGAAAGCCCTGCATCGCGCAGGCGTTGGGCATCAATGGCCATGACGGCCTCAGCGTTCAGTTCAGGTAACTGATCACGAAGGCGCTGGAGGATAGCGCTGGCTGCCGCCGTGGATATCTGCTGACTGACAATGGTAGCGAAAAATGCCGCAAAGCCTTTTTCCCGTTCACGCGCTGGCGGCTTGCCTATCCAGGAAGTCGCTTTTGCAACGTCCGGGTCCGCTTTGGCGAGCGCCTGCATGCCCTGGTTGATCATGGTGGGTGTCACGCGGTCTCTCCTTGCCCCGTGCTACAGTCGGGCGCATGGTTGTGCGATAATGCTGCTTTATAGTGCAATACAACCTACTTGATCTGGAGGTATCGCCAGGGCTGATTGCACTGGTTGCCTTCAAGTTCCTTAGCCAATAGGGAAGCGCTTCATGTCCCAAGGTACGCTTTTTGTTGTTTCTGCCCCATCGGGCGCCGGTAAAACCAGCCTGGTGCGTGAGCTGATCGAAAGCCTTGATGGCCTTCAGGTGTCAGTCTCGCATACCACCCGTGCGCGGCGCGAAGGTGAAGTCAACGGCGTTAACTATCACTTTACCGATGCGGCCGGTTTTGAAGCCATGATTCAACAGGGCGGTTTTTTTGAATACGCCCAGGTATTTGACCACTATTATGGCACCTCCCGTCAGGCCGTTCAGGTGCTCCTGGATGCAGGCCAGGACGTGATTCTGGAAATTGACTGGCAGGGTGCGCGGCAGGTACGTGAGCAGGTCAAGAATGCTGTTTCGATTTTTATCATGCCGCCATCGTTGCATGAACTCGAGAATCGCCTGGCCAGCCGCGGCACCGATGAGCATGCCGTTATAGCTCGGCGCATGCGCGATGCCGTCAGTGAGATGTCTCATTACGATGAGTATGACTACCTGGTCGTCAATGATGATTTCACCACGGCGCTGGAAGAGCTCAGGTCGCTGGTGATCAGTCAGCGTCTGACCTTGGCCTCAATGCGTGATCGGCATGCACCATTATTGGCTGCACTCTTGTCACAGCAGGCCAGCGTCGAGTAATCTATCGGGTTCTGGATATCTTTTTAGTCTATCGAGTTGGCCCGCGCTGATGCCCTCAGGTGATTGCGCTGGCTGGCTTGCCGCCGTTATTACAGGAAGGCGCTTTATTTATGGCACGAGTTACCGTTGAAGATTGCCTGGATCATGTTGAAAACCGTTTCAAGCTGGTGATGATTTCCACCCAGCGAGCCCGCCAGTTGGCGCGCGGCTCCCGGGAAGCCCAGCTGCCCTGGGAAAACGATAAGCCCACCGTGATGGCGCTGCGCGAAATTGCCGCCGGTCTGGTTAATCATAGCGTATTGGATGAGCCTGTCGAGGCGGCGCCGCGACGTCCGGCAGCTGATGCGACTGTTTCCACTGACGATTGATAGCTATGTGAGGCGCGTTGCATGTTTACGATTGATGACCTGGCCGATCGTCTTGGGGGTTACCTGCCCGCAGATGAGATTCAGCAGGTTAAGCGCGCCTTTTACTATGCAGAACAGGCTCACGACGGTCAGCGCCGCCGCTCGGGTGAAGCTTATGTAACGCATCCGCTGGCAGTCGCCAATATCCTGGCTAACATGCACATGGATCATCAAAGCCTGATGGCCGCCATGCTGCATGATGTGATTGAAGATACCGGTGTCGACAAGCCCGCCCTGGAAGCACAGTTCGGCACACCGGTCGCTGAACTGGTTGATGGCGTTTCCAAATTGACCCAGATCACCTTCGAAGACAAAGCGGTTGCCCAGGCGGAAAACTTCCAGAAAATGGTACTGGCGATGTCGCGGGATATCCGCGTTATTATCGTCAAACTGGCAGACCGTCTGCATAACATGCGCACACTGGGTGCGCTGCGCCCGGATAAAAAGCGCCGTATCGCCCGCGAAACCCTGGAAATCTACGCTCGCATTGCTGGTCGTCTGGGGATCAATACCATCCGCGTTGAGTTGGAAGATCTTTCCTTCCAAGCGATTTATCCGATGCGTGCCGAACGTATCAAGCGGGCGGTCTCCAGTGCTCGTGGCCATCGGCGCAGCGCAATGCGTGAGATCCAGGCGGCCCTGCAGCAAAGCCTGGACAGCGAAGGGTTGAACAGTACTGTTATGGGGCGACAGAAGCATCTGCTGTCGATTTACCGCAAGATGCGCGACCAGCGAAAACCCTTTGCGGAAATCATGGATGTGTTTGGCTTTCGCATCGTGACGGATGACGTTGCCAACTGCTATCGCATCCTGGGGGTTGTGCATAATCTTTTCAAACCTGTGCCAGGGCGCTTTAAAGATTACATTGCGATTCCCAAAGCTAACGGTTACCAAAGCCTGCACACCACACTTTTTGGCTCTCGGGGCATGCCGATTGAAGTGCAGATCCGTACTCGTGAAATGGAAGCCATGGCGAATAACGGCATCGCGGCCCACTGGCTCTATAAGGCGGGGCAAACAGCACATCCCATTGCTGAAGGCAGCCGCGCCCGTGCTCGGGCCTGGGTCAAGGGTCTGCTGGAAATGCAGCGCCATGCAGGTGATTCGCTGGAATTTATCGAACACGTCAAAAACGATCTTTTCCCCGACGATATTTACGTTTTCACCCCAAAAGGCGACATCATGGAGCTCCCCCAAGGCGCTACCGTGATTGATTTTGCCTACTTTGTGCACACTGATATCGGCAACAAATGTATTGCTTGCCGGATTGACCGCAAGCTGGCGCCTCTTTCAACCCGGCTGGAAAGCGGTCAGACGCTTGAAATCATTACGGCACCGGCGGCGCGCCCTAATGTTGCATGGCTTAATTTTGTCAGCACCGCCAAGGCACGCTCTGCCATTCGCCATGCCCTTAAGCACCAGCAACAGGCGGAAGCGCTTCAACTAGGACGGCGCCTGCTGAATAAATCGCTGGCAGCGTTTGAGCTCAGCCTGGAAGAGCTGGAGGAAGGCGTCATCGAGCGCGTATTGGAAGAGCTTGGAGTCGATGGCCTGGATGCGCTGCTTGAATCCATAGGCCTGGGGGAGCGAGTGGCTCATGCGGTTGCGCGGCACTGCGTGGATCTGGCGGAAGGCGAAGGTGCCTACGCGCATCAGGCCAGTAACAACGGTGAACCCGTGGTCATCAGCGGAAGTGAGGGCATGGTGACAAGCTTTGCCCGCTGCTGTCACCCCTTGCCTGGGGATGCGATTGTCGGCTATCTGTCCGTGGGCAAGGGTTTGGTGGTGCACCGTGCCGAATGCAAGAACATTATCGATAAGCACGACCCGGACAAGCTATACACCCTGAAGTGGTCTGAGAGTATCGATGATGACTTTCCGGTCGCCTTGCGTCTGGAAATCGAAAGCCGTCGTGGCCTGGTGGCAGAACTCGCCGGGTTGGTCACCGATGCTGGCGCCAATATCGAACGTATCGGTATTGAAGAGCGCGACGAGCGTCTCTCAACGGTCAACCTGACACTGGCCGTCAAAGGTCGTGTCCATCTGGCCCGGATTATCAAGCGTCTACGCAATCTCCCCAACGTAGGTAAAATTACCCGCTTGGGTAAGTAAGTCTTCTTCTATTTTCCAGATCTCTCAAGGAGTGCTCAATATGAGCAATAAAGCCGTTATCAATACTGAAAAGGCACCGGCAGCGATTGGCCCTTACTCTCAGGCAATCAAGGCAGGTAATACTGTCTATATGTCGGGCCAGATTCCGCTGGACCCGGCAACCATGGAAATTGTCTCAGACGACTTTGAAGCCCAGGCCCGTCAGGTATTCAGCAACCTGCAGGCCGTCTGTGAGGAAGCAGCGGGCTCGCTGCAGGATATCGTCAAGCTGAACCTCTATCTGGTCGATCTGGGCAACTTTGCCATCGTCAACAAGGTGATGGAAGAGTTCTTTACCGCGCCTTACCCGGCGCGGGCAGCGGTAGGCGTCAAGGCGCTGCCCAAGAATGCCCAGGTGGAAGCCGAAGCGGTGATGATCGTCGGCGACTGATCGGGTTCTTCAGGGTGTTGACGGGGAGGCGTCAAGAAAGCCGCCTTCCGTCAGTACTTGCTGATAGCCTTCCCGGAAGCTCGGGTAGCGAAAGGTATAGCCACTGTTAACCACTCGGGAATTATCGCAGCGCTTGCTGGCCCGGCGGCGCAGCGGCGATTGTATGGTTTCTGTCGCTTCTACCTTGAGCTGTTTTGCGATCCAGATCATCACGTCATGCAGGGCGGCGGGTTCGCAGTCGCTGCCCAGATAGATGTCTTCCAGGGCCAAGCCCTGCTGGTCGCAGTACATCAGGTGCTTGAGAATCCCTGCGCAATCATCACGATGAATACGGTTGGAATACATCACGGGTGTGGCCGCCGCGACGCGCCCTTCAGCCACCTGGCGAATAAGACGGTCGCGCCCCGGCCCGTAAATGCCGGAAAAGCGCACCACACTGCCGGGTAACCGATGGTTGATCAACGCCTGTTCGGCCTGACACATCAATACACCTGAAAAGCCCGACGCGTCGGTCGGACTCTGCTCGTTGACAGTTTCGCCTTCCTGCTGACCATAAACGCTAGTCGATGATACAAAAAAGATCCGCTTGGGCGGTGTTTCCTGGCGTTCAAGTACGCTCAGTACATGCTTTAAGCCCTGCGGATAGGCACTCTGATAAGCGCTTTCATCGAAGCGGTCTGCACTGACTGTATAGATAACATAATCAGTCTGAGGCAATGCCTTGGCATCGCCTTCATCAAGGTGGTCAAGGTCAAGCGCCAGAGGCTGGATACCACTGCCTTCCAGCGCCTTAACATTGCGGCGTACACCGATAACGCTGTGGCCTTCGTCAATCAGCTCGCGTCCAAGCGCTGTGCCAATATCGCCACAGCCAATGATCAATACGCTGAATCCCATCTGGTTTCACTCCTGCGATAAAGTATCCCTATTAGCGTCCGCTTCCCTCCATTAGAATACTATAAGGGTTGGCGGGCGTTGGCCGGTCGGCCAGTAATGGATGTTGTCGCGCGGGTGACGACGACACCAGTGACTGCCATGAGAGGATGCCACTGCGCTTTATGACTTTAACAGAACTGCGTTATATCGTAACCCTTGCCCAGGAACGTCATTTTGGACGCGCGGCAGAGCGCTGTCACGTCTCTCAACCGACGCTGTCGGTAGCGGTCAAAAAGCTTGAAGAAGAGCTGGACGTGGCGCTGTTCGAACGTTCCAAGTCCAATGTGCAGGTGACACCACTGGGGGAAAAGATCATAGCTCAGGCGCAGCGGGTGCTGGAACAAAGCAGCCAGATCTTTTCCATGGCGAGCGCCGGTAAAGATCAGCTCGCCAACCCCTTGCGCATTGGTGCCATCTATACTATTGGGCCTTATCTTTTTCCCCACCTGGTGCCGGCCCTGGCTGATGCCGCACCGCAAATGCCGCTGTATATCGAAGAGGGATTGACCGGCACCCTGCGTGCCAAACTGCGTAGCGGTGAGTTGGATGTCATCATTGTTGCCTTGCCGTTCAATGAAACCGATGTTGTTACTCGGCCTATCTACGAAGAGCATTTCGAGGTTCTGATGCCCTCTAATCACCCTTGGGTGGAGCGCACCACTATCTATAAGGAAGACCTGCTTGAGGAACGGCTGCTGCTGCTCGGCGAGGGTCACTGTTTCCGCGACCAGATTCTCGAAGCCTGTCCGGCTATCACCCATAAGCTCAACAGCCCCAACAACACCCTGATCGCTGAAGGGGGCTCGCTGGAAACCATTCGCCATATGGTGGCGTCTCGACTGGGAATTACCGTTCTTCCTCAGTCGGCGCTCGGTACAGACAGTTACGAGAATACCTTACTGGTCAGCCGACCTTTTGCGCCGCCAGCCCCCACCCGAACGGTCGCAATTGCCTGGCGGGCCAGTTTTCCACGGCCCAAGGCGATTGATGCCTTGCTTCAGGCGATTGCTCAGTGCCGTAAACCCCTTTGTGAGACTGGCCTGCCGTCATGAGTGGCCTGGACGCCCCAGTCACGTCACTCAAAGGCGTCGGTGAAGCCTTGGCCCTGAAGCTTTCGCGGTTGAGCATAGAAAAAATCAGCGACCTGCTGTTCCATCTTCCGCTGCGCTATCAGGATCGTACCCGGCTGACGCCGATCGGCAGCCTGCATGCCGGTCAGGAAGCGGTTATTGAGGGCGAGGTGACGGCCAGCGATGTGGTGAAAGGGCGGCGGCGCAGCCTGCTTATCCGGCTGAGTGATGGCAGCGGCATTCTGAGCCTGCGGTTCTTTCATTTTGCGCCTGCCCAACAGCAGCAATTGCGCCCTGGCATTCGGCTGCGTGCCTTTGGGGAAGCCCGGGCTGGCGCGACGGGGCTGGAAATCTATCATCCTGAATATCGTTTAATCAGCGCCGGCGCCGCGCCCGTGGAAGAGTATTTTACCCCTATTTACCCAACGACCGAGGGGCTTAATCAGGCCCGCTTGCGAGCGCTGACCCAGCAGGCGCTCGCCCAGCTGGATGCCCACCCTGAGGCCCTGCCGGATGTGATTCCCTCGGCACTGTTGGCGCGTTTTAACTTGCCCGGCCTGCATGCCAGCTTGCATCTTCTGCACCAACCGCCGCCGGAGATGGATCTGGAGCAGCTGGCCCAAGGCCAGCATCCTGCCACCCGGCGGCTGGCACTGGAAGAATTGCTGGCCCACCAGCTCAGCCTGCGTGAGGTGCGTCTGCGTATCCAGTCAGACGGTGCTCCCGCCCTGCCCACAGGGCGCAATCTGCAGATGCGCTTTCTTGCCCAGCTGCCCTTTGCCTTGACCGGCGCCCAGGGGCGGGTGATTGAAGAGATTGGCCTGGACCTGGCCCGGCCGGCTCCCATGTTACGACTGGTACAGGGCGATGTGGGCTCCGGCAAGACGGTAGTGGCGGCCATGGCGGCGTTGTCGGCACTCTCGGGTGGCTGTCAGGCAGCGATGATGGCACCCACTGAGCTACTGGCAGAGCAGCACTACCAGGCTTTCAAGAGCTGGTTTGAACCGCTGGGGATTGAGGTTGCCTGGCTGGCGGGCAAGCTCAAGGGCAAGGCGCGGCTGGATACCAAGGCGGCGATTGCCGATGGGCGCGCGCGAATGGTGGTGGGTACCCACGCCCTGTTTCAGGAAGACGTCATCTTTCAACGTCTGGGGCTGGCAATTATTGATGAACAGCACCGCTTTGGGGTTCACCAGCGCTTGGCGCTACGTGAGAAAGGCGCCGACGGGGGCCTGACGCCCCATCAGTTGATCATGACCGCCACGCCGATTCCGCGCACCCTGGCGATGAGCGCCTATGCGGATCTGGATGTTTCGATCATTGACGAGTTGCCGCCAGGGCGCACGCCGGTCAAAACGGTGGTTGTTTCTGATGAACGTCGCCCGGAAGTGGTTACCCGCATTCGTACCGCCTGCGGTGATGGCCGCCAGGCCTACTGGGTATGTACCCTGATTGAGGAGTCCGAGGCGCTGCAGTGCCAGGCAGCCGAAGTCACCCGTGATGAGCTGACGGACGCCCTGCCGGAGTTGGCGATTGGCCTGGTTCATGGCCGCATGAAGGCCGCTGAAAAAGCCGAGGTGATGGCAGCCTTCAAGGCAGGAGAGCTGGATCTGCTGGTCGCCACTACCGTAATTGAAGTGGGGGTGGATGTCCCCAACGCCAGCCTGATGATCATTGAAAACCCTGAAAGGCTGGGGCTTTCCCAGCTGCACCAGCTGCGCGGCCGGGTGGGGCGAGGCAGTACTGAGAGTTTCTGCGTCCTGCTTTATCATTCACCGCTATCCAAAAGCGCCCGCGAACGGCTGGGCGTGATGCGCGATACCAACGACGGCTTTCAGATTGCCGAAAAGGATCTACAGATTCGCGGGCCGGGTGAAGTGCTTGGCACCCGGCAGACTGGCCTGGCGCAGATGAAAATTGCCGACCTGGAGCGCGATGGCGACCTGCTTGACAGAGTGAGCGCCCTGGCCCGGGAGCTGCAGGGCGAACCGCATGTGAGTGCTGTGCTGGTGCGCCGCTGGCTGGGCGAAGCCGCTGGGCGCTACGGTCAGGTATGAAAATCTTCAATCGTGATGGCTGGGGGAGGCGCTACCTGTCAGCCGGTTGGCAACATCCACAATAGGCGGCAATTGGGTGGCAATCAGGCGCAGCTGGCTTTGCACTGGTCGATAAAGTTCGGCTTCACCGGCATCTTCGGCTGGATGACCCGCGAGGTGCTCAAGCAGGCGTTCTACGTCGCTATCAATGGCGCCGCAGGGCGCGCCAGATGTCAGCTGCCCGGCAATATAGTCCATCAGGGCGCTGATGCGTTTGGCGACAGGAATGGATTGGGCGTCATCCTCATCGTCGGTCATGCGGTGGCGATGCGCGCCGAGAGCGGAGAGATGACTGAGCAGTATGTTCGACAGCAGCAGAAAGCGCAGCCCGCTGTCTGCATCCTGGCGGCGGTAGTGTCCCGGTTCGTGGAGCATGTTGTTTACCTGGCTGGAAAAGGCCGCGTCACTGTTGTGGGCATTGCGCCGTGCCAGCCGGTAGCTGAGATCATCCTGTTTGCCGGTGGCATATTGCTGAATGATTTCATCCAGATAGTGGCGATGGCTGGTCATCACCCGGGCAGCGGTGCGGTAGAGTTTGCGCCCCTGCCAGTCGGGGAAGATAAAGAATATCGCTAACGCGGCAATAAAAGCGCCAATCAGGGTATCGAACAGCCGTGGCCAGATCAGGTCAAAACCATCGCCTACCTGATTGAACCCGCACAGCACCAATAGGGTGATGGATGCTGTGGCCACCATATAGTGTTTTTCACGAGTAGCAAAAAACGCCACCCCTGCGGCAACCGCCACCATGCTTTGGATAGCCGCCTGGGGAAACAGGCTGATCATCGCCCAGCCAACAATCAGCCCGAGCACCGTGCCGATGATGCGTTTGAACAGAAAGCGCTTGGTGGTCGCGAAGTTGGGTCGGCAGACGAACAGTATGGTCAGCAGTATCCAGAAGCCCTGTTCCGGGTCCAGCCATTGCAGCAGCAAAAAGCCCGCGATCAGGGCAATCGATAGCCGTATGGCATGGCGAAAGGTGGGAGAGCCCAGGGTGAGATTAAGGCGGACACGCTGCCAGGCTTCTTTCAGGTTGCCTGGCGAGCGGTCGAACAGGGCGGTGTCCTGACGCGGCTGGCTGGCGGCCGGATTGTGGGCGCTGGCAATCTGCTTTTCGAGTGTGGTCAGGTTATCCGCCAGGGCATTCAGCGGCTGCATCAAGGGGCGCCACTCAGGCCTGTCCTGGTCGCGCAGATTGGCAATTGAGGCGCGCAGGTCGGCCAGCGCCTCTTCGCTCTGACGGTGATCAAAGGTACGGTTGAGTAGCAGCGATCTGGCCAGGCGACGACAGGCCAGCCCTTGCTGATCCAGCAGCCGCTGGCAGCGAAACAGGACATCATGGTGAAAAAAGGTTTCGGTCAGGGCGCTATAGGGGTAATGGGTGGAACTGGCCCGCTCGTGAATATCCTGGGCGATGAAGTAGACCTGCAGATAACGGTTCAGCTTGCGGCTGCCGCGCTGGCCTTCCATGCGTCGTAGCAGCATTTCCTTGGCCTGATTCAAGGCTTCCACGACCACGCCATTCTGGCGCGCCAGAGCCATCCGGCGCGCTTCGATATCCACGCCGCGCACCGGCTCAAACAGTTCTGCCTTGAGCATCAGGTATTTGCCCAAGGCTTTATACAGGCGCGCCATGCTGAGCTTGACCGGCTGACGGGAAAACAGCGCGCACCAGATCACTGAAATCAGCCCATACCAGGCAGCGCCCAACCACAGTAATAACTGGCGCAGGGTAACATCATCATCCACGCCGCCATGCTGTTCGATATTGATCATGGAGTAGATCGATAGAATCAGGGTGGCGGAAGCGATGGTGGCGTAGCGCTGGCCAATGGCGCCGAGCATGATCAGGCCAAAGGTGGCACCGGCCAGCCATAATGCCATCAGCCACGGCCAGGGGAAGATCCAGCGGATGATCCAGGAAACCAGCGCAAAGCAGGCAAGCGTCACGAGCAGCGCCTGTAATCGCCCTTGCCAGCTGTCATCGGTTTCGGCCAGGGCGCTGGCAATAATGCCCAGAAACAGCGGGATAACAAAGCCAATATCGCCCCATACCGAGATCAGCGCCAGGGCACCGCTGAAAGCCACGAATACCCGCAGGCTGTAGGCAAACTTATCCAGTGTCCAAAGGCGACGTAGCGACAGGGTAATAGGCATGAGACGGTTAGCTGAACTCCAGAGTCAGAGTGATGGCGTGTAGTGATAAGAGCTGATTGCCATCAACCAGAGAGTACAGTATAGGGGAGAAAAGTGGCTAGCCGCCACGCCGCCATGGGTAAGCGGCGTGGCCAGGGCACTCACGTGCACCGATCAAAGCCTGTGACTGCCAATGCGCGAAGTTAAAGGTGCTTAAGCAGGGACTGCAACCGGGTCATATCGGCGGAATCGCCGACCACACGAACCTTGTCTGCCATAATACCGTCGAGGAATGCCTGCTGAGTCGGCTTCTTTAGAATCTTAAGTGCGGTATCAGCATCTGCAAAACGCAGTTCCAGATCAAGATCAACCGGCAGGCCTTTGGCGGAGGTGATGCCTCCCGGCGACATCCGGTAGTAGCGGCAGATACTGAGATCCTCGGTGGCTACTCCCCAGTCCAACCGGCGCATCTGCTCAAGCTTTTCGCGAAAACGCGGCTTGCGACGCAAGGCACGTTTAAGCAGCAGGCCCAATAGCCATAGCACCAGCTTGAGTTTCATCAGGAAACAGCATCCTTGAGGGCTTTACCCGGTTTGAAAGCCACATTCTTGCTGGCTGGAATCTCTAATGGGGCGCCTGTCTGGGGGTTCTTGCCTGTGCGTGCAGCACGCTCGCGTACAGTGAAGGTGCCAAAACCGATCAGTGCAACATCTTCACCCTTGGCAACGCTGTTGGTAATCTCGTCAAGCACCACATTCAATACCTGGCCGGCTTTTTCCTTGGACATATCAGCATTCTGGGCAATCGCGGCTGCGAGTTCAGGTTTGCGCATTATCAGTCTCCATTAAAGTGGTCAGAATAGACAGTTCAAACGGTAGTTGAATTTGACCGCAAAAAACAGCGGGCAAGTGTCATATAGTGTTTCGCTAAAACCCTGAGTTTGATCCGGGTTAGCCTAGCAGTGCCGGGGCTGCTCTGGAAAGAGCCACTTTCTGACGTACACATTGGCCCGTCAACGCAAAGCCGATCAGGTTGCCACTTTCATCTTCCGCCAGCGCTGTCATGTTGTGACCGTTGGCGTCGATTTTCCAGTGGGTAGGCGTGCGTTGGGGTGGGTAAGCAACCACCGGCAGTAGCGGAGTTTTGACCAGTACTGGCCAGGCACCGAAATGAACCGGTTCAGGGGTACCTCTCAGTGTAGTGGCCAGCGCCTGAGCACTGGCCTGCAGCGGTTGTACATACATGGCGTTGACCCCGCTGATACAGGCCACATCACCCAGAGCATAGATATCAGGGTGGCTGGTTTGCAGGGTGCGGTCAACCGAAATGCCACGCGCTGAAACGTTCAACCCGGCGGCTTCGGCAAGGGCAGTGCGTGGCGCAAGACCGGTGGCCAACAAGACAATATCAGCCTCGACGTGGCTATTGCCGGTTGTGTTGCCCGAGGTGGCGGGTGCCAGCGTAAGATGAACCGCACCAGCATCCTGGCAGACGATGTTGCTCAGGGTTTGCTCAAGCGCCAGTCTGATCCCCGCCGCGCTGAAGGCCTCTGCCAGAGCTTCCCCTAGGCGTTCAGGCAGCAGGCGCGGTAATGGGGCACGCTCAGGCGCAATCAGAGTGACCTGATGTCCACCAGCGTGGAGGTCGTTGGCAAACTCACAGCCTACCAGTCCGGCGCCAATAATCGCCACCCGGGCAGGAGAGTTGCCAAGAGCCGCATGGAAGTGGCGGTAGTCGTCAAGATCATTGATAGTGAAACAGCGTGATGCACAGGCATCCGGTAGCTGAAATGGCATACGCGGAGCGGCACCTGTACCCAGTACCAGAGTACGGTATGTGAGACGCGGCGGCGTTGGCTGGCCGCTTGTGGTGTCATGGCCTGGCTGGAGCGTTAGCTGGTGGGCCTCGGGGTCAATGGCCGTGACCTGGGTGTTTGCCAGTACCCTGGCGTTGAGTTCTTCGGCCAGTGCTTCGGCATCTCGCTGGGCAAGCCGGGCAGGCGGCAGGCTTTTGGCAAAGCCGGTTGAAAGCAGCGGTTTGCTGTAATCATCACCGCTGTCACTGCTGATCAGGGTGATCGAACGGGTATCCCCTGCACGGCGTAATGCTCGGGCCAGGCCAATACCTGCCATGCCAGTACCCACAATCACTAAATCGGCGTCAGTAGACATGCTGTCCCCTGTTGAAGTGGCGTTGTCAGAGCGTCATCGCGCCCCATGGCATAATGTCTTGTCATGGTACACTAGTGCTTTCATGGCGGGGTCTATCAAGGCGATTGATCGTGTTGGATAACCGACACCGCTCACCATTGATATTAAAGAGCCAGATTTTGAACGCAACGCTTCCAAGACATGCCATCACACTGCAACCATCGGTGCTGGAGCTGCCTATGCGCTGGGTGCCCGCAGCGGCTGCGCGCCCGGCCATGTCGGCCTTCTGGTGGCGTTGGGTGGCGTCGACGGACTCCTTGACGGCACGCCTGGTGAAGGCAGGCAAGGGGCGGCGCTTTCGTGTTCGGGTGCTGCGCCAGGGGGTGGGTTATCCCAGTGTGGATGAGGCCACAGCGCTGGGGCTGCCCCTCAGACGTTACGCCTGGCTGCGCGAAGTGGCCCTGTGCCTGGACGACACGCCCTGGGTGGTGGCGCGCTCGGTGGCACCGCTTACCCAACTTCATGGCCAGCGCCTGGAAAGGCTGGGGGAGCGCTCGCTAGGCAGCTGGCTGTTCCAGCAGGCGGATCTGCGTCGCGGGCCGATCGAGGTAACTCGCCATGCGCCGCGCTTTGTAGCGGCCAGCGGCCTGTGGGGGCGGCGGTCATGCTTTTACCACGCCGGTATGTCCCTGCTGGTACAGGAGTATTTTCTGACCGCCATGACAGATGCACTGGAAGGCCCTGCACGCTAGGCTATCAGGGTTCATATTTTTGACTGCCCTGGCGTTTGAGTACCCGGGTTCCGCACGCACACTTTTTTAATGGAGTCAGCATGGATCGATCGCTTCTGCACCCTGTTGGGCTTGCTCGTTTGCCGGATTTTCTGCAGCTTACCCGGCTTGATCGTCCGATTGGCACCTGGCTGCTGATGTGGCCAACCCTATGGGCTCTGTGGCTGGCGGCTGAGGGCGTGCCTGAACGCGGGTTACTGTTGATTTTTATTGGCGGTGTCTATGCCATGCGCGCAGCGGGTTGTGTGGTGAATGACTACGCTGACAGACACTTCGACGGCCATGTCAAACGAACCCGAAATCGCCCGCTGGCGAATGGGCGCATCAGCGAGCGCGAAGCTCAACTGCTGTTTGCAGGGCTGGTGGCAGTAGCCTTTGTGCTGGTGCTGTTTACCAATCTGTTTACAATTCTGCTATCGATTGGCGGTGTGGTGCTGGCGTTTATCTACCCCTTCATGAAGCGTTATACCCATTTTCCGCAGGTGGTGCTGGGGGCGGCGTTTTCCTGGGCGATCCCCATGGCCTGCGGCGCTGTGCTGGGCTATGTTCCCCTGGAAGGCTGGCTGCTGTTTTGCGCCAACCTGCTGTGGACGGTGGCCTACGACACCGAATACGCCATGGTGGATCGTGACGATGATCTTAAAATCGGTATCAAATCCACAGCGGTACTGTTTGGCCAGGCTGACCGCTTGATTATTGGTCTTCTGCAGCTGGCAACACTGGTCCTTCTGGCAACGGTTGGCTGGCGGCTGGGGCTGGGTGGGTTTTTCTGGCTGGGGCTGACTGCCATGGCGGCAACCTTTGTACACCAGCAGGTTTTGATTCGTGGGCGCGAGCGTGAACGCTGCTTTCAGGCCTTTCTCAATAACCACTGGTCAGGGCTGCTGGTATTTGCCGGTATTGCGCTAAGTTTATGGCCGACATCGGTTTAAACCCGCGTTATAGCCACTTTGTCATTTAAATGTCATCAAGTCATGGTGTGATCGTCATGGAAATGTCTTGTTTAACACCTTGAGGCTTTGGAATGACCGCCAAGACCGTTTTGATTGTCGATGATGAAGCGCCCATCCGTGAAATGATCGCGGTGGCGCTGGAAATGGCTGACTATCGTGTGCTTGAAGCGGACAACGCCCAGGATGCCCACGCCATGGTGGTCGACCACCAGCCTGATCTGCTCTTGCTTGACTGGATGATGCCGGGCACCAGCGGGATCGAGCTTGCCCGGCGGCTCAAACGTGAGGAAACCACCGCTGAAATGCCGATTATCATGCTGACGGCCAAAGGCGAGGAAGACAACAAGATCCAGGGCCTTGAAGCTGGTGCTGATGATTACATCACCAAGCCTTTCTCACCGCGTGAACTGGTCGCCCGGCTAAAGGCCGTTTTGCGGCGTACCACACCGCGTGGCGTGGAAGACCCGATCGAAATTGAAGGTTTGTTGCTTGACCCGGTCAGCCATCGCGTCAGCGCCTATGGCAAAGCCGTGGATATGGGTCCTACCGAGTATCGTCTGCTACAGTTCTTCATGACCCATCAGGAGCGTGCCTACACCCGTAGCCAGCTGCTCGATCAGGTCTGGGGAGGCAATGTGTACGTAGAAGAGCGCACCGTGGATGTACACATTCGCCGCTTGCGCAAGGCGTTAATTGATCACCATCACCTGATTCAGACGGTGCGTGGAACTGGCTATCGTTTCTCTGCACGGGGGTAAGGGTGCGTCTGTGGAGCCGTGAAATATGGCGTTTACTCTGGTTAAGCGCCCTGGGTTGTGTGCTGGGGGCGATTGTCGGCAGCGCAGGCTTCGGGCTGGCGCTTGGCCTGGCGGCTTGCCTTGGCTACCATCTTTACCAGTTGCGTGCCCTATACCGATGGCTGACCCTGCATCCCCATGACGAGCCACCCGCTGCCGTAGGCCTTTGGGGCGAGCTGTTTGATCGGCTGTATCGCTACCAGAAAGGCCAGCGGATCACCCAGAACCGCTTGCGCGCCACCCTGGGGCGCATTCAGGAATCCTCAGAAGCCATGCGCGACAGTGTGGTGATGCTCGATAGCCACGGCGACCTTGAGTGGTGGAACAGCGCCGCTGCCAAGATGCTGGGCCTGAAGACTGCTCAGGACCGTGGTCAGCATATTACCAATCTGCTGCGTGATCCGCGCTTTGTGGGCTACTTTAACGCCCGTGACTATGGCGAACCGCTGACCCTGTCATCGCCCATCGACGAGCGGCGCATCCTGCAATACCAGATTACCCTCTACGGTGACGATGAACGCCTGGTGATGGCCCGCGATATTACCCGCTTGCACCGCCTTGAGCAGATGCGTCGCGACTTTGTTGCCAACGTCTCTCACGAGCTACGCACGCCGCTCACCGTACTGGCCGGGTATCTGGAAACCTATTCCGACCTGGCCGAGCAGCTGCCGCCACGCCTGGGCCGCAGTATTGGTCAGATGCAGGCCCAGACCACACGGATGCAGAATCTGGTCGATGACCTTCTGCTGCTGTCGCGTCTGGAAATTGATCAGGGCGGCGACGATCACGCACCGATTGATATTGATGCTCTGCTGCATAAAGTCGCTGATGATGCCCGGGCGCTGGCCAAAGAGCAGCATGATATCCATCTGGTACTTGGCAGTAATGCGCAGCTGATGGGCAGCGAGCAGGAGTTGCGCAGCGCAATTTCCAACCTGGCCTTCAACGCCGTGCGCTACACGCCACAAGGTAGCCAGATCACCCTGCACTGGGTCTGTGACGACCAGGGTGCTTACATTGTGGTGGAAGACGATGGCGACGGCATTGATCCGGTACACATTCCGCGTTTGACCGAGCGCTTCTATCGCGTTGATAAGGGCCGCAGCACGGCGACCGGTGGAACAGGGCTGGGTCTGGCGATCGTCAAGCACGTGCTGCTGCGCCACGATGCTCAGCTGGAGATTGATTCACATCCGGGGGAAGGGGCACGCTTCTGCTGTCACTTCCCTGTGACGAGGCTGGTGAGTGGTGAATCGTAAGTTGTTAGCGAGAAGGTGCCGGTTGGCGGTAATGGCCATCCCACATCAACACCGCTCCGGCGACGGCGCCGGGTAGCAAAAACAGGTTGGCCAGCGGTATCAGGGTCAGCAGCATCACCAGCCCCCCATAGCTCAGGCTGTGCCACCAGCGGGCCGAGAGCCGCGAGCGCATATCGGCAAAGCTCACCTTGTTGTTGTCCATCGGGTAATCCAGGTAGGTAATCGCCAGCACCCAGGCTGAAAACAGCGCCCATAAAAAAGGGGCCAGCAGATTGAGCACCGGTATCCAGCTGATGACAAACAACACCAGCATGCGCGGCAGAATATACCCCAGCTTGACCATCTCGCGTTTAAGCGCATCGACTGCTGTGCGGGTCAGGCCACGGTCGTCCATAGGCGCCTTGCCGGTGGCTCGGGTTTCAACCTTGGCGGCCAGAAAGCCATAAAAAGGCGCGGCAATCAGGTGGGTGACTACGGTAAAGGAAAAGAACACCACCGCGATCAGGCTGATCAGAAACAGCGGCCAGATCAGCCAGGAAAGCCATTCCATCCAGCCGGGCACCAGGCTCATCCAGTAGGCCAGCCAGCCGTTAAAGCGCTGCCATACAAAGCTGATCAGTCCAGCGTAGACAATGAAGTTGACCACAATCGGGAAGAAGATATAACGCCGCAGGCCGGGTTGATAGACCCAGCGGGTTCCCCGGGTGATAGCGGTTAACGCATTGATCATTCAAGGTTTCCTTATCAAGGGTAACGATACAAAACGGGCCGCATACTGGATGCGGCCCTTAGGGTTTTATATCAGCTCGTACTTTGTCAATTTCTATGTCGCTAGCCTTTACTGGCCAGCAGGCGCTAGCCGTCTAGCCTTAAAGGCTCAGGACTTGCGATCAAGCACGGTCGCTTCCAGAGTATCCGGGTCGCTGTGGCGGATATCCAGGCCCTTGACCAGATAAACGACGTGTTCAGCCAGGTTGTCGGCATGGTCGCCTACCCGCTCGAGTGCGCGCAGAATCCACATGACACTCAGCACCGAGGAAATCGAACGGGCATCCTCGGCCATAAAGGTAATCAGCGAGCGCATGGCGCTGCCGTACTCGTCGTCAACCAGTTCGTCCTCGCGCACCACCTCAATGGCCAGCTCAAGGTCGAAGCGGGCAAAGGACGTTAGCGCATCGCGCAACATCTTGCGTACGTGCTCACTGATATGACGAACTTCCACCAGCCCGCGTACAACGTTGTTGCTTTCGCTGAGCGAGATGGCGTTGCGAGCAATCTTGCTGGCTTCATCGCCGATACGCTCCAGATCAGATGAGGCGCGAATGACGGCAAGTACCAGGCGAAGATCCGAGGCCGCAGGCTGGCGGCGCGCCAATATGCGGGTACATTCCTCATCAATCTGCAGGTGCAGATCGTTCACTTCACGGTCATTGTCGCGCACCTTGCCGGCCAGTTTGCTGTCGTTTTCCAGCAGGGCAGTAATCGCATCCTGCACCTGTTTTTCCACCAGGCCACCCATGGCCATCAAGTGGGTTTTCAGTTCCTCCAACTCCTGGTTGAACTGACGTGAGATATGTTGGCTGTGGCTTTCGCTGTTGATTTCCATAATGCGCTCCTGATGGCGGTTGCGGGGTGATGAAATACATTGTTAGTAGGTGCCGGATCGGGTCACCGACCTTCCTGTCAGTTGATGCGCCCGGTGATGTAGTTTTCAGTATGGCGCAAGCGTGGGTTGGTGAATAACTGGTCTGTCGGGCCGTATTCGATGAGTTCACCCTGACTTAAAAACGCGGTGAAATCGGATACCCGAGCGGCCTGCTGCATGTTATGGGTGACCAGTACCAGGGTCAGCTGTGATTTCAGGTTGCAGATCAGTTCCTCGATTTTTAGCGTCGACACCGGGTCAAGCGCTGACGCAGGCTCATCAAGCAGCAGGATCTCGGGTTGCACAGCCAAGGTACGGGCAATGACCAGGCGTTGCTGCTGCCCACCGGACAGCTGCCAGGCTGACTGATGCAGACGACCCTTGACTTCGTCCCAAAGCGCCGCCGAGGTGAGCGCCCATTCAATAATGTCATCCCGCTTGCGTTTGGTCATGCGGCCCTGCAAGCGCAGCCCGAAGGCCACGTTTTCATAGATCGACATTGGAAAAGGGTTCGGAGTCTGAAAGACCATGCCAATTCGCCGCCGCAGTTCAGACACGTCAATGTCGGGTGAATGAATGTCGATGCCCTCCATCATGATACGGCCTTTATGCGAGGCTTCATCGTTGAGGTCATGCAGACGGTTGATGGCCCTGAGTAATGTTGATTTGCCACACCCTGAAGGGCCGATAAAGGCGGTTACCCGGTGGCGAGGTATCTCCAGCGTCAGCTCGCAAAGCGCCTGCTTGCCCGCGTAGGCCAGGCTGAAGGCATCAATGCTCAGGCAACTTTGGCCTTGGCGAGACATGCCATTGAGACTTTCATTGGACGCTAACATGGCTGACCTCGCTGACGACGTAGATAATGGCGCAAGAATATGGCAGTTAGGTTAAGCACCAGCACAATCGTAACCAGTAGGAGCGCCGTTGCGTAGACCAACGGAATGGCCGCCTGAACATCGTCGCCGTGAAAGGCAGTATCAAACAGATGATAGCCCAGATGCATGAACTTGCGTTCCAGGTGCAGGTAGGGGAAGTCACCATCCAGTGGCATCTGCGGGGCCAGTTTGGCAACGCCGACCAGCATCAGGGGGGCGACTTCACCCGCTGCGCGGGCTACTGCCAGAATAACCGCCGTCAGCATGGCGGGCATGGCCATGGGCAGGACGATGCGGGTCAAGGTTTCCAGACGGGTCGCGCCCAGGGCAACGGCGCCTTCGCGCTGGCTATCGGGAATGCGTGCCAGGCCTTCTTCGGTGGCGACAATCACCACGGGCAAGGTGAGTAGCGCCAGCGTCAGGGATGCCCATAACAGACCGCCGGTGCCAAAGGTGGGAGACGGCAGGGTGTCCTCAAAAAACCATTGGTCCACCGAGCTGCCGATACCGTAAACAAACACCCCCAGGCCGAACACGCCGTAAACAATCGAAGGCACACCCGCCAGGTTGCGTACGCCAATCCGTACCAGCCGGGTCAGGCGGCCCTGATGGGCAATCTCGTTCAGATAAATCGCGGCCAGTACACCAAAGGGCATGACAATCACTGACATCACAATCACCATCAGCACGGTGCCAAAAATCGCCGGCCAGACGCCTCCGCCAGTATTGGCGGCTCGCGGCCCTTCACTCAGAAACTGCCAGACACCGTGCGCCCAGTAGCGCAGCTTTTCGCCAATGTGCATGGCGTTGGGCCGCTGGGCGCGGTGAATATCCGCCAGCGCCTGGTGAATGATCTGACCGTCTGCCGTTTCCAGTACCAGAGTCGCCTGGGGGCGGGCATTGGCAGGGGCTGCCAGGGCAGTCTCCAATGCCTGCCAGGCGGCTTCGCCTTCCAGGCGTTGCTGGCCATCTTCGTAGGCAGAGAGATAGCCGATAAAATCCCCCCAGGGGCTGCGCTGCAGGCGCAACAGCGTCGAGGGTGTCTGGCGTGAGGCTATGCTGTCTATTGCTACCCAGCGCCAGCGGGCGCCGTCGATATCCCGGTTGGCGGTAAAGTAGAGCCGCTCTTTGCCGTCACGCTGGGGCAGTGCTGTTTCACGCACGGCTTCTCCGGCAATCACCTCGCCGGAATCCAGGGTGGCCACCTCCAGGGTGGATGGCCAGAAATGACCTAAACCACGGGTCAGCAACAGGGCCAGCAAGAGCCCTAGCATGAATAATGAGAGCGCCACACTGGCAGCGCATAGCCATGGCCAGATGCGTGTCATGCGCCACCCCCCATACGTTTCAGGCGGGTACGCAAGCGCAATCGGACCGTTTCAGCCAGGGTATTGACCACAAAAGTGAAGCCAAACAGCAGTAAGGCGGCAAAGATCAGCATATGGTAGTTGCTACTGCCAGGCGCTGCTTCCGGCATCTCTATGGCGATGGCGGCGGCCATGGAGCGCATGCCCTCAAACGGGCTGGCGCTCAACAAGGCGGTGTTGCCGCTGGCCATCAATACAATCATGGTTTCACCTACGGCACGCCCGGCGCCGATCATCACCGCAGAAAATATCCCTGGCCCGGCAGCCGGCAGGGCGACTTTCCAGAGTGCCTGCCAGCGGTCAGCCCCCAGTGCCTGGGCACCTTCCAGCAGGGCAGGTGGCACATCCGAAAGGGCGTCTTCCGCCAGGGCATAGACGCTGGGAATCACGGCAAAGCCCATCGCTGCGCCGACTATCATGGCGTTGCGCGTGGCATAATCAATGCCTAGCTGCAAATCAAGAAAGCGGCGTAAATCTTCGCCTAGCAGGTACTGCTCAGCCAGCGGCGCTGCCCAGAGCGCGAGAATGACCATCAGTGCAAACCAGGGGATCAGCCAGATGGCGGCGCTGCTGAAAGGCAGGCGCTGGCGCCAGCGCTTATGCAAGGCATGCCACAGAATGCCCGCCAACAGGGCGCTAGCAGGCAACCAGATTAGAAGTACCAGTGTGGACGTCAGGTGCCGTTCTACCCAGGGGGCGAGTATCAGTCCGGCAATGAAGCCGATCACCACACCAGGAATGGCTTCCATCATTTCCAATAGCGGCTTGATGCGGGTGCGTTGGCGGGCGGGCATATACATGGCGGTGTAAACAGCTGCACCCAGCGCAATCGGCAGGGCAAACAGCATGGCAGCTAATGCGGCCTTTAATGTTCCCCATGCCAGTGGCGAAAGCGAGTTGAACAGCGCCATATCGTCCATTGCCAGCAGGGGGAGGCTTTCCCATAGCAAGAAGACTCCAATTGCCAGGATGGCAGCCAGCACGGCAAAGGCACCCGCAGTGATCACCGTCGTCGCAAGGCGATCCAGGCGTTGACGATGAGGACGCTGGCAGCGCGGACCTTGAGGCAGTGTCCGGGGGGCTGACGATGAAAGCCGTGGTGGCTGGGTCATGGTGATAGCATGGTGCAGGCTGAGGTCGCAGAAGGTGGTTGATTAGACGCTTGTCATGGCCTAGCACATAGCGTAAGACTTTTTTATGACATTTAGATGACATTTTGCCGGGCTGTCAATCAAGAGCTGTTACCAGTGGGCTTGCTGTTGACGGACAGTTTCGCTTAGCGGTACAAAGCCTGCTGAACGGGCAATCTGCTGACCTTCGGGTGAAAAAATCAAGTCTAGCAGGGCTTTTTCCGCCGTAGGCAAGGGCTGTTCAGGCGGCGCATTGACATACAGATAAAGGTAGCGCGAGAGGGGATAGTCACCGCTTTGCACGCTGTTTTCACTGAGTGCGATGGCTTGGCCTTCGGCATTGATCAAGCTGACGGCTTTAACGTTGGGCGTCAGGTGATGGTAGCCTGCATAACCGATGCTGCCTGGCGATTCACCCACCGCGGCGACCACGGCGGAAGCCCCAGGATGCTGGCTAAGCGTGGGGCGAAACTCGCCGCCGCACAGGGCTCTTTGCTGAAACAGGCCATAAGTACCGGAGGCGCTGTTGCGCCCGTGCAAGGCAATCGCGCCAAACGGCCAACCCTGGGTGGCGGGTAGTTCCTGCCAGCGGCTAATGGCGGCGTTGGCACCGCACTCGAGGGTGTTTGAAAACAGGGCATCCACCTGCTGGCGTGTCAGCTCGGCAAGCGGGTTATGACGATGCACAATAACTACCAGAGCATCGCGGGCGACCTTGAGTTCCAGCGGCGGGTAACCATAACGCTGCGTGAAGGCCTGGCGCTCGGTGTCCGTCATCTGGCGCGACATCGGCCCTAGCCGCGTGGTGCCCGCTATCAGTGCCGAAGGGGCATTGGCCGAGCCGCTGGCCTGAAACTGGATGTTGATGTCTGGGTGGCGTTGGCTCAAGGCCTCGCCCCAGCGCAGAATCAGGCCCGCCATAGTATCTGAACCAACGGCGCTCAAGGTGCCGCTAACTGGCGCTGCCAGTGTATTGGCTGAGGCTAAGCCTAAGCCTGATAGCAGTAGCACCCACAGTAAGGCGGCGCACCCTGAGCGGCGGAGAAACACGAAAGATGTCGCGCAGCTGTTCAAACAAAGGCCCTCATATGGTTAACTGCTGCTATATTATTGCGATGCAACAAATAATTGGCTGTTTGCCTGCTGATCTGAGTATTGATCTGAGTAGTAAAAGTAACATGACCTCTTAAGCCCTGCGCGAAAACAATAACCCTAAAAAGCGACGTTTATATGACTCTTTTGGATAACCAGGTAAATAACGACGTGGATGACGCACCGGCCCCCACCGGCCAACTTACCTTGAAACTACAGGCATCTCGCCAGGATACCAACTTCTATGGCGATATACCGGGAGGCTGGCTGGTCAACCAGATGGATCAGGCCGCCGAGCTTGCAGCGGGACGTGAGGCGGGTGGCCGCACGGCCACTGTGGCCATTGAAGCCATGGATTTTCTAAGCCCGGTGCGGGTGGGCTCAATGGTGAGTGTCTTTACCCAAGTGCGAGAAATCGGCCACAGCTCTCTTAAAATAGACGTTGAGGTGTGGGTTCGCCCGCCTTATGGACAGCGATTGGATGAGCGCCAGAAGGTCACTGAAGCGCGTTTTGTGATGGTGGCGCTGGACGACAATGGCCGAATCCGCTCGGTACACGATACGATCTGACTGTTTTTGCCGGTATCAATAAAACGCCACCGCACTTAGCGGTGGCGTGGATAGCGACAGAACCAAGCGCCATTAGCCGCCGACGCGTTCACGGTTTTTCAGGTAGGTAAATTCGCCGCTGTCAGTGACAGGACGCACCAGTTCCTGGAAGGCGCGGTAGGAATCATAGACCTTCTTGGAATCTGCGTCGTTTTCAGTCTGTTCGCGGATAACATCCTGAGAGGCATCATAAAGCGCCTGCATGACGTCTTCCGGGAAGGCGCGTAGCTTGACGTCGTGCTCGTTAACCAGCGTGTTCAAGGCTTCAGCGTTACGGTAGGTGAATTCGCTGATCATTGACAGGTTGGAAGCGCGGGCAGCCTCCTCAACCACGGCCTTGAGGTCATCTGGCAGGGCATTCCAGGCGTCCAGGTTCACCGTGCCTTCCAACACCGCACTGGGCTCATTCCAGGCTGAGGTGTAGTAGTAATCGGCAACCTGATGCAGGCCAAATGCTAGATCATTGTAGGGGCTTACCCAGTCGGCGGCATCCAGAGCGCCGGTCTGCATGGCGGTAAAGATCTCGCCGCCGGCAATCGTCACTGTCGTCACGCCAATGCGGTTCATGGCCTCACCGGCAAGCCCCGGCAGGCGCAGCTTAACGCCCTGCAGGTCGTCCAGTGAGTTAATCTCTTTCTTGAACCAGCCGCCCGGTTGAGTCGTGGTGTTACCCACGGCAAACGGCTTGAGGTTGTGTTTGGCGTATACCTCGTCCCAAAGTTCCTGGCCACCGCCGTAATACAGCCAGGCGTTGGTTTCCTGAGTGTTCATGCCAAACGGCACGGCGGTAAAGAACTGGGATGCTGCCACCTTGCCACGCCAGTAGTAAGAAGCGGAATGGCCCATTTCAGCGGTGCCTGCCGATACCGCATCAAACACTTCCAGCGCGGGCACCAGCTCACCCGCCCCATGAACGCGGATACGCATCCGCCCGCCGGAAAGTGCCTCAACGCGTTCGGCAAACTCATTGGCGCCAGTCCCCAGGGCCGGGAAGTTTTTCGGCCATGAGGTCACCATGTCCCAGGTAATGGTTTCCTGGGCGTTAGCCGTAGAAACAAAAGGCGCGGCGGCAACACCCGCAGCGCCCAGACCAGCGGTTTTAAGAAAGTGACGGCGTTGCATAATGAGCAGAACTCCACATCTAGGTTTTTTATCAAGCGCCATAAGCGCAGTGTCCACAGATGAGTATGCGCCAAGCAGGTTTTGCAGGGCAAGCGGAGGGGGCAAGTACGAAAACCCTTACCCTAAAGTCTCTACCTCAAACGCCACGATTTGGCGCTTTTGGCTGGAAAACTCCACGCCGATAAGGTGGATGGGCTTGCCGCTGGCAAGGTGTTTCTCGGCGTAGCCTTTGGTTTTGATCTGCTCCAGGGCCTTGCCTTGTGGTTCCTGCTCCACCACCTTGAACTCAAACAGATAAATGTGGCCGCTGAAGTCAACGCTCATATCCACCTGGCCTTTGCGGCTGGCATCTTCCACCGTCACGCCCATGCCCAAGGCGGCAAAATGGCTGTAGAAGACGCTGGCATAATGCCCTTCGTACTGGGCAATCGGGTTATTGCGATACCAGTCGTGGGGCAGGCCAGCGTAAAGGGCTTTCAAATGGGTTTCCAGGCCAGCCAGGTCATGTTTATACAGTACTTCAAACAGCGCCAGCTGGTAGGCTTGAGCCTCGCTATTGCGAATACCCAGCACGGGCAGCAAAAATTCGTTCAGGCTGCTTTCGACTTCACGGTTGGGAAAGCCCAATGAGTAGAGGCGGTAGCCAACCATCGGTTCCTGGACATCCTTTATGGTGATGTAGCCAGTCTGGAACAGCAGTGCTTCAGTGGCAATGTCGTCGATATCAAACCGACCCAGCAATTGGGCCTTGGCTTGAAGCGTGCTCAGTTGTGGTGTGAACACACCGCGTTCTTTCAGCAGATTGATCAGAAAAGTCGGCGTGGCACTTTCAAACCAGTAGGCCCCAAACTCTCGTTTTTGCAATAACAGCAGCACATCAAAAGGATTATAAACGGTTTCAACGGCGTGGCCTCCCCAGCGGTAGCCGTTATACCAGCGGCGGATTTCTTCTCGGTCAAGGCCCGGAAGCTCTGGCGCAAAAACGTTATCAATATCTTCGTCGGTATAGCCGCAGATGGCGGCATAAGGTGCATCGAGAGTGATGTCATTGAGGTTATTCAATCCCGAAAACAGGCTTACCTTGCTGAACTTGGACACCCCGGTGAGCAGCACAAAATGTAGGTAGGGGTCGGCGTCCTTGAGGACGCTATACAGGTTTTTTAGCCCTTCACGCAGTTCGCGGGCGCTTTCTGCATCAAGAATATTATCCAGTATCGGCTTGTCATACTCATCAATCAGCACCACGACAGGCCGCCCAGACACCAGGCGCGTTTGCTGGATCAGCTCACGAAAGCGCCCGGCGATACTTTTATTGTTGAGCGTGACGCCCAGCCGCTGAGCTTCAGACGCCATGATCTCCTGGATATGTTGATCCAACGCTTCGCGGCTTTGCAATACGCCATCCGAAAAGCTCAACCGAATCACGGGGTAAGTGGACTGCCAATCCCACCTGTCATGAATATAAAGCCCTTCAAAAAGCGCTTCACGGCCTTCAAACAGGCAGCGCAGGGTATCCAGCAGCAGGCTTTTGCCAAATCGCCGTGGGCGGGAGAGAAAATAGTACTTGTTCTGGTTGGCCAGCTTTTCAATAAAAGGCGTCTTGTCGACGTAGTAATAGCCGCCTTCGCGGATATCCGAGAAGGTCTGTATCCCTATCGGGAGCTTACGAGCGTGCGTCCTTGACATACAGGCCTCAGGGGTGAAAGCAGAGGGTACATTATGACGGTGAGTGTAGAGTTTAGCATCTTGAGGGAGTCATTCTGCTGGAGGGCGGCGAGTGGAGCAAAGCAGTCCAGTGCCGCAACACAGCGGCACTGTTTTATCAAAGGCTTGTTCAAGTGCTTCCCAAAGGAAGTGATATCTGGCTGGTTACTTGCTGCCTGCTTTCCACTGGAAGCCAAACCCGTAATGCTCGTCCGCTGGCTTATGGCTGCTGAAGTAATTGACTTCCTTGGAGATGCTCAAGTCACCATTGTTGTTTTCCAGCATTGCGATTACACAGAAATTCTCGTTCCGTCCGCTGGCATCCATCTGGATTTCAATTTCCGGTTGATCAGGCGCCTGGATTGACACGCGGCCGTTGGTTTCAGCCCAGTTGGCGACGCCCTCATAAATGAACGCAAACACCATGACACGTTTGATATCGCTCCACTGTTTACCATTGATATAGAGGTTCTCACCCTGGTTGATAGACCCCGTGCGGTCATCGCCATCAAGGAAAATGTAGGGCGGCTGTTCCAGGCTGCCAAAGTGCTTGCCCAAGGCCTGAACAATCCCCTTGGTTCCATCCTTGAATTCAAACATGCAGCCAAGATCAAGATCGATACCGCCCTGTTTGCCCATCAACGAGCCCAACAACCCCTTCTTGGCGGTGCCTGCGGTCTGGTTCCAGTTGAGATTGATGTGGATTTTGCCGAAGGAGGCGGACTTTTTCTCCAGCGAAATGGTGTCGCCTTTCTTGTCCAGGGTGATTTTGCTGAGATTAACGGATGATTTTTCCTGAGGTTTGGGGGGTGGAGTAGGGGCCGCTGCTGGAGTGGGTGGTGACTGATTGGGCGACCCTTCGACTTCAACGCCAAAGTGCTCAGCCAGAGGCGCCATGCCGCCGGCAAAGCCCTGATCAACGGCTTTTACCTTCCAGTCACCGTTGCGACGGTACAGCTCGCAGACAATCAGGGATTTCTCGGGGCGCCCCGCACCCTGGCCACTAAAGTCAAACTGATCAGTAGTGCCGGTCAGTTCAAAGCGGTAACCGTCTGATAACGCTGACAGCCCAGGGTCGGCGGTCAGCACAAAGGCGATACGTTCAAGATGGCTGGGGACTTTGCTGAGATCAACCGCAAAGGTGGCGCCTTCCTGTTGAATCAGTGCGCCCGAGGGGTGGGTGGGCTGGTTAAAGAAAATGAAATCATCATCACTGGATACCTTACCCGTGTTGGCCAGCAGAATGGCTGAGGCGTCCAGGCTCACATTCTGAACATTACCGACAATCAGGCGAAAGGTGAGTTTCTGGTTATCAAGTTTAGCGTTTTGCCCTGCGATCAGCGTAGTAACCATGGAGTTATCCCTTAGTTCGTCGATTGATATCTGATAGAGAAGAACGTTGATGCGAAAACTGGCATCATAGCGCGTATTATTTAGACCTGAACATGTCGCCACCCTCAGCACTGAGTTAACAGGAGATCATAGATGAAACGCCTTGGATACGCTCTGATTGGAGCGATTGTCATCGCCATCGGCGCTGCCCTGCATTATGCCTTGCCACAGGTGGATGTGGTGCGCCTGATCGGCACTGACGTCAAGCGGGTGGATACCCAGGAAAGCGGTACGGATAACGAATCCGGCAACTCTGTCAGCACGACGGATGTGTACTTCGTGCTGACGGAAACAGAGCAAGGGGAGCCGCGTAACTACCGCAATGAAGATGCCATTATTTACGGCAAGTTTGACAGCTCCAACCTGCATACCCGTGCCCGGTCGATTGCCCAGGATGAAGATAACCTGGTCGCCGTTCGCCATTACGGCTGGCGCCTGCCAATCTTTTCGATGTTCCCGAACGCTGTCAAAGTCTGGCAGGTCGAACCGGGCTATCGACATTTGCCGATTTTCAACATTGTCTTTCTGACTCTGCTGGCGGCAGGTATTGGTTATCTGGCATGGCGGATTCGTCGTGTTCTTTCTGCCCGCCGTGAGGCGAACGAGGCCGCCCGGGTTGAGCGTGAAGCCCAGGCAGAGCGTGAGCGCATGGCGCGCCGCGATAATGACGAAAGCCAGC
>JBNJGW010000008.1:53610-55278 GCA_051748005.1 Pseudomonadota bacterium | reverse complement strand
CAAAACGGTTCACCTCACGAATCGGATCAATACGGATCTGGCGTTTGCCTTCCTCTGGTGAGATACGCAACAGGTCAGGGTGGTAGCCGGAAGCCAGCATCTGGCAGCTGTGGCAACGCCCGCAGGGCATCCTGCCTGGCTGAGCGCATAGCATGTGTGCCGCAAGGGCATCCGCGAGCTGCTGCTTGCCAACCCCATGCGGCCCGTTAAACAGTAGCGCATGGGGAAAGCGCTGGCTGTCCTGCAGGCGCATCAGCTGCGCCCAGACCGCCTGATGCCAGGGCAATACCGGGCTTACATCCATACGGGCACCCGTTCGGCCAGTACGCGTTGGAGAGAAGCCTGCACGGCTTCCAGCGGCTGGGCAGCGTCAATCACGGCAAACCGCTTTGGGGCTTGCTCAGCACGTTGCAGATAGGCATGGCGCACGGCGTTGAAAAATGTCTGCTGCTCACGCTCGAAACGGTCGCGCTCGCCGCCGGATTGCGAGAGGCGTGAGGCCACCCGCTGAGCGCCTGCCTCGGCGGGCATATCCAGCAGCAACGTCAGGTCAGGTTGCAGGCCATGCTGAACGAAGCGCTCCAGGGTGGCGATCCGCTCGGCCTCAATGCCCCGGCCGCCGCCCTGATAGGCATAGGTGGCGTCGGTAAAGCGGTCACACACTACCCAGGCTCCTTGCTCCAGAGCCGGCAGGATCTTTTCATTCAGGTGCTGGGCACGGGCGGCAAACATCAGCAATAGCTCGGAATCGCTGCTCAGCGGTTCAGTCGGAGCCGGGTCAAGCAGCAGCTCTCGAATAGCTTCTGCCCGAGGCGTACCGCCAGGTTCACGGGTACTGATCACCGTCAGCCCTTGCTGCTGCAGCCATTCAACCACCCATTGCAGGTTGGTGGATTTACCGACGCCTTCGCCGCCTTCCAGGGTAATAAAACGCCCGCGCTGCTTCATGATGGCCTCATATCCATTGGCTTACAGTGGCAATAACCAGGTCTTCAGTTATCACGGTTGCGGATGTAGCGATTGACCGCATTATTGTGTTCCCGCAGGGTGCGCGAGAATTGGTGAGTGCCATCGCCTTTGGCGACAAAGTAAAGGGTGTCGCCTGGCAGCGGGTCGACGGCGGCTTCCAGGGACGCCTGGCCCGGCATGGCAATCGGGGTAGGCGGCAAGGCATCTATCACATAGGTGTTGTAGGGTGTTGCTTCACGCAGATCCGCATAGGTAATCCGTCCGTCATAGCGTTCGCCCATGCCATAGATCACCGTCGGATCAGTCTGCAGACGCATGCCGCGCTCCAGGCGACGCTTGAAGACACCGGCAATCTGGCGACGCTCTTCAGGTGCCCCGGTTTCGCGCTCAATCAGTGACGCCATGATCAAGGCCTCATAAGGCGATTCAAGCGGAAGTTCGTCCTGACGCTCGGCCCATACCTGTTCAAGCACGCGGTCCATCTTTTCCAGCGACTGACGCAGAATATCCATATCGCTCATGCCCAGGTGGTAGCGATAGGTATCCGGGAAAAAGCGCCCTTCAGGGTGTTCGTCTTCACGCCCCAAGAGCGTCATCACCTCGGCGTCACTTAGCCCGCGGGTGCGTTGTTCAAGCTTGGCGGCAGCCTCCAGCTGGGCGCGCATCTGGCGGAATGTCCAGCCTTCCGGAATCGTCAGG
>JBNJGW010000008.1:0-53510 GCA_051748005.1 Pseudomonadota bacterium | reverse complement strand
TCGGCGTCACTTAGCCCGCGGGTGCGTTGTTCAAGCTTGGCGGCAGCCTCCAGCTGGGCGCGCATCTGGCGGAATGTCCAGCCTTCCGGAATCGTCAGGTCGTAAGTAACCACCTCATTGTTTTCAAACACTGCCAACAGGTCACGACCGTGCATGTCAGGCAACAGCCGGTATTCACCTACGCGGATGGAAGGCACTTCTTCCGGCGCCAGACGGGTCAGCAATCGAAACGCCCAGGCATCGCTGATCACCCCTTGCGCGGCAAGGTCGTTCACCACGCGATTAAAACCGGCACCAGCCGGCACTTCATACAGGGTGGGCGTTTCTATGCTCAGGGGCGCATCAAGGCGGCTGTGCCAGTAATAATAGCCCCCTGCTCCACCCGCCGCCGCCAACAGGACAACCGCCAACAACACAGCCAGTAAACGTTTCACGACGGCAGTTCTCCTGATCTTGATAGACTTGCTTGAAAATACACTTTAAGGAACGCTGGAACTTATTTATCCGGCGGATAGCCCATCAATGGATGAGCCAGCGCCTGCAGTGAGTCATCCGCAGCCAATGGCCAGCGCTGAAGACTTTCTCCTGCCGTTGACACCAGTTTCGTCACCGGCCAGACGCCCTGTACCGAATTGGCCACCCAGAGCCGATCAACGTCATAAAGGCTTGATAGCGGCAGACTGCCCTCTCTCACCCATCCCTGATCAAGCAGTGCCGCCCTCAAAGTGCCAGACACGCCGCACTGCTCGAGTCTCGGCGTCCACAGCTGGTCATCCTGCTGCCAGAACACATTCATGCTGGTGGCTTCGACCAGGTTGCCCTGCTGGTCAGCCAACAGCCCTTCAGCAATGGCCGGTTGCTGCCATTCGCGGCGTGCCATGACATTTTCCAGGCGATTGAGATGCTTGATGCCTGCCAACAGGGGTTGATATCCCAGACGCAGCTGACACACACACACCGATACGCCTTCTACCCAGCGCTGGGGAATCGGCGTAAAGGCTGAGCGGTGGCTTAACAGGCGAGGAGCTGGGTCTGGAGGACATGCATAACCCCGACCACCGCTGCCCCGGGTAACAATTATCTTGAGTACCTCGAGCCCAGCATCAGATGCCTGGCCTGGGGATGCCTGCCAGCAGGCCTCTAGCGCTTGATCACTGGGCGGCGGAATAGCCAGCGTGGCACAGCCGCGCAATAACCTGGCACGATGGTATGGCCACAGAACAGGCCAGCCATCGCGCAGCAGCACGGTTTCAAACACCCCATCACCGTAGGCCAAGCCGCGGTCATCAAAAGGCACCGTGACCAGGGTCGACATCTGCGCTCCGTATGTCTCAGACTTTCTTGAAGAGTAGAGAACCGTTGGTGCCGCCAAAACCGAAGGAGTTGGAAAGCGCCACATCGATTTTCATGTTGCGTGCTGTGTGCGGCACGTAATCAAGGTCGCAACCTTCCTGGGGATTATCCAGATTAATGGTGGGCGGAGCCACCTGATCACGGATAGCCAGAACGCTGAATACCGCCTCAACGGCACCCGCTGCTCCCAACAAATGACCAATCATTGACTTGGTTGAACTTACCGCCACCTGTTTGGCGGCATTGCCCATCACATGTTCAATTGCACGGCTTTCGGCCAGGTCACCGGCTTGCGTAGAGGTGCCGTGGGCATTGACGTAATCAACGTCCTCCGGGTTGAGCTGTGCATCACGAATGGCATTGCGCATAGACAAAGCCGCACCACGCCCATCTTCCGGCGGTGCCGTCATGTGATAAGCATCGTCGCTCATACCAAAACCGGAAAGCTCAGCGTAGATAGGCGCGCCACGAGCCACCGCATGCTCATATTCTTCCAGCACCATGACACCCGCACCGTCAGACAGCACAAAGCCATCGCGGTCAGCATCCCAGGGGCGGCTGGCCGCCTGAGGGTCGTCATTACGGGTCGATAGCGCGCGTGCTGCGGAAAACCCACCCAGCCCCAACGGGGTGGTGGCCATTTCAGCGCCACCGCAAATCATCACGTCCGCATCACCATAGGCGATGGTGCGAGCACTGTAGCCGATATTGTGCGTGCCGGTGGTGCAGGCGGTAGTAATCGCGATGTTGGGCCCTTTAAAGCCGTGCTGAATCGCAATATTGCCGGAAATCATGTTGATGATTGAGCCCGGCACAAAAAAGGGCGAAATACGCCGTGGGCCACTTTTCAATAGCGCCGAGTGGTTGTGTTCGATCATCGGCAGACCGCCAATTCCGGAACCAATCGCCACGCCAATGCGCTCAGCGTTGGCCTCGGTGCATTCAATGCCCGAATCATTGATTGCCTGGGCGCCGGCAGCCATTCCATATTGAATAAAAAGATCCATCTTGCGTGCGTCTTTGGGATTGAGGTAAGGGCTGATATCAAACGCCTTAACCGAACCACCAAAGCGCGTATTAAAACCACTGGTTTCAAAGTCATCAATCAGGGCAATACCACTGTTGCCTGCTGTGATATTTGCCCATGATTCATCGACAGTATTTCCTACAGGGGTCACCAGGCCTAGCCCAGTTACCACTACCCTTTTACGTGCCATGCGTTTTCCTCCAGGCATCCATGGTGACTTAACCCGATCAGGTTATTGCGGCACCTGCCATCACTGTGACGAGTGCGCCCATTCCATTAGTGAACTGGGCGATGTGAGCTGTAACGCCTTCGGCCATCCGAAATCGACCGTTGACAGAGTGCTACGTTGCCACAGCTTCACAGTATAACGAAATTTAACCGCTACGTTGATGTCCTGCTTGTGTGTGGAGACAACATTTTCAGGCCCGATACAAGAAAGCCGCCCCATACGAGGGCGGCTTTTCATCAGGCGGTTGCACCGCCTCGGCTCGTGACATCAAGGCCGCCCTTACTGGTGGGCGTTGACGTAATCGATGGCTTCCTGAACCGTGGTGATCTTTTCAGCTTCTTCGTCAGGAATTTCAGTGTCGAATTCCTCTTCAAGCGCCATCACCAGTTCAACGGTGTCGAGAGAGTCAGCACCCAGATCTTCGGTAAAGGAAGATCCATTCTGGATATCTTCTTCTTTAACGTTCAGGCGCTCAGCCACTACTTTTTTAACGCGCTCTTCGATTGTACTCATTAACGTACTCCAGTCATTCACGTTAGCCGTTAGGAAAACAGCCAGTTGGAAACCGCAAGCCAAAAGCTGCGGAGTAGTTTATAGACGCCCCTTGATAGACGCAACCGCGAAAATCAAAGGCATCATCGCATATTCATACCACCGTTGACCTGTAGCGTCTCTCCGGTGATGTATCCTGCTGCATCGCTGGTCAAAAACCCGACAGCGGCAGCAATTTCTTCTGGCGCGCCAAGGCGAGCCAGCGGAATCTGTTTCAACAGCATTTCATGCTGGACTTCCGGCAGAGACTGCGTCATATCGGTGGCAATAAACCCGGGCGCAACATTATTGACGGTAATGTTACGCGATGCCACCTCTCTGGCCAACGATCGACTGAAACCTTCCATGCCTGCCTTGGCGGCTGCATAGTTGGCCTGCCCCAGATTGCCCATGGTGGCCACCACTGAGCTAATCGACACGATGCGCCCGAAGCGGGCTTTTGTCATGCCACGCAGGCACGCCTTGCTAACACGATAGACAGATTTGAGATTGGTATCCAGAACATCATCCCATTCATCTTCTTTCATGCGCATCAGCAGGTTGTCACGAGTGATACCGGCATTATTGACCAGAATGGTAGGCGCACCGAACTGGTCGGCAATCTGCTTGAGTACGCTATCAATACTTGCCTGATCAGTGACATTCAGGCACATGCCCGCACCGTCGAAGCCTTGTGCCTTGAGTTCGGCGTCAATCTTTTCAGCACCGGCTTCGCTGGTCGCCGTGCCCACCACTATTCGCCCCTGACGTGCCAACTCGTGGGCGACTGCCCGCCCGATACCACGGCTAGCTCCTGTGACAAGCGCCACTTTGCGTTCTTCAGTCATCAGCTCAGTCCTTAACTCAGTCATCAGCTAGATTATCTGGCTAATCAGCGGCGTAATTGACTGGAACTACTATCAATTGCGCCGCACACCTGTCTAGCGTTGTGTATCGCTACTGCCAGCAACCGTTTCACGTGCCAGCTCCAGTGCCGCGCTCAGGCTATCCGGATCGTTGACCGCCAGCCCTTTGCTGCCGCGGACAATGCGTTTATTAAGACCGGTCAACACCTTGCCGGGCCCACACTCGATAAAGGTTTCAGCTCCCTGTGCGCTCATGGTTTCAACGCACTCGGTCCAGCGTACTGGACGATATAACTGCTCGACAAGTCGAGTGCGCAGGGTATCAACGTCAGCATGTGCTTTGGCATCAACGTTCTGAATGACGCTATAGCGCGGAGCCCGCAGGTCAATGGCCTTAATCGCTGCAGACAGGCGCTCTGCCGCTGGCTTCATCAGAGCACAGTGTGACGGAACCGACACTGGCAAAGGCATGGCACGTTTGGCGCCGGCTTCCTGACAGGCAGCAATCGCTCTTTCCACTGCGGCTTTGGAACCGGCAATCACCACCTGGCCCGGGGCGTTGTAGTTGACTGCCGAAACAACATCACCCTGGGCTGCTTTAGCACAGGCGGCTTCAACTGCCTGGCTGTCCAGCCCGAGAATGGCGGCCATTCCGCCCTGGCCGGCAGGTACGGCCTCCTGCATGGCTTCGCCCCGCAGGCGAACCAGCTTGATACCCTCGGCAAAGCTTATGACACCTGCGCACACCATGGCACTGTATTCACCCAGGCTATGACCCGCCATCACACCTGGACGAGGACCTTCCAGCTCCTGCCAGACGCGCCAGATAGCGACGCTCGACGCCAACAGTGCAGGCTGGGTACAGGCTGTTGCATTCAACGATGCTTCAGGGCCTTCCTGCACGACCTTCCAAAGGTCATAATTCAAAGCATCCGCTGCTTCTTCAAACGTCGTACCGACTACACTGTAGCGCTCGGCCAGCTCTCTAAGCATTCCCAGCTGTTGAGAGCCTTGCCCGGGAAATATGAGGGCAAGGGGTTGAGACATGTCGTTCACCTTTGCTCTTGTTGGCGTTTGCTCTTATGAGCGATAGACCACTGGCGACCAATTAATGCATTGGACACATATAGTAGAGAGACCTTCAATGCTCTCCACGTTAAAATAACTGTTTTTCAGGCTTGCTTTCAGACAATCAGTACAAACGGCTTAGTTTATTCACAGCGCCTTGGCAACTGCGCCAGACGTTGGGCAAGCCGTTCGGGCAACGTTTGAGTCACTTCGTCTATAGCACGCAAAACAGCATAGCAAAAACCATCCGCATGACTGGCACCATGGCTTTTCACTACTGTCCGTGAAAGCCCCAAGAGACTGGCACCATTGTAGCGCACCGGATCAAGTTCCTGCTTGAGTCGTTTCAGGGCTGGGCGTGCCAGAAAACCCACCAGACGCCCGGTCAAACGGGACTCAAACGTTGCCTGAACTCTTTCAACCAGCATGCGCGCCAAGCCTTCACTGGATTTAAGCACTGCATTACCCACAAAGCCATCGCAGACAATTACATCCAGATAACCCTGAAAAAGATCGCCACCTTCAGCGTAGCCCTGATAATCAAATAGCGACGCCTCGCCCATCGAGCGGATCAACATATCCGCCTCGCGCACGACCCGCCCCCCTTTGGTCGCTTCGATACCCACGTTGAGCAGTGCAACCCGTGGCCTGGCAACACCATCGACACACTGGGCCATGACCGCTCCCATCAGGGCAAACTCCACCAGACGCTGGGCGGGAGAGTCAACGTTGGCACCCAGATCCAGCAAATAGCAGTGTTTACCATTACGGGTTGGAATGGAGGTACTGATCGCCGGACGGGTAACAGTGGGTAAGGTGCCTATTTCACGACGCGCCAGGGCAACCAGGGCTGCCGTGTTGCCAGCGCTGACACCCGCATCGGCGCCTGACACACCGTCAGGATGCACAAGTGAGCGCAGCATTTGCGCCATGCTCGTCTGCTGACCGTGACGCAATGCCCAGGCAGCTGAGGCATCTGGCGATATAAACTGAGCAGCATCACACACCACCATACGCGATACTGCCGCAGCCAAAGGCTGCGGCAGGCGCGAAAGCTCGGCAGTAATCTGCCGACTCGGGCCAAATAGCAGGAACTGCGCATCAGGGCAAAGGCACGCCGCCTTGGCAACACCTCCGATAATCGCGGGCGGCCCCAGATCGCCGCCCATGACATCAATCGCAATGCGCACACTAATGAACCATTTCTAGTGGATCACCGCTGCCTGGCTGAGCCAGCGAACGTTGCAAGCGTTATACTTCAACCACTTTACGGCCACGATAGAAACCGTCTGCCGCCACGTGATGACGAAGATGAGTAGTGCCCGTTTCCTTGTCCTGGGACAAAGTCGGTGCGCTCAGCGCATCGTGGCTACGACGCATACCGCGCTTGGAACGGGTTTTACGGTTCTTTTGAACTGCCATGGGTAGTTACTCCAAATGTAGAGAAAAGACTATTTATTGCCTTTTGAAGTGCTGCTGTTTTTCAACGCATTCAGCACAGCAAAGGGATTTCTGGCTGATGGCGCACCTGTATCGACATCATCAGCCTTGCTGACCAGCTGTTGTGCTGAAACACCACATTCCTGCTCGTCGTGATAGACAACCTGAGGAAGACTGAGAATCAACTCATCTTCCACTACGGTCAGCAAGTCAAGCTGTTCATTTTCCACCAGCACAGGCTCATGGCTTGACGGCAATTCACCGGCAAGCGCTTCATCGCTGACCATACCGAGAAGGAATTGGCTTTCAACCACCTGCGCCATAGGTTCCAGACAACGGCGACATGCAAGCGAAAGTTCCGCCTGCAAATGGCCACGAATTTCACGACGCCCTTGGGCATTGACAGCAAACTCAAGTACCACCTGGCACTGACCGGTTTGCGGACCAGCCTCTTCGGCCAGACGCGCCAATGAATCAAGCGCGACGGTGCCTTCAAGGCGTTCGTGGCGGGCTGCAAGCTTATAAGGCTCGACCCGGCTGGGAATTTGTGAGGTCAACATAGGCGCGCAATGATAGGCACTCCCCCCGTCGCTGTCAAAGCCAGCGCGATATTTATTGCCGGTAGGCGTGCAACTCCCGCTTGGTTACACTGCAACCAGGTACTTATAAACCAGCGTCGATCACCTCTGAGGAACCCCAAGATGCCAGCTGACACCCCTTTGATTCTCGCCTCAAGCTCTGCCTCACGCCGCGCCTTGCTTGACCGTCTGCGCATCCCCTATCTGGCGCATTCACCGGACATTGATGAGACACCGCATCCTGACGAGACACCCAGGACCTTGGTGCATCGCCTGGCATTGAACAAGGCGCAGGCGGTCGCCGATGAGTATCCGCACCACTGCATTATCGGCTCGGATCAGGTGGCCGTTTTTGAAAACGATATTCTTGGCAAACCGCTCAGTGAAGAGAAAGCCTGCGCCAACTTACGCCGGTTCTCAGGCCAGCGCGTCACTTTCCTGACCGGCCTGGCGCTGATCGACACACGGCACCAGCAACATCAAGTGCATGTAGAGCCATTCGAGGTTGTCTTTCGCCGTTTGTCAGAAAACGAAATCCGCTACTACGTTGCCCAGGAACAGCCGCTCAACAGTGCTGGCAGCTTTCGCATGGAAGGTATGGGGATCGCCCTGTTTGAATCCCTTGAAGGCCAGGATCCCAACGCCCTGATGGGCCTACCATTGATTGCTCTGTGCCGGATGCTGCGCCAGGCGGGCATTGACCCACTTGACGCCAGCACCTTTACGCTCTGATCGTCCAATTTTCAATAGGAGGCATCAGACGGCATCTGCAATGAAACTGGCGACGGCGAGTCCTTCAAGCCCAACAGTTGAGCCGCCGTCTGCGCAAAGCGGCGTGACAGGCGCTCAAATGGATCCTGCGCTGGGGTGTAGTCCTCCCAGCGCGCCTCATCGAAATACGACCGGGATAATGATTCAAGTGAATCAAGGCGATCAATCAGGCCCAGCTCAATTGCCTGTTCGCCGCTCCAGATCAGACCTGAAAAGATCTCGTCGTCATCGCTCAATCGTTCACCCCGCCCAGCGACCACATCATCAATGAACTGCTGGTGGGTGTTATCCAGCACCTGCTGCCAGAACTCGGTAGTGTCTTCATCCAGCGGCTTGAAAGGATCGAGAAAAGCCTTGTTTTCACCCGCCGTCAGCACACGACGCTCGATCCCAAGGGAGTCAATTGCGCGATCAAAGCCAAAACCGGAATAAATGACGCCGATGCTTCCTACCAGGCTGGCAGGTGAAGCGGCAATCTCATCTGCCGCCGCTGCAATGTAGTAAGCGCCACTGGCCCCAATATCTTCTATCAGCGCAATAATGGGTTTATCGCCCGCTTCGCGTAGGCGCATGATTTCCGCATATATGCGCTGTGACTGGACGGGGCTACCCCCCGGGCTATTGATATGCAGCAAGACCGCCTCGGTATGCTCGGCCTCCCAGGCACGATTCAGGCCACTGATAATGCGCTCAGCATTGGCAGGCGAATCGCTGGCAATCACACCGTCCACCGTCACAATTCCCAGATGCGGCTGGGTAGGCATGCCGCGCCCTGCCCCGGCCAGCATGACGCTGGAAAAGATTCCCCACAAGGATGCCAGAAGAATCGCCACAAATACGAAGCGGAAAAACAGCTTCCAGCGGCGACTGCGGCGCTGTTCGGTAAGGACGCCACCAATCCAGCGGTCCATCATTTCCATCTGCATCAGACGCTGACGCTCTACCAGCGTCTCAGCATCTTCGCTGGCCGCGGCCTCAGCCGTTACCCCCTCGGCCTGGTGTTTTTGCCTATCAGGCTCAACCTCCTGAGTCCACGGATCCGGCTCGGATTTCGTGTCTTCGTCAGGTGTATTCTCATTGCGCATACCAGCTCCTTGTTCAGGTTTTAAGCTCGCGGTTCAGCCAGTCAAACAGGCTATCAACACTGTGGGCAATAAACTCCGGTTCACAGGCAGTCAGACGTTCCACGCTATGCACACCATAACTTACCCCGACACTGGGCATGCCCAGAGCGCGCGCCATCGCCAGGTCGTATTCGGTATCCCCGACCATGACAGCCCGCTCTGCGGGCAAGGACAGCTCTTCCAATAACTCACTGAGCATTTGCGGATGGGGCTTGGAGCGGGTTTCATCCGCTGTCCGGCTGGCGTGAAACCAGTCACCGCTTCGGGTCTGCTCAAAGATACGCGCCAGCCCTTTGCGGGTCTTGCCAGTCGCCACCGCCATCTTCAGTCCGGAACGCTCTCGAAGCCCATGAATATGCTGCTCAACGCCTTCGAAAAACGTCATTGGCGTGGTATCAGCATGCACAAAGTGATGGGCATAGTATTCACGTAGGCGCGTGGACTGCGCCTCATTTATACCAGGAAACAGCGTCGCCACTGCCTCGGGCAGACCCAGACCAATGATATTTTCGACCGCTTTATCCGTCGGCGAAGGCAACTGTGCATCCTGGGTGGCCGCCCGCATGCAGGCAACAATTTTTGGCACCGAGTCCATCAGGGTGCCGTCCCAATCAAAAATCACAAGATCAAAACGCATAATATAGAAATGTCCGCTATTGTCGGGCCTGACGTAATACATCTTCCAGCGCGTCAGGCAAGGCAGCCTTGACGGTTACCGGACGCCCATTGGTTGGCTCAGGAAAGGTTAGTGCGTGAGCATGCAGAAATAATCGACCTACCTTCATGCGGCGTGATAACTGCTCGCTTTCGCGGGTGGGGTATTTATCATCACCCAGCAATGGGTGCCCCGCATGGGCGGCGTGAACACGAATCTGGTGGGTTCGACCGGTAACCGGCTCTGCCTCAATCAGGGTTGCCCGCTCGAAGGTTTCCACCACTGCAAAACGTGTCCGTGAAACCTTGCCATTCGGGTCTACCCGCACACGCCGTTCGCCATTACCAGCATCGTAGCGATCCAGCCGGGCGCTGACGTAGCTTTTCTTGGCGGGCCAGCGGCCACTGACCAGCGCTAGGTAACGCTTTTCCATGGCATGCTGTTTAAGCGCCGTATTCAAGGTTACCAGTGCATCACGGGACTTTGCCAGCAACAGACACCCCGAGGTATCACGATCCAGCCGGTGCACCAGTTCCAGAAACGTCAGGTCATCCCGCACCTGGCGCAGCGCCTCAATCAAGCCTATCTTGACCCCACTGCCACCGTGCACCGCCAGACCGGAAGGCTTGTTAAGCACTAGCCAGTCCGGCCCTTCCATGATCACGCTACCCAGCAAGACATCACGCAGGTTGTCGCTGACCTCCTTGACCGCCTCACGGGGAGCCAGACGCAGCGGGGGCACGCGTACCAGGTCGCCTCCCTGCAGACGGTAGTCCACCTTGACCCGCTTTTTGTTCACCCGTACCTCGCCTTTACGCACGATGCGATAGATCAGGGCTCTTGGCGCCCCTTTAAGGCGCGTCATCAGGAAATTATCGATGCGTTGCCCGGCCTGTTCTGGGGTAATCTCAACCCATTGCACTTCACGCCCTTCGGCCATGCGTCTGCGCTCCTGCTGAATGAACCAAAAGCGGCATTCTAGCCCAGACGCCAACGTATTGCGTCAATTGCTGGTCAGCCGCTTTACTGTTATATTCCAAGCTGCTCACCACAAAAGCGCCTGCTCGACCAACACGCAGGCCTGAGCGAAGCGGAAATGGCCGTGTACGCACGGCCATAGGCGTTGATAAAAAAATTGCAGGACTCTGCCGCTAACGTTGGTTTGCTGGCAGTTGCAGTAAGTAATAGGTAGTTGCTGGTCAGCAACCAGTAGCAGACAAACAGTTAGTTGCAGCAATCAAGTCGTCGGTTAACATCAATGAATAATCGATAGACAGATACAGATAGTCAACCGGGTCACCCGTCAAGCGACAGAGTATCAAAGGCCAAAGGTAGCCCGGCTGACACATGAAGATGAAAGTTACGCCACGTCAGGCAGCCAGGTGTTGTAATGTCATAAGATGCCTGCCTGCCTGATAACTATGTTCAACGTTGTGCCGGTAGCCGACGTTGGCAAATCGATGAATGCCAGGTGTTGGCGGAGTCAGCAGGGCCGGGGGATATGACATCCACCGAAATATGTCCAGCCTTCGCCACGTACTCAACGACCTCGTCAGCCGAGCGATAATGCTTGCCCGGCATGGCGTGTTTGCATATCCATGCGCCGAGCACAAGCACGCAGCAGCGCGATTTGCCACTCGTCTTCCCAACGGGTGGGGCACCGGCACGCATCGCTATGTGAGACAACATGAAACGGATGCTCATCAATGCGACCCAGCCAGAAGAGCTGCGTGTCGCCCTTGTCGATGGCCAACGCCTGTATGATCTGGATATTGAATCCGGTGCACGGGAACAGAAAAAAGCTAACATCTATCGCGGCAAGATCACCCGCGTAGAGCCTTCCCTTGAAGCTGCCTTTGTTGATTTTGGTGCAGAGCGCCATGGTTTTCTGCCACTCAAGGAGATTTCTCGCGAGTATTTTGTCAAGGATGTGTCAGGCCGCCCCAGCATCAAGGAAGTACTTAAAGAAGGCCAGGAAGTCATCGTTCAGGTTGACAAGGAAGAACGTGGCAATAAAGGTGCTGCGCTGACCACCTTTGTCAGCCTGGCCGGCCGCTTTCTGGTACTTATGCCTAATAACCCACGTGCGGGCGGCATTTCCCGGCGCATTGAAGGCGAAGAGCGCAGTCAGCTGAAAGAAGCCATGAACCAGATGACAGTGCCCAACAAGATGGGGCTTATCGTCCGCACTGCCGGGATTGGTCGCTCCCCGGAAGAGCTGCAATGGGATCTCGACTACCTGGTCCAGGTGTGGGAATCCATCACTTCGGAAGCTACCAAGCGCCCGGCTCCCTTCCTGATCTACCGGGAATCCAACGTCATTATCCGCGCAATGCGCGATTACCTGCGCCAGGATATTGGCGAAGTCCTGATTGATAGCCCTGACATCTATAATGATGCGCTTAACTTCATTCGTCAGGTCATGCCTTCGTACCAGCAGAAAATCAAACTTTACGAAGATGAAGTACCGCTGTTTTCACGCTTCCAGATCGAGTCCCAGATCGAGACGGCCTATCAGCGGGAAGTCAAACTGCCCTCCGGCGGCTCTATTGTGATTGATCACACTGAAGCGCTGGTATCCATCGATATCAACTCGGCCCGCGCCACCCGCGGCAGCGATATCGAAGAGACCGCCCTGCAGACCAACTCGGAAGCTGCCGATGAGATAGCCCGTCAGCTGCGCCTGCGTGATATCGGTGGTCTGGTGGTTATCGACTTTATCGATATGGGTCCGGCGCGCAACCAGCGTGAAGTTGAAAACCGCATGCGCGATGCCTTGAAGCTCGACCGTGCACGGGTTCAGATCGGACGTATTTCGCGCTTTGGCCTGATGGAAATGTCACGCCAACGCCTGCGCCCTTCTCTTGGCGAGACCAGCGGCGTGGTCTGCCCACGCTGTAACGGTCAGGGCACCATTCGTGATGTTCGCTCGCTATCGCTTTCCATCATGCGCCTGATTGAAGAAGAAGCCATGAAGGAGCGCAGTGCCCAGATCCGCGCCATTCTTCCGGTACCTGTCGCTACCTATCTGCTCAATGAAAAGCGCAGCGTACTGGCGGATATTGAAGCTCGCCAGGAAGTGCGGGTCGTCCTGCTGCCTAACCCGGAAATGGATACACCGCATTACGACGTTCAGCGCTTACGCGATGACCACCTGGATGAAGAAGACTTCCAGTCAGTTTCCAGTTTTGAGATTTCGACTGACAGTGATGTCGGCAAAGAACCCGAGCACAGCTTCAAACCGCCTGCCCAACGCGCTGAAGCAGCGGTCAAGAGCGTTGTACACAACGCCCCGGCACCGGCATCGCTACAAAATGATACCCAGTCTGACCCACTGGCACCGGCACCCGCCTCTTCAACTCTGGTAGGCCGTTTGATCCGCAGCGTAGCTAAACTGCTTGGCGGTGAAGACGAACAGACTGCCGAAAGCAGCGCAACGCCAGCGGCTACGCGTAAGCCCGTCAGCCAGCGCTCGGGTAACAATGCCAAGCCGTCAGCGCGTAACAACGCTGGCAAGGATACGGGTGGCAAGGACAGCGCCGCCAAGAAAACTGCCGGTCGCGACAGTTCGAATAAAGCCAGCGCAAATAGAGAGATCTCAAGCAGGGAAAGCGCAAACAAGGACAGCGGCAGCAAGGAAAACCGCGCTCAGCAGGACAAGAGCAACGCTACGAAATCCCGCCGCCAGGAAGGCAGCCCCCAGCGTGACGTAGCGCCCGCCAAGGATGACAGCAGCAAGGACGACAATACCGAGAAGCGCAGCGGCCCCAGCCGCACGCGCAACCGCCGCAAGCATCCTCAGCAGGATAAAAACAGCAGCCAGGGTCGTCAGCAAAACGCTGCTGACAAGCCAGCAGAAGCCAGCGCTGACGCTGATACAGGCACCAAATCGCCTGCCAAGCAGGCTCCTCAGGAGAGTAAGTCAACGCCAGAGACGGCTCAGGATGACGGCAAGCCCAAGCGTACCCGCAACAATCCGCGCCAGCGTTCACGCCAGCATGCTTTGAGCCCAGACGCACAAGCCGAGCAGGAAAAACTGCAAAAAGAAGCCGAGGAGACCGCGGCAGAAAGGCAGGCAGCGCTTGCTGAAGCGCCAGCAGCCGATGCGTCAGACAATGATACACCGGCTGTTGAAAAACCCGCTGCGGATCAAAACGCTGCTAACACAGCTGACAATGACCGGCCGACAGCTGCAGAAAGCTCTGAGGTTGAAAAACCAATCGCTGCCCAAACGGCTGACGCTGACAGTGATACAGCTGAACAATCAGCATCTGAACAAGCGGCTGCTGAGCAAGCAACAACTGAACAGCCAGTGTCTGAACAGGCTGACGCTGATCAGCACATGCCCAGCGAGCAAAACGCTGAAAAGGCCACTGCTGAGCCTGAGATGACCCAAGCCGACGCTGCCGCCACTGACGAACCGGCACCATTTACGCCTGAAACAGTGCCAGCAACTGACGTTGAATTGAAGCAGGAGGCAGCTGAGAAAAAAGCGCCTGAAACAGAGACCACAACTGACGTTGAAGTAGCGCAGGAAGCAGCTGAAGTGCCCGAGGAAAAAGCGCCTGAAACAGCGCCAGCAACTGACGTTGACGCTGAATCAGACACTCAGCCAGGCACAGATGAAGCTGCTTCTGAGCAGCTAACGTCAGATGACAACGCTTCTGTTGACGCCGCTACTGCACCTGCAGGTAAAGCGCCTGAGGTTGCTGATGCACAGCCGACCGTCACCGATAAGGCTTCCAAGCCTGATGAACCGGCTTCTACATCTGATGGTCAAGTGTCTAAGGCTGATGAGGCAGAGTCCACAGCAGCCGCTGGTGTGTCACCGGATGATAACCACCAGGCGTCAGCGGATACGGATAGCGCTGAGCAAGCTGAGCAGGCTCAGCAACCTCGCGCCCCACGGCGTCGCCGCCGCGCTCACAACGACCCCCGCGAGCTGCGCAAACGCCAGCAGCAGGACGCTAGTGGCGAGTAACTGCAAACCGTAATATAACTGCTCAAGGATGAGCGGCTGGCATGCACCAAAAGCCCGAGGCAAACACCTCGGGCTTTTTTAATATCTGGCACCCACACTCATCACTAAAGGGTCAGAGCAGACGCGGTTCAATCTCCAGTAACACGCCAAAACGCGCCTTTACTTCTGCGGCTATCTGCTCAGCGACGGCCAGCAGTTCTGGCCTGTTACCACCGCCAAAGTGTACCAGCACCAATGCCTGACGGTGATGCACACCAAAGGCACCAAAATGAGCTCCTTTCAGGCCACATTGATCGATCAGCCACCCAGCCGCCAGCTTGACGGTACCGTTTTGCTGGGCAAAATGCGGCATGGCCGGATATGCTTCCAGCAACGCCCTGGCCTGTTCAGCGCTAACCAGGGGATTCTTGAAAAAACTGCCCGCGTTGGCCAATTGGGCTGGGTCCGGGAGCTTTTCACTGCGCACCTGACACACTGTGTTCGCCACGTCCAGGCTGCTCGGACTTTCTCCCAGCCGCTGAGCAAGGTCGCCATAACCGAGTACCGGTGCAGCATGGCGTTTAAGACGCAATACAAGCCGGGTGATCACTACTTTACCCAGCAGCTCAGCCTTGAAAACACTCTCACGGTAGCCAAAGGCGCACTCTTTAGCGGTGAGCCAGGCCAGATGACCATCCGCAAGGTACATCACCTGTACGGCTTCGAGTACGTCAGCCAGTTCAACCCCATAAGCGCCAATATTCTGCACCGGCGCTGCACCACAATCGCCAGGAATCAAGGCCAGATTTTCAATGCCCCATAGACCTTTTTCCACCGTCGCCATCACCAGGGAGTGCCAGTTCACCCCGGCGCCCACATGGGCCAATAGGGTATTGCCCTGAGGTTCCAGCCACCACTGTTTCAGCGCCGGATGAACAACCAGCCCCTCCAGATACTCGGGCAGCAACACATTACTGCCTCCCCCCAAAAGCTGAATTGCCAGCGCTTCCTGATGCGCCTGGCGAAGACAGTACTGAAGCTCTATCAGCGTAGCAGGGGCGCAAAAGTATGCCGCCCGAGCAGGCAATTGCAGAGTATTGGCGAGGCTCAGATCCGCTTCATACAGCCAGTTACAGGGCTTCATAGGGATGGCCGCAGATGCTGCACCAGGCCGTTTGAGGCAGCTTCAATCATATCCAGAACGCTTTCAAAGCCTTGCTCGCCTCCATAGTAGGGGTCAGGCACAGCACTATCCGGCTGACCTGCAAAGCTCAAAAACAGACAGCTCCTACCCTGATAACCTTCAGGCTGCATGGCGTGAATAGCACTCAGGTTGTCATGATCCATCGCCAGGATGAAATCAAAAACGGCAAAATCGTCTTCACTCAGCTGACGGGCACGCAGGCCGCTGATATCAATGCCCCTGCGCTGCGCGGCCTGTTGAGCGCGTGGGTCCGGCGCCTTGCCTATATGCCAGTCGCCAATGCCGCAGGAATCCACCTCTACTCTGCCCTGGAGGCCCTGAGCTTCCAGCACCTTTCTGAACACGCCTTCTGCGCTGGGTGAGCGGCAGATATTGCCCAGACAGACAAATAGTACCTTCATTTTTCCTCCTGATCGTCAGCGCTTATCAACTGACGCACCCGCTCCAGATCCTCACCCGTATCAACCCCAGGTGGATTGACCGCGCAGGCAAGCGCTACCTGAATCACATGTCCCTGCTGCAGCGCGCGCAGCTGCTCAAGTTGCTCCAACTGCTCCAGCATCGCCGGTGGATAATCACGGTAATCCTTCAAAAAGCCTGCCCGATAGGCATAGATTCCAATATGCCTGAGCCAGGCATCGGTCTCCAGCAGCTCTGGGCGGCTAGCAAAATGCTCACGATCCCAGGGAATCGGTGCTCGGGAAAAGTACAGCGCCCGACCTTGCAGGCTGCGCACGACCTTGACCACATTGGGATTGAACAAGGCCTCAATATCTGTGATGGGCTCTGCCAGAGTGGCGATGGAAGCAGCTGGATCATCCGCCAGCCGCTGGGCAACCTGATTGATCAAGACCGGTGGGATCAAGGGCTCGTCACCCTGCACATTGACGACCAGGGCATCATCGCCAAGTGCCAGCGTATCAGCAACTTCAGCCAAGCGATCAGTACCAGAGGGGTGCTCGGCCGCGGTCATGACCACCTCGGCACCATAGGGCAATAACGCTTCACGGATACGCGTGTCGTCAGTGGCGACCACGACCCGACTGGCCTGGCTTTGACAAGCGCGACGCCAGACGTGAACCACCATGGGCTCTCCGCCAATCTCCAACAGCGGTTTGCCCGGCAGACGGCTGGAACCAAAACGGGCGGGCACGACGGCAATAAATTCAGCCGCCGTTGTACTTGCCTGTGAGCCAACCATTCATTCTTCTCCGCTACGGCCAGGAGAAGTCGGCAGTTTTTCATCGGCATCCATTGCCCGGGCTTCTTCCGGTAGCATCACCGGAATATCGTCCTTGATCGGGTAGGCCAGGCCATCATAAAGGCACTGCAGCTCCCCGGACCCACGTACATACTTGAGCTTACCCTTGCACCGCGGGCAAACCAGCATGGCCAACAGTTGCTTATCCATCAGTACGTCTCCTCGCAGAAAGCGTGGCCAGCCGCTCGGCCAACCAGCGCTCGAATTCAGGTGGAAGTCTGGCTTCCACATCCAGGGCCCAGCTGTCAGGCGGGGCAATATGTCGACATTTAACGGCGTCTTTTGCTGTCATTAAGAGCGGACGTGCGGCCTGCCGGCCAGCGAACTGCAATGACGACGCCTCATAATGATAGTGATCATCGAAAGGATACCAGCACCCATAAACCCCTAGGGTACCCAGCGTCTCAAAAAAGCGCTCGGGACGCCCGATACCGGCAATGGCATTGACCGGCAAACTGAACGGCAAAGGGGTCAGGGACCGCTGTTCGCCAGTGGCCAGGTGGCGCCAGGTAGTGGGTACCAGCTGCATGAGGGTGGCGTGTTCAGGTAACGACGGGGAAGGCGCGCCATTAACCAGAACGGCATCCACCTGCTGCAGACGGCTGGCCGGTTCACGCAGAGGCCCGGCTGGCAGACAGCGGCGATTACCCAGTCCCCAGCGACCATCCAGCAGGGCTAGTTCAATATCCCGACCCAGAGACAGGTGCTGGAGGCCATCATCGCTGACAATGACATTGCAGCCCGCTGTTACCAACTGTTTTGCCCCTCTTGACCGCTGCGGGTCAGCTACCACAGGCACGCCCGTCTGCTGAGCCAGCATCAGCGGTTCATCACCGCTTTGGGTGACGTCAGTATCCGCAGTAACAACAAGCGGATAGTCCGCTGCCTTGCCGCCATAGCCTCGGGTCACAATACCTGGCGTATAACCCTGAACTTTCAGCCAGCGCACCAGCCAGGCCACCAGAGGTGATTTCCCCGTACCGCCCAGAGTGATATTGCCCACCACAATAACGGGTACTGGGGCTTGCCATACATCACGCTTACCGCCTACATAGGCCTGATAGCGTCGTTTCATCACCCAAGCATACAGAGCACCCAGCGGACGTAGCGGCGCCAGCCAGAGGCTGCCTTGATACGCCGCTTTCAGCCAGCGCTGAGAAAGAGTCATCAAACCACTTTGCCTGTGGACGGTTCGCGCCCGCTGTCCTGAAACTGCAGGCGATAAAGTGCCGAATAGGCGCCTTTCTGTGCCAGCAGTTCAAGGTGTGTGCCTTCTTCAATGATCCGACCCTGCTCCATCACCACGATGCGGTCAGCCTGTTCAATAGTAGATAAGCGGTGAGCAATCACCAGCGTGGTCCTGCCCTGGCAAACGTACTCCAGCGCCTGCTGGATATAGCGCTCAGACTCGGTATCCAGCGCCGAAGTGGCCTCATCCAGAATCAGGATCGGGGCGTCCTTGTAAATTGCTCGGGCAATCGCCAGGCGCTGGCGCTGACCGCCTGACAGCATGACACCATTGTCTCCCACCCGGGTCTGATACCCCTCTGGGAGCTGTTCGATAAACTCATGAGCATGGGCCGCCTTGGCAGCGGCCTCAATGGCAGCAGAGTCGGCATCATCAACACCGTAGGCAATATTACCGGCAATGCTGGTGTTGAACAGTGTGATCTGCTGGGACACGATGGCGATATTATGGCGCAGCGGGCCCAGCTGATAATCACCAATATCAACGCCATCAATGGCAATCCGTCCGCCAGTAGGGGTGTAGAAACGCGGCAACAGGTTAACCAGCGTCGATTTGCCGCTGCCCGAACGCCCTACCAGGGCCACCAGCTCTCCTGGGGCAATGTGCAGGTCAATACCATGCAGCACATCGGGCTGCTCAGGCGCATAGCGGAAACGTACCCCTTCAAGGGACAGCTCACCACTCAGACGCTTCGGCAGCAACTTGCCTTCGTCCACTTCTGGCGGTTCATCCAGCAGAGCAAACAGCTCACCGGCTGCGGCTATACCTTTCTGTATTTCGCCGTTGATTTCGGTTAGCTGCCGGACCGGTTTGACCATCAGCGCCGCAGCGGTAATAAAGGCCACAAACTCGCCAGGCGTCATGTTATCGAGCAATGCCGGCGCCATGGCCAGCCAGACCAGCAAAGCCATCGAGATGGCCACCAGCATCAGGATCACCGGTGAACTGACTGCCTTTGTCATGGCTTCCTTCATGCTCTGACGGCGATTCTCTTCGCTGACCCGGGTAAAACGCTGCTTCTCATAGTTTTCAGCACCGTGGGTACGCACCACTCTGTGCCCCGAAATGGCCTCAGAGGCCACATGGGTAACATCGCCCATGGAATGCTGAATGCGCCTGGAGATACGTCTGAAGCGCTTGCTGACATAGTTGACCACCAAACCAATCAGCGGCGTCACCGCCATAAACAACAGGGTCAACAGCCAATTGGTCCACAACAGGTAGCCCAGAAGCCCAATCACAAACAGCCCCTCACGCAACAGAATAGTAACTGCTTTAGTGGCTGCTCCCGCCACCTGCTCGACGTGATAGGTCACTCGCGAAACCAGGTGCCCGCTGGAATGATGGTCAAAGAAAACACCGGGCAGATGCAGCATGTGGGCAAACACATCGCAGCGCAGGGTATGGATGATATAGCGCCCCACATACGCCATGAAATAGGTACTCAGAAAAGTACCCAGGCCTCGGGCCGAAAACATGATGATCACGAACATGGGCAGAAAGACGCGAAAGGCAGCATCCGGGTTCTGAATCCCGTCAATCAGGCGTTTCATCAACTCAGCCAGCGCCGTGCTGGATGCGGCATAGATGACAAAGCCCAAGATGGCCAGGCTGAAGGCTCGCCAATGGGGCTTTACATAGCTTAGCAAGCGTTTATAGATGGATAACCCAGATTCAGTCACATGCTCTCCTGACCGTAATATATAGCGAAATTCTACCTGATCCGGGCTGACTTCAACACCGCTGGCGTTTGCCACTCAACTCGCGCTGCGGTGTGACCGAAAGCGTTTCCCCCGGGATCAACCAAAAGGTGAGAGCACCATCATGCGCGGTATTCCACAGACAGCTGCCCGCGCGGCGAAAACGCCTGACTACCGCCTGGGTAGGATGCCCGAAGGCGTTATCCCGACCGGCACTGAACACCACATGATGCGCCTGGGTATAACGCACAAACTGTTCTCCAGAACTGGTGTTACTGCCATGATGCCCAGCCACCAGCACGGAGATAGAGGTATCAAGCAGCGTCAGCAGGCGCCTTTCGACATTAACTCCCACATCGCCGGTCAGTAACAGTGAATGCTCACCTACTGTCACATGTAATACACAGGAACGATCATTAGCAGACAGTTTATTCTTACCGGGTGGCGGCCAGAGGTAATGGTAGCCGATGTCATCAATCGACCAGCGCTGGCCGGCATAGCAACTCCGGGGAGTCGGCATGGGTGACACATCCGGTTCTTCTCCCTTAGGCAGCCACCAGTCGATTACCTTATGCCCATCAAGCAAAGCGCTGATTCCGCCCGCATGATCGTTATCAGCGTGACTCACTACTACTTGGTCAAAGCGCTGGCCGCCTGGCCATAGCGTATCAAGAGGCATGAAACCAGAGCGAAACCTCGGGCCAGTATCATACAACATGCGCTGGTGTTGACTGCGTAATTCCACCAGTTGACCCTGGCCGACGTCCATTACTCTGACTCTTAGCGCGCCGTCTGGCCAGCTTTCTTCACGTGGCCATACTGCCAGCAGGCTGACAGTCACCACAGCGAAGGCGCGCAACATCCAGGAAGTAGCGGGCAACCCCCAACACAGCGCCAACCATATAAACCCTACCCCCAGGGTTTTATAATGGCTGGATGAAGGTTCCCACAGCGGTAGATACGTTACGTTGAGCGTCAATAGCCCGTGAAACAGGTTCAGAGCCTGCTCAAACACCCACCAGCTCAATTCAGACAAGGGGGCAACCGGTATCAGCAACCAGCCCAGCATGGCACTGGGCACCATCACCAGGCTCACCCAGGGAACCGCCAGCAGATTGATCAAGGGAGCGAGCGGCGCCAAACGACCAAAAGCAAACAGCACCGCGCCTGCCATCAGGGGCGCCAACAGGAGCTGAGTGCGTACCAGAGCCCACAGCCAGCCTCTGAGCCCTCGCGGACGGGGCCGACCATGCCAGATCACAATCAGCCACGCCACGGCCACAAACGAAAGCCAGAAGCCTGGTCGCCAGGCGGCCAACGGATCGAGTATTATAACCAGCGCAAGTGCCAGCCACCATGCCTGCCAGGGGCCTGGCGCATGCCGCCCACTGGCGACCCATAGCCCCACCAGCGCCATCAGCATGGCGCGAAGCGCTGGAGGCGCAAGCCCTGCCAGGGTGGCATACGCCACTGTTGAGGCGGCTGCCAACCACCATGGCCAGGCACGTAAGCGCCAGTTACCCGGGCTTATCAGACGAGCGACAAGCCGAGCCAACAAAAGGCTAAAGGTCGCCACCAGACCTACGTGCAACCCTGAAATCACCACAAGATGGGTCGTGCCGCTATGATTAAGTAGGTCCCAGTCCTGACGCTCCAGTTGCTCGCTATCCCCCAGCGTTAGTGCTGCCAGCCAGCGCCGAGAGCGCTCACTCAATGCCTGTACAGTCAGGTACTCAAGCCCCAGACGGCGTAAAGAAAAAGCTGATTCGGCTAACCTGATGGCAGGCGGTGACCGGCGCACATAACCGGTGGCATTTAAGCGTTCACGCCACAGCCAGGACTGATAATCAAAAGTATCAGGATTACTGAAACCACGCGGCGGGCGCAACCGCAGAGTCATCTCCCAACGCTCACCCGGCTGAAAACGGATATCCTGATAAGCACTGACGCGTACTTTGCCAAGCGCCTGGCAGCTTGACTGCCCCGGCGGCGACGCACAGCTCAGTAGCCGCAGGGTCAGGCGCGCCACTCCGTTATCATCGCTCACGCTGAGCACCTTGGCCTCGACACTCACATCGCTGCCGCTCAGGCCAGCCGGTAAGGCACGCCCCTGTTCAGTCGTCAGCAGCGCGACCATAATGCCCCAGAGCAGCCAAAACGGCAGGACTGAAGCGTAGCGGTTGGCTACCCGCAGTCCTGCCAGCAGATAAACTGCCAGGAAGAGCCCTGGAAATTGCTGCACGAATCCGGATGATACACTCAGCACGCCCCCTAACAGGGCCAGTGCAGATGGAAGCGCTATGCCTGTGCGCATGTCGCCCTCCCTGGCGAGCTTTTGCCAACACCCTCAATATATTGATATTCAGCTGCGTTTATCTAGCCTACTGCGTTTAAATAGCCGAATGCTGATACTATATGGATAATAGCCTTTTTACCTGGCAAGAGTATCGTCTATGCCGCGTCGGTTTTTACACCGCTATATGCCAAAACCCGACACCCTTCGGCGACAACCTTCCTTAAGGCTGGTCGCCCCGTTACTGGCTGATACTCGGCTATGGCTACTGACCCGCCGCAGCGTTGCCAATGCCTTTAGCGTTGGCCTGTTCTGCGCCATGCTGCCGATTCCCTTTCAGATGGTCATTGCCGCTCTTGGGGCACGCCTGACCCGCTGCAACCTGGCACTTTCCATCGGCCTGGTATGGGTAACCAACCCATTAACCATGCCGCTGATTTTCTACATCAATTACGTGATTGGTGCCTTCTTCCTCGACACCCCGGTGCGCGAGGCGCCGTCGCGTATCTCAACCCGCTGGATCGCCGAGCAGATGCAGGACATAATGCCTGCCCTGTTTCTCGGTTCCCTGATCAGTGCCGTCGCGCTCGCCATTATTGCCAATATCGCGATTCGTCTGATCTGGCGCTGGAATGTATCGCGCAACTGGCGTCAGAGACGTGTCAAACGCCAGCTACGTCGAGCCAGGATGGAATCCCAGTTTGATGATGAGCACTGATAACGCTAGCTGCTTACCAGCAGTTGACCATTATCCAACTGCAACACCCGATCCTGATGGGCAGCCAGGTCCCGGTCGTGGGTCACAATCACAAAGGCACAGGCGCTTTCCCTGGCCAGTTCATCCATCAGTTCCAGAATAGTCGAGGCGGTCTGCTGATCAAGGTTACCGGTTGGCTCATCCATTAACACCAGACTCGGGTCAGTGACCAGCGCTCTGGCAATTGCCACCCGCTGACGCTCCCCCCCTGACAGCTCGCCCGGTTTATGGTCGCCACGCTCGGCCATCCCCACTCTGGTGAGCAGCGCCAGCGCGCGCTTTTCAGCATCACGCTTGCGCTGGCCGCGAATGATCAACGGCAAGGCGGCGTTTTCTACGGCGGTAAATTCCGCCAGCAAATGGTGAAACTGATAGACAAAGCCGATATAGCGGTTGCGAAAGCGCCCCATGGCGGCCTCTCCCAAGCCAGCCAGCGACTCACCGGCAATGGTGATGCTGCCTCCAGTAGGACGATCCAGCCCCCCCATCAGGTTCAACAAGGTGGTTTTGCCTGAGCCGGAGCTGCCCACTATGGCCACACGCTCGCCTGCATGCACGCTAAGCGACAGCTTGTCCAACACGGTCAAGTCACGCGGGCCTTCGCTATACACCCTTGAAATACCTTCACATGCCAGCATTACAGGTGCAGATGACTGACTTGGCATAGATTCGTTCGACATAGCGGTATCCTTACTCATAGCGCAATACATCTGCGGGCTGCACGCGGGCAGCGCGCCAGGCGGGGTAAAGGGTCGACAGGAAGGTCAGCCCGAAAGCAGCGGCAACGATATTACCTACATCGCTCCACAAAAGCCGTGAGGGCAGATCGCTAATGAAATAGACGCCTGCATCCAGGAACTGGATACCCAAGACTGATTCGGCCCAACCAATCAGATCCGCTATGGTCAATGCCAGCAAGACACCGACGCCAACGCCAACGGCAATCCCGATGATCCCGATCGCCAGCCCCTGAACAATAAAGATACCCATGATAGAGCCTGGAGTGGCCCCTATGGTGCGCAGGATGGCAATGTCAGCACGTTTGTCGGTCACGACCATGACCAGGGTCGACACAATATTGAACGCCGCCACCGCGACGATCACGGTCAGCAGCAGGGCAATCATGCGTTTTTCCATCTGAATAGCCTGGAACAGGTTACCGTGTGAAAACGTCCAGTCGCGGCCCCGATATTCAGGCCCCAGGGTATTGAGAATCGCCTGGGTTTCCTGCCCGGAGACAAACAGGTCATCAAGCTCGAGGCGCAGGCCACCCACAGCGTTACCCATACGGGCCAGCGTCTGCATGTCGTCAATATGGGCATAGGCCAGGCTGGCATCCAACTCGGCGCCGACGCTGAAAATGCCGCTGACGGTAAAGCGCTTCAGACGTGGAAAAACCCCCGCCGGCGTAATAGAAGCTTCCGGCACCAGCAGGGTCACACGATCACCTACGCCGACCCCCAGCTGACGCGCCAGCATGGAACCCAGTACAACATGCCACTCGCCGGCCTCAAGGTCACCCAGGCTACCCTGCTGCATATGCTCGCCGATGATCGACACCCGGTCTTCCCACTCGGGATGAATGCCGTTAACCATGGCACCCTGATTGCGCCCCCCCACCGAGAACATGCCCTGCTGTTCCACATAGGGGGCCGCTCCTATCACCCGCTCGCGCTCAATCAGCTGATTGGCCAGGGCTTCCCACTCCACCATGCCGTTACGGGCCTCGATCTTGGTGTGAGGCACCATGCCCAGAATGCGTGTGCGCAGCTCGTGATCAAAGCCATTCATCACCGACAGCACCAGAATGAGGACAGCAACACCCAGCATCAAGCCAAGCATGGAGGTCATTGAAATAAATGAAATAAAATGATTTCGGCGTTTTGCGCGGACATAGCGCAAGCCCACCAGAAAAGGCAAACGATCAAGCATGGCATGATTCCTTATTAGCGAGCGGTCATGGTACGGTTTTTCATTCTGACTGCACAGGGTTGGCGGCTTGTTTGGAACGTCAAACAGGCGCGGTGTTCCCTTGCCTTGGTTTTCACGCGGTGAATGCTGCAAAAGGCTTGCAACTTGCGCATCACCACCCTACATTGCGCGGCGCAAATAGACGCTGTTAATTAACGCCCCCTACTCAAGAGGCCCCAGGTTGTCGAACACACTTTTTCACATGCTGCCCGAATGGGCGCCTCAGGACGCCATTCAACTTACCTGGCCGCGCAAGGATGGCGACTGGGCATCGCTGCTGGAACGCATCGAGGCAACTCTGGAGCGTATAGTGCTGGCGACCGCCCGTTATCAGCGGGTACTTATCTGCGTGTCTGATGAGGCAACCCGTCAGCGCCTCGCCCAGCTATTCAGCGGCTACGCGGTCGCCAGCCAGCAGATTCAGCTGCAGGTCAGTGCCAGCGATGACACCTGGGCACGTGACCATGGCCCCATCAGCGTTGCCAATTCAGCGGGTGAACTGAAGCTGCTCGACTATACCTTTACCGGCTGGGGCGGCAAATTTCCGGCATCTTTGGATAATCAGCTAACCCGCCAGCTGGATAAGTCGCAGTGCTGGGCATGCCCGATTGAAACCCGCGACCTGGTGCTGGAAGGCGGCGGGATTGAAACCGACGGGGAAGGCACTTTACTGACCACCGAAGCCTGCTTACTCAACCCCAACCGCAATCCAAATCTTTCGCGCACAGACATTGAAACACAGCTTGCCCAGGATCTGGGCGTAGAGCGTTTCCTGTGGCTCAAGAACGGCTACCTGGAAGGCGATGATACCGACAGCCATATCGATACCCTGGCGCGCTTCTGTTCGCCCGAAACGATCGCCTACGTGCAATGCGATGATCCGGATGACCCACATTATCCGGCGTTAGCTGCCATGCAAGCCGAGCTACAGGCTTTCCGCCAGCGTGACGGCCAACCTTACCGCCTGATTCCGCTGCCCTGGCCTGCTCCCTGCCATGCACCGGACGATGGACGACGTCTACCGGCTACCTATGCCAACTTCCTGATCATCAATCAGGCTGTCCTGGTGCCGATCTATGGCGACCCGGCTGATAGGCGCGCACTGGAAGCGCTGGGCCGCGCCTTCCCAAGCCGCCAACTCATTCCGATTGACTGCACCAGCGTGATCCGCCAACACGGCAGCCTGCATTGCCTGACCATGCAGCTACCCAAGGGAACGCTTCGACGCTGAGATGGCATCAAGCGACGCCTCGATTGCTAAACCATCCAGACATGATTTTATTCAGGACGGGAAACAGTATGCTGGAAAAAACACTGACAGTGGGCATGGTTCAACAACATGCCTGGCCCGACAAAGCCCGCAGTTTGGCGGCGAGCGAAGCCGCTATTCGCGACCTCGCCCAGCAAGGTGCTGAACTGGTGGTATTGCAGGAACTGCATGCCACTCACTATTTCTGCCAGTACGAAGACCCGGCTCTGTTTGACCTTGCCGAGCCCCTGGATGGTCCAACAGGCGAACATCTGGCATACCTGGCCCGCACTTTGGATATCGTTCTGGTCGGCTCGATTTTTGAACGCCGTGCGGCCGGCCTCTACCACAATACGGCGGTGGTATATGACCGCTCTCAGGGTCGAGTGGGCCATTATCGCAAGATGCACATCCCTGACGACCCAGGTTTCTATGAGAAATTTTACTTCACTCCCGGAGATCACGACCCGGCACGCGCCAGTGGCTTCAGCCCGATTGACACCTCAGTGGGGCGCCTGGGCGTTCTGGTATGCTGGGATCAATGGTACCCGGAAGCCGCGCGATTGATGGCGCTGGCAGGCGCAGAAATACTGCTTTACCCGACGGCTATCGGCTGGGACCCAAACGATGATGGCGCTGAACAGGCTCGCCAGAAAGATGCCTGGACCCTGATTCAGCGTGCCCATGGCGTGGCTAACGGTGTGCCGGTGCTGGTTGCCAATCGTGTCGGTTTTGAAGCAGACCTTTCCAACGTTGGCAGCGGCATTCAGTTCTGGGGCGGCAGCTTTGCCTGCGGGCCTCAGGGCGAGCTGTTAGCCCACGGCGGCGAAGACGCCGAAAACTTGCTGGTCACTCTGGATATGGCGCGCGGCGAGAATACCCGGCGTATCTGGCCTTACCTGCGCGATCGGCGCGTCGAGGCCTATGCTGACCTGACGCGCCGCTACCGGGATTGATCAAGCACCGTTCAAGGCAGCGTTGATCTACTTCCAGAAATCGCGAATAGACGCAATGCCCTGGGCACCTACCGCACGGGCGTGATGCGCATCAAAGCGCGTCATGCCCCCCAGGGCAAATACCGGCATACCGGCGCGCTCCACCAGCTGCTGGAAATCATGCCAGCCCATGGGCGGCACTTCCGGATGTGACGGCGTGGTACGCAGTGGTGACAGGGTAACGAAATCACAGCCCAGTACAGCGGCCTGGCTAAGCTGCGTCTGATCGTGGGTCGAAGCAGATAGCCACTGGTTTTCTGCAATCGGGCGACGTTCAAGGTTCATCAAGCGCGCGCTGGTCAGATGAATGCCGTCTGCATCCACTTCCTGCAGCAGGTCAGGCTCACCGTTCAACAGAAGGCGCGCCCCATGGCGCTTGCACAACGCCAAAGCGCGCTGGGCACGTGCCACATAGGTCGACCTTTCCAGCTGTTTGGCACGCAGCTGCACCAGGCGAATGTTATCTTCGCGCAGGGCACGTTCCAGGCGGGCATCAAAGCGCGCCTCGTCGTCTTCCTCAGCGGTAATCAGATACTCGGTGGGCAGCATGACAGCGCGCAGGATCGGTAGATTCGCGGCCGGAAATGGGTAGTTTGCCAATTCGTTCATCGGCACCCAGCGCACTGCCTGACCTTCGCGACCAAAGGGTTCGCCGGAAAACTCATGAACCTGCCAGACATCCAGCAGGATATGCTTGTCGGGGTATTCGTGATGAACACGAATCAAAGGCTGGGCGTTTCTGATTTCCACCCCCAGCTCTTCGTGCAATTCACGCTTGAGCCCTTCCAGGCCTGTTTCGTAGGGTGCCAGCTTGCCACCGGGAAACTCCCAGAGCCCTCCTTGATCCACATTGGAGGGCCGACGCGCAATCAGCACCTGTTGTTGGTCAGCGCTGATAATTGCTGCCGCAGCGACATGCACCCGTCTTTTTACCATTACACTCATTGCGTCAGTACCCACTGTTTTGCTCACCTGCCAGCGTCAAGGCTAGCTGCGATAATCGGCGTTAATCGATACATAATCATGCGAGAGGTCTGTCGTCCAGACAGTGGCGCTCTCTTCTCCGCGATCAAGATCAATCCTTATCGTGATTTCCTCGCGGGCCATCACCGCACTCCCTGCCGCTTCGGTGTAGCTTGCCGCACGGCCACCCTGCTCCACCAGCCTGACCTCATCCAGCTCAATAACGACACGATTCACGTCAAATGCCTCCACCGGCGCCCGGCCAACCGCTGCCAGAATCCGCCCCCAGTTGGCATCAGAGGCATACAGGGCCGTTTTGACCAGCGGCGAGTGGGCCACCGTGAAAGCGACATCCAGTGCTTCCTGACGTGAACGGGCACCTTCCACCTGCAAGGTGACAAACTTGGTTGCACCTTCGCCATCACGCACAATCGCCTGGGCAAGCTCGGTCATGACCCGCTGCAGGCCATTGCGGAAAATGGCAATCTCATCCTGGCTTGCCACTACGGCACCCTCCCCGGTCGCCGCCAGCATGCAGGCGTCATTGGTCGAGGTATCGCTATCGATGGTAATGCAATTAAACGAGCGGTCGGTGGTCTCGCGCAGCAACTGCGCCAGAAGTGGCTGCTCAATGCGCGCATCGGTCACCACAAACCCCAGCATGGTGGCCATATTGGGGCGAATCATCCCGGAACCTTTGGCAATGCCGTTGATAGTCACTTGCTGATCGCCGATATCCACCACGATACTGGCACCTTTGGGGCGCGTATCCGTGGTCAGGATACCTTCACCGGCCTGCTCCCAGGCATCTGCGTGATCATGGCGTGCCGAGAAAGCCGCAGGAATGCCGTCAAGCAGCTTGTCCATTGGCAGGGGTTCACCGATCACTCCTGTCGAAAAAGGCAGGACGCTTTCCACCGGCACTCCGGCGGCGTCAGCCAGGGCAGCACAGCAGCGTTTGGCATCCTTCATCCCCTGCTCACCCGTCCCGGCATTGGCATTACCGGTATTGATCAGCCAGTAACGCGGTGCCTGATGCTTTTCAAGGCACTGGCCAAGGTGCGCCTTGGCCACATGCACCGGTGCCGCACAGAAGGCGTTAAGCGTAAACACCCCTGCCATCGTCGCGGTTTCTGGCAATTCGATCACCACCAGATCGCGACGATCGGCTTTTTTAATGCCTGCCATGGCACTACCCAGGCTTACCCCTTCAATCCGGGGCATGGCCGGGAAAGGCACGTTTCCTACTGCCATGCTGATTATCCTCCACCTTTGATGGTCTCAACGCTGACTAATCGAGTTTTCCGCAGCACTGCTTGTATTTTTTTCCGGATCCACATGGGCAAGGGTCATTACGCCCGACCTTGGGCCCTTCACGGCGCACCGGACGGCCATCAGCACCTGGTGGCACAGGCGCTTCACTTCCTTCGGTCTCTGGCGCCTGAGCCTCTGTGGGCTCATCGTGACGGCTGTCGGCTGAGGCCTGTTCACGGGCCAGCGCTTCACGCCGCTGCTGCTCTAGCGCATCGACTTCTTCTGGCTGGCGCACCTGCACATGGCTCAGGATACGGGTGACATCCGCCTTGATATTAGTCAGCAGGTTTTGGAACAGCTCGAAGGATTCACGCTTGTATTCCTGCTTGGGGTTCTTTTGCGCATAGCCGCGCAGGTGGATACCGCGGCGCAGATGATCCATGGACTGCAGGTGTTCTTTCCAGCGGGTATCCAGCACTTGCAGCATGACCTGCTTTTCAAAGCGCCGGATCAGGCTTTCACCTGCGGCTTCCACCTTGGCGGAGTAAGCTTCCTGATGCATGGTCTGCAGACGCTCGCGGAGCTTTTCTTCACTGAAGCGCTGATCTTCCTTGGCCCACGCCACCACGGGCGCGTCAAGGTTGAACTCGGTCTTGAGGTGTACCTCAAGACCCGGCAGATCCCACTGTTCCGCTAGACTCTGAGGTGGCACGAACTGGCTGACCGCCTCGTCCATCACCTCTTCACGAATGCCGGCGACCGCCTCAGCAACTTCGTCAGCAGCGAGAATCTCGTTGCGCTGCTCGTAGATAACGCGGCGCTGGTCATTGGCCACATCGTCATACTCAAGCAGCTGCTTGCGAATATCAAAGTTGCGCCCTTCGACTTTTTTCTGCGCCCGCTCGACGGCGTTGGAAACCATTTTATGCTCAATGGCCTCACCGCGCTCTAGACCCAATGCCTGCATCAGGCGCTTGACCCGATCAGAGCCGAACAATCGCATCAGGCTATCTTCCAGCGACAGGAAAAAGCGCGTTGAACCAGGATCACCCTGACGCCCTGCGCGGCCGCGCAGCTGGTTATCGATACGCCGCGATTCGTGACGCTCAGAACCGACAACGTGCAAGCCACCGGCATCCAGCACGGCATCGTGGCGCTTCTGCCACTCAGCCTTAAGCGCTTCTATCTCAGCCTCAGAAGGGTTTTCAAGCCTGGCGGCTTCAGCTTCCCAGTTACCGCCCAGCATGATGTCGGTGCCGCGTCCGGCCATATTGGTGGCAATTGTAATTGCCCCCGGTCGGCCCGCCTGGGAGATAATCTCGGCTTCACTCTGGTGCTGTTTGGCGTTAAGTACGTTGAAGTCAAGCTTTGCTTCACGCATCAGGCCTGCGAGGTATTCCGAGGTTTCAATCGAAGCGGTACCCACCAGCACAGGGCGACCGGCTTCGGTTTCTGCCTTGACGTCCTTGATGATGGCTTCAAACTTTTCTTCAGCGCTCAAGAACACCAGGTCGTTAAGATCTTTACGTACCAGCGGACGGTTGGTCGGGATCACGATCACGTCCAAACCGTAAATCTGGCGGAACTCAAAGGCTTCGGTATCGGCCGTACCCGTCATGCCGGCCAGTTTTTCATACAGGCGGAAGTAGTTCTGGAAGGTGGTTGACGCCAACGTCTGGCTTTCACGCTGGACAGTGACGCCTTCCTTCGCCTCAACGGCCTGGTGTAAGCCTTCAGACCAACGACGCCCAGGCATGGAGCGGCCCGTATGCTCGTCAACGATCACTACTTGCCCTTCATTGACGATATAATCAACATCGCGGTGGTAAAGGTGCCTGGCCCGCAGCGCAGAATGCATATGCTGCAGCAGGTTAAGGTTCTGAGCCGCATACAGGGATTCATCTTCACCGAGCAGCCCTTCCGAGCGCATCAGCTCCTCAACCTTGTTATGACCCTGCTCAGTCAACTCGACCTGTTTCTGTTTTTCATCCAGCAGGAAGTCACCCGTTACCGTTGACTCTTCATCCTCCATTTCCTCACCGGCTTCCAAATGCTGGGCAAGGCGGTTGACGACGCCATACAGATCGGTGTTTTCATCCACAGCACCGGAAATGATCAGCGGTGTGCGCGCTTCGTCAATCAGGATGGAGTCAACTTCATCGACAATCGCGTAATGCAGACCGCGCTGGACCTTGTCATCCAGCGAGAAGGCCATATTGTCGCGCAAGTAGTCAAAGCCAAATTCGTTGTTGGTGCCATAGGTAATATCGCACTGATAGGCGTGGCGCTTTTCGGTGCTGGTCTGGCCAGCAAAGATCACCCCGACAGAAAGCCCCAGAAATTCATATAAGGGCCGCATCCACTCGGCATCGCGGCGGGCCAGGTAATCGTTCACAGTCACGACGTGTACGCCCTTGGCAGGCAAGGCGTTGAGGTACACTGCCAGGGTCGCCACCAGGGTTTTACCTTCGCCGGTCTTCATTTCCGCGATGCGCCCACGGTGCAGCGTCATGCCGCCCACCATCTGCACATCAAAATGACGCATCCCCATGACGCGCTTACTGGCTTCGCGGACCACGGCAAATGCGGTTGGCAGTAAGCTATCCAGCGGTTCGCCGTCATTCAGGCGCTGGCGTAGCTGGGGCGTTTTTTCCTGCAGTTGCGCATCATCCAACCCTTCAAGCTCGGCTTCGAAGGCGTTGATATGCTGAACGCTTTTATGCATTCGTTTAACTTCACGGTCGTTTTTCGAACCGACCACCTTGCGCAATAAATTATTAATCATGAACAGTCCAATTGACGTAGCTTAGCTCAAGGAGCCTAATAAAAATGAGGTTACCAGGGTCATGTTTTCCGACGCCAACCGGTTGGTGGGCCACGACGAGTAAAAACATCTTGAGCCGCCACCAGCCACACAATGGTTGCGCTTGGCCTTTTTGCACGCGCCTGTTGGATATCCCCGCTAGGTGGCGAACTTCCCAACCAGCGCTGATAAACCCGCCGCACCCAGGCAATATGGCGCGACTGAGCTCGCAGCACGGCGGGCACAAAAAACACCACACAGGCGCTGCGCTCGCCGCTGCGCATGACATCCACCGGGGACAAGTTGGCAGGCAACAGACATCCCACCAAGAGACCTGCCAGCCACCATCGCGCGACCCCGTGGCGACGTAAACGGCGCACGGGTATAGGTCGCGATAAAGATGGCAAAGACATACTGTGGCTAAACTCCTGAGCGTGTTAGGCTTTATTTTTAAGCGGCAAACATCATCTTTTCTCCCCAAATGCCCACTTGAGGGTTCGCCGAAGAGCTAAGCGCATGAGTATAAAGGTTAAGCGTTCGCGAGCACAGCCCATCGGGAAACTCCTCGAACAGCGCAGCGGTGCCAGCCTGCTGATTCGCCAGTCTCGCCTGATTGATCAGGCACAGTGCCATATCAGGGCACATCTGCCGGAGGAGATGCGCACACACGTTTTTGTGGGCGGATTTCGCCAGGGAAAATTGACCATCATCAGTAGCCAGGCCAGCTGGGTAACCTGGTTGCGCTTTGAACAACAGCGCCTGCTGAAGCTACTGCACCAGTTGCCAGGGTTTGAAGGCGTCACTGCCTTGACCTTCAAGGTAAGACCGGTCAATCCCGTCAAGGTACCTGAGCGCAATACCCGCGAGCTTTCGATGGATGCAGCAGACACTCTGGCGGCCTGTGCGCAGGAAACCAGCGACCCCGCACTGAAAGACGCCTTAAGCAGACTGGCATCGCATGCCAAAAAACGCTAAAAGCACCGCCTTGGCGGTGCTTCAGAAATAAATGGACTTATCCGTTTGTCCATATGCGTTTTACTTGCTATGCCATCGCTGGGGCTGAATATGAAATCGGTGCCACTGACGATGCTTCTTCAAAAGTGATGATTTCATAGGCATCAGGCTGGGCCAGCAACTCACGACATAGCTGATTATTCAATGCATGGCCCGATTTCACGCCGCGGAATTCGCCGATCAGGCTGTAACCCAGCTGGTAAAGGTCACCGATGGCATCCAGCACCTTGTGCTTGACGAACTCGTCGTCGTAGCGCAGGCCACCCTCATTAACGATCCGGTAGTCATCCACAACAATAGCGTTTTCAAGACTTCCACCAAGCGCCAGGTTGTTGGAGCGCAGAAATTCGATATCACGCATGAAACCAAAGGTACGCGCCCGGGAAACTTCCTTGACAAAAGAAGTGGTGGAAAAGTCAATCCGTGTTGTCTGGTTTTGCTGATCAAAAACAGGGTGATCAAAAGCGATTGAAAACGACACCTTGAAGCCTTGGTGGGGCAGAAAGTGCGCTTCCTTGTCATCTTCAATGACAGATACCGGACGCTTGATACGCATGAATTTCTTGGCTGCCGGCTGTTCCATAATGCCTGCAGATTGAATGAGAAATACGAAGGGACTGGCACTGCCATCCATGATCGGCACTTCTGGAGCACTGACATCGATATAGGCATTATCAATACCCAGACCTGCAAGGGCAGACATCAGGTGCTCCACTGTGGCCACCTTGATGCCTTTGCAGGAGAGCGCCGTACACAGCATGGTATCTTCCACCAGATCAGCCCTTGCTGGGACTTCAACAACAGGATCAAGATCCGTTCTGACAAAGATAATTCCCGTATCAACGGGGGCAGGACGCAACGCCATGTTGACCTTTTTACCGGAGTGCAGGCCGACTCCAGTGGCACGAATAACGTTTTGCAGGGTGCGTTGTTTGATCATGGGCAGTGGTCATACTCTAATTATTTATGAAAGACAGATGATTGATGAAGAACTGCTGCGACATGAAGGCTGATCATGAAGACCTGACGACAAAAGGTAAAATTTAGGCAACAGTAATCGAACAGTGTTCATTTTAGCAGCAAACGTGCGTTTTAACTAATTGCAAACGACGTCTGCTGCCTCCGTGACACTAATGTTAAAGCTTAATCGGCCTGGCGGCGCAGAAAAGCGGGGATATCCAGGTAATCATCAGCCTCGGGGGCACGGCGCTTCTCAGCACGGGGCCTCTGCTCTGGCGTCTCTGAACGCGCTGCCTGCTGCTGACGCATAACAGTAGGTTGCTGCAGCTTGCGGTAATCCGCTGCATCTGCGGCGGTGCGCCGAACAGCTTCTCGCGCGGGAGGCGCCTTGGCTTTACTGTTATCCAGACCGGCAGCGACGACCGTCACCCGTAGCTCGTCAGTCATTTCCATATCGATCGACGTACCTACAACAATGGTGGCTTCCTGAGAAGCGAACTCCTGAACGGTCGCACCTACATCATTGAATTCACCGATGGAAAGGTCAGGGCCTGCGGTAATGTTCACAAGAATACCGCGGGCACCATGAAGGTCGATATCTTCCAGCAGTGGGCTGCGGATGGCTTTTTCAGCGGCCTCCCGGGCACGATTTTCACCGGTCGCACCGCCGGTGCCCATCATCGCCATGCCCATTTCAGACATGACGGTGCGAACGTCTGCAAAGTCAACGTTAATGATACCTGGGCTGGTAATCAGTTCGGCTATCCCTTGAACGGCACCCAGCAGAACGTCGTTGGCAGCACTGAAGGCCGTCAGCAAGGTGGCATTCTTGCCTAACACCGACAGCAATTTTTCATTGGGAATGGTGATCAGTGAGTCAACGTGCTCGGAAAGTTCTTTCATGCCCTCTTCTGCAGCACGCATCCGTTTGGGGCCTTCGAACGGAAATGGTCGGGTTACCACAGCAACGGTAAGAATCCCCAGTTCCTTGGCTACCTGAGCCACCACAGGGGCTCCACCTGTTCCAGTCCCACCGCCCATTCCGGCGGTAATAAAGACCATATCAGCCCCATCAAGCAGTTCAGCAATACGCTCCCGGTCTTCCATTGCGGCCTGACGGCCAACGTCAGGATTGGCGCCAGCGCCCAGACCCTTGGTGATTTCACTACCCAACTGTAGGACAGTCTTGGCGGAGACGCGTTTCAGCGCTTGGGCATCCGTGTTGGCACAAATGAACTCCACGCCTTCAATACTGCTTTCCACCATGTGGTTAACCGCATTGCCGCCGCCGCCGCCAACACCAACAACTTTTATGACCGCACTGCTCGAGGGTGCGCTATCTACCAATTCGAACATAAGCCCCGTCTCCTGAACCGTATATTCCGGTCCTGTCAGAAATTTCCTTTGAACCAGCCCTTGATTTTTGCCAGCGGCGATACATCGATTGTCAGCTCGTGCCGCGAGCTACTCCGGCGCCGTGCCGTCGGTATACCACCGCTTGCGCCGCCATGGCGTTGACCATGACGCGCTTCTTGCAAAGCATAGTGCAGCAAACCAACCCCTGTTGCATAAATCGGGTTACGCACTACGTCAGATAAACCTTTAACGTTTTGCGGGGACGCAATTCTTACCGGCATATGAAAAATTTCTTCGGCAAGTTCGCTCACCCCTTCCATCCGTGACGTACCACCTGTCAACACAATTCCTGCGGCTACCATATCTTCGTAGCCACTGCGACGCAGTTCATCACGCACCAGCGTGAATAGCTCTTCGTAACGCGGTTCAACAACTTCAGCCAGTGATTGTCGTGACAGATCACGCGCTGGCCGATCGCCTACGCTTGGCACCTTGATCATTTCATCGCAGGATGCCAGCTGCGTGAGCGCGCATGCGTATTTAACCTTGATTTCTTCTGCATGCTGGGTCGGTGTGCGTAAAGCCATCGCGATATCGTTGGTCACCTGGTCCCCGGCAATGGGTATGACCGCCGTGTGGCGAATGGCGCCTTCAGTAAAAATAGCCATATCAGTGGTACCACCACCGATATCCACCATACACACACCCAGCTCTCGTTCATCTTCTGTCAACACTGCCATGCTTGAGGCCAGTTGCTCAAGAATAATGGCGTCCACTTCAAGACCACAGCGTCGCACGCATTTCTCGATATTCTGGACAGCATTGAGTGCAGCTGTCACCAGATGAACCTGTGCCTCCAGCCTGACACCCGACATGCCCAGCGGCTCACGAATGCCGCCCTGATTGTCAATCGCAAACTCCTGTGGCAAAACATGTAAGACCCGCTGCCCTTCAGATATGGCCCGAGCACGCGCTGAATCAATCACCCGGTCTATATCGGAAGAGGTCACCTCGCGCTCCTTGATGGCGACCACACCATCTGAATTCATTGAGCTTATATGGCTTCCCGCAACCCCGACATAAACTGAATGTATTTCGCAGCCGGCCATCAGCTCGGCTTCTTCTACTGCCCGCTGAATGGATTGCACCGTTGATTCGATGTTGATGACCACACCGCGTTTCATTCCCCGCGATGGATGTGCTCCGATGCCCACAATTTCAATACTGCCGTCATCGGTAGGCTGACCGACGATAGCCACCACCTTGGACGTACCTATGTCCAGCCCGACCACCATATCTGATGCGTTAGGTGTATCTGCCATGAGTCGGGAAATCTCCTTGGTAGTCGCTAGGTGAAAAATTGAACGAACAACACTTGTCTGAGCAATAAATGAAAGCTGACGTAAGACAGAAATGTCGTCACTGCGGTCTTGCTGACATCGCATTGATACAAAAAATAAAAGATGCAACGATCAATACTACTGACCATAGCACTATTCTCTAATCATCCATACTATAAGATCAATGGACCAATACAAGAAAACTAAAGTAAAGAAGTTATTTTTTGCATATCTGAAGGCCTTTCCACGATACGTCCCTGGACAAATACTTTAAAGCCTGAATCGCTTAACCCCCATCCGCATCCTGTCAGCATGCTTATTGGTTTAACTCCTCATAATTTTCATCGCCGTGCCAAGAAACTGCCACGCCGTTAGGGTAACGCAGATCAATATAACGGATATCTTCCTTGAAGCGTTTCAGTTCGCGCTGCCATGATGACATCAAACGGGCAAGACGCAGCTCATGCTGCTGACGCCCCAACATCACCCACATATCTTGATCAAACTGCAGGCGCCAGGCGCCACGCGGCTCAAGCCTTAACTGGTTCAGCGTGAGTTCAAGCAGGTCAAATTCCGACACAAGCTCGCGGTAGTAATTCAGAACCTCCTGACTGCTACCTTCAGGGCCACCCAGGTCGGGCAACCCTTCAGGCGCCGCCATGGGCGCAAAAACAAAAGGATTGCCCTGTTCATTCAGCAAATAACGATCATTCCAGCGGGCCACCGGAAACTGTTCAACAAGTTCAAATACCAGGGTATCAGGCCATTCCCTGGACAATCGCACTTCATGCAGCCAACCGATATCCATCGCATCATTACGCAGCTTTCCAAGGTCAGCAGAAAGCCAGGTAGTGTTACTCACCAAAGGAGTCAGCTGGGTACGCAGGTAGTCGGCGTTGACATAATCCCAGTCTCCGCGGATAGAGACACGCTCAATTGGCCGATCAAGCCACAACCATAGCGCACGCCCACCTGCGACCAGCAGCAAAACCAGTAAAGCCAGGCCCAGCCAACTGCTACGCTGCTTCATGATCGCCCTGCCAACCCGCCGTGGCAAGAATCTCCATCACCAGCTGATCAAACCCGATACCTGCATGGGCAGCCGCCTGAGGAACTAAGCTATGGTCGGTCATGCCGGGCACAGTGTTGACTTCCAGCAGCCAGAACTGGCCATTGGCATCACGCATCACATCAACACGCCCCCAACCAATGCCGCCAATGGCGGCAAACGCCTGTTGGCAGAGTGCAGCAAGGGTTTGTTCGTCATCGCCTGAAAGACCACAGGGCAGGTGATATTGGGTAGTATCGGAAAGGTATTTGGCCTCGTAATCATAGAACCCCCCGGGCACCTCGACTCGAATGGCTGGCAATACCTGTTCGCCTAACAGGGCAACCGTGTATTCATCACCGACCACAAACCGCTCTGCCATGACCTGAGCATCAAAACGGGTGGCTGCATAGTAGGCAGACACCAGTTCATCCTGGGAGTGCACAATGGTAATTCCCAGGGTAGAGCCTTCATGAACAGGCTTGACGATCAGCGGCAGACCCAACAGTTCAACAACCGCCTGCCAGTCACTAGCTCCGCTGAGAATAACGCTTTCAGGAGTGGGTAACCCCAGGGCTTGCCAAACCTGCTTGGTACGCTGTTTGTCCATCCCGAGTGCAGACGCCATGACACCGCTGCCGGTATAACGGATACCCAGCAGCTCAAGCGCTCCCTGTAAACAACCATCTTCGCCACCACGTCCATGCAAGGCGATAAATACCTGCTCGGGCGCTAATTGCTCAAGACCTGTCAACCCGCCTTCATAGGGATCATAACCTAGCGCATCAACTCCCTGGCGCAGCAGCGCCGCCAGAACTGCCTGGCCGCTTTTCAGCGAGACATCACGCTCTGCGGATGTGCCACCGTAGACAACAACAACGCGACTTCCCTTTGCACTTTCTGCTGACGCACTGGCTGTTTGCATAGCTGAAAGACTGCTCAAAATGACACCTCACCAAGCATTAACTGCGCCTTAGCAAGCGACTGGGCAATACCGCCTATGTCCCCTGCCCCTTGGGTTATCAGGATATCCCCCGGGCGTAATACATTCTGCAGGATACCCGGCAACTCCTGCTTGCTTTCGACAAATAGCGGATCAATTTCCCCGCGCTGGCGGATTGAACCTGCCAATGATCGCCCTTCAGCACCGGGAATAACGTTTTCCCCCGCACTATAGACATCAAGTAGTACCAGGGTATCGACCTTGGACAGAACACGCACAAAATCATCATACAGATCACGCGTGCGAGAATAGCGATGAGGCTGGTAGAGCATCACCAAACGCCGTTCAGGCCAACCGGCTCTGACAGCCTGAATGACCATATCAACTTCACGGGGATGGTGGCCATAATCATCCACCAGCATGACGTCGCCGTCTTGTCCGGATAGCGCAAAATGGCCGTGCACCTGAAAGCGTCGCCCCACCCCGGCAAAGCTTTCCAGCCCGCGCAAGATGGCCGCATCACTCACACCAGCATCGGTAGCAACCACTATGGCCGCCATGGCATTCAGGGCATTGTGCTTACCCGGCATGGCCAGGCGCACTTTCAGGGGAGCGGCACTCCCAGGGCGTAATGCTGTAAAGGTCACATCACCCTGATGCTGGGTGAAATCAGTAATGCGATAGTCGGCGTCAGCAGCAAAACCGTAGGTGACAAACTGGCGTTTGACCTGAACACACAGCTCACGGACATGACCGTCATCCAGACACAGCACAGCCAAACCATAAAACGGCAGGTTGTGCAGAAACTCAATGAAGGTCGATTTCAGGCGCTCGAAATCACCTCCATAGGTCGCCATATGATCAGCATCAATATTGGTGACAATCGATACCAAGGGCTGCAAATGTAAAAATGAAGCATCCGATTCATCGGCTTCTGCCACCAGGTAGTCACCCTCGCCCAGCCGGGCATTAGTCCCTGCACTGGTCAATTTACCGCCAATCACAAAAGTCGGGTCAAGCCCACCTTCAGCCAGCAGGGTCGCTGTTATACTGGTGGTGGTCGTTTTACCATGAGTACCCGCCACGGCAATACCATGGCGAAAGCGCATCAGTTCTGCCAGCATTTCTGCCCGTCTGACAACGGGTATGCGGTGTTCATAGGCCCAGTGAATTTCCGGGTTGGTAGCATCAATGGCGCTCGACACCACCACAACGTCGGCACCCACCACGTTTTCCTGAGCATGGCCAATCGCCACCGTCACACCACAGTCACGCAGACGCTCCACTACAGGAGAGACTTTCAGGTCACTACCGCTGACCTCATAACCCTGATTGACCAGCACTTCGGCTATGCCACACATCCCTGCTCCGCCGATTCCAACGAAATGGATTCGCCGGATACGTCGCATGCCAGGGCCGCTGATGCGGCCTGACGGGGAAGTTTCCACCAGATTCTCTTCAGTCACGCATATGCTCCTTGTCAGCAAGCATTAAACAGCCGTCCATCAGCCGCTGTGTTGCATCCAGATAAGCTGCCCGTCGTGCATTGGCAGCTTTGGCCGCCAGCACGTCAGGAGATAACAGTTGCTTCAGTTCACTCTGCAAACGTTCCAGGGTCAGTTCGGACTGTATCACGCAGACCGCCGCTGATTCGCTGACCAGTGCCTGAGCGTTGGCCGCTTGATGGTCATCTACCGCATGGGGGAAAGGTACAAACAATGCCGGTTTGGCGGCGGCGGCCAACTCAGCCACCGTCAGGGCGCCCGAGCGGCAGACGACCAGGTCAGCCCATTGATAGGCCGCCGCCATATCATCAATGAAAGCACTCACCCTGGCGTCAACAGCGTACTCGGCATAATGTGCACGGGTAGTCTCTTCACGGTTCTTACCGGCCTGATGCCAGATCTCGGGACGAGAATCTGCATCCAGTCCAGCCAATGCTGGAGCCAGGCGTTCATTCAGCGCGACAGCCCCCAGAGAGCCACCCACGACCAGAATTCGCAGTTTTCGCCCGCACATGTCCTCTGCTTGACGCGGTTGCTCGCCAAGTGCAGCAATGTCATCGCGCACCGGATTGCCTATCACTTCCGCCCGCGGCCCGAACGCCTGTGGGAAGGCTGCGTAGGTTTTTTTGGCCAGATAGCTCAAGACCCGGTTGGTAAGCCCCGCCACGGCATTCTGCTCATGAATAACCAAAGGAGTTCGGGTCAACCAGGCGGCAATGCCCCCCGGCCCACTGGCAAAGCCCCCCAGGCCGACCACCACATCCGGGTTGAAGTCGCGAATAATGCGTCGCGCCTCTCCCACAGCTCGGCATATGTTAACCGGTGCCTTCAACCAGCCCACCAGACCGTTGCCACGCAGGCCACTTATTTTCAACTGATGCAGAGTAATTCCAGCGTCCGGAACGAGCTGGTTTTCAATTCCTCGCGGGCTTCCCAGCCACTCCACTCCCACGCTATGCTCATGTAGCGCCTTGGCAAGCGACAGCGCAGGGATAACATGTCCGCCCGTCCCCCCTGCCATAATCAATACACGCTGACCTGCCGTCATCATCTGTTCTCCATCATCGTTGAAAGCGTCATCAACGCCGTGTTTGCCGAGACATCGACTTGGCGATAGGCGCACGTTTCGGACGCTGACGTGTTTCAACGTCTATACGCAATAACAGGCCGATCATCACACCCGTTACCAGAAGACTGGAACCACCATAACTGATCAGCGGCAGGGTCAGCCCCTTGGTTGGCAGTAGACCAGAGCTGACGGCCATATTGATAAAAGCCTGAGCAGCGATTACAAAAGCAATACCGTAGGCCACATAGGCCCCGAACAGATGCTCTGCAAGCTCGGCACGGCGGGCAATCAACAAAGCCCGTAAAATGAACAGCGTAAACAGAATAATCAGACTGATCGCCCCCAACATGCCCATTTCTTCCGCCAGTACCGCGAAGATAAAGTCAGTATGGGCCTCAGGCAGGTAGTGAAGCTTTTGTACGCTGTTACCCAGCCCGGTGCCAGTCACCTGACCGCGACCAAAGGCAATCAATGCCTGGGTCAACTGATAACCGGTGGCAAACTGATCAGCCCAGGGGTCAAGAAAACTCGTCCAGCGCGCCAGTCGATAAGGCTCCATGATTACCAGAAGAGCAAAGGCACCCCCCAGCAGAACGGTGAGGCCGACAATAATCACCAGAGAAGCACCCGCCATGACCAGCATTCCGATCACGCAGACGGTATAAACAACGAGCCCTCCAAAATCCGGCGCCTTGAGCAACAGCAGTCCAGGAACCGCCAGTATCATTAGCGGACGCATAATGCTCAAGTGATGTTGACGTAACTCAAGAACAAACCGGCTCATGAACGCCGCCATGTAAACAATCAACCCCAGCTTGCCAAACTCGGACACCTGAATGCTGGGTAGCGGCCCCGGCAATGCAATCCAGCGGGTACTACCGTTTACCTCCTGACCGATAAACAGCACCAATAGCAACATGACGACACTGATCAACATCAGCAAGCCGGCATTCTGGCGCCAGGCCTCTGTGGGCAAGCTGACCACTAGCAGGGTAGCGACCAGCGATATCGCCAGATACAAGCCATGCTGACGGGCGTAGTGAAAACTGTTATCAAGCAGGCCAATAGAAGCTGAGCTGACCATTACCCAGCCGATGGCCGCAAGAGCAGCCGCCGTCATGACCAACCAGATATCGCAGCTAAGATGACGGGTGGTGACATTGGTATGCAACTGCTTGAAAATTGCCTTCATGAAGGCCCTCCGGCCGGGCATTGCCTGCTTTCAATCCATTGACAAAACATATCGCCACGCTGTTGATAATCAACAAATTGATCAAGACTTGCGCAGGCCGGAGACAACAGCACACAGTCGCCCGGCTGGGCCAGCTCATAGGCGGCTTGCATGGCACTTGGCAAGTCCTCCAGTCGCCGGGTTTCAGTATGCCTGTACAAGGCTTGTTCAAGCTGATCGGCATCTTTGCCAAACAGCAAAACCTGGCGGGCGTAAGCGGCCAAGGGGTCGGCCAGAGGTGAAAAATCCGCACCCTTGCCCACTCCACCTGCCAGCAAAATCAGCTTGCCGTCCAACTGTGGACCAATGCCCTGAATGGCGGCCAAGGTGGCACCGACATTGGTGCCTTTGGAATCATTAATCCAGGTCACGCCATTGACCTTTGCTACGTGCTGACTACGATGACGCAAGCCTTTGAAATTACGCAAAACCTGCAGCATGGCATCGCGATTGAAACCGCAATGTTCACCAACGGCAAGTGCTGCCAGCGCATTAAGGAGGTTATGTTCACCGCTCATGCCAAGCTCACTGGCGCTAATCCATGGCTGTTGGCCCTGCATCAACACTACCTCACCATCTTGCTTGTTCAGTCCCCATTGATTTCCTTGCCCAGGGGTGCCTCGGGTGAAACGGCTAATTTTTGGCGGTTCATGCCCTGCTTCAGGCCAGGTTGCCGGATCATCACCGTTGACAACAGCGCTGGATGCATCGATAAAAATGCGCCGTTTGGCAGCGCCATAAGCATTCATTCCAGCATGGCGGTCAAGATGATCTTCACTCAGATTGAGAAACACGCTACATAACGCGCCAAGCGCAGGTGTGGTTTCCAGTTGGAAGCTGGAGAGCTCCAGTATGTAAAGCTCCGCCTGAGGGCAATCAGCCAATAAATCCAGCGCCGCTTTCCCCAGGTTACCGCCGACGGCTGCCTTGATACCTGAGGCCTGCGCCATCTCACCGACCAGGGTGGTAACAGTAGATTTGGCATTGGAACCGGTAATCGCCACAACCGGGGCTTTGGCAGCGCGTTTAAACAGAGCGATTTCACCCACCAGACGAGGTTCACCCGTGCGCGGATTGACTGCCTTCTGCAGGCCTTCAAGGCCTGACGTACCCGGGTCAACGCCAGGGCTGAGTACAACCTCATCAGCGTCCTGAAGATCCAGCCCAGTCAGCGGTCCACAATAAATCTCAATCTCAGGATAACGCTGTTTTATGGTTTCAAGCCCGGGGGGCTCATCGCGGGTATCCGCAACCATGAAAGGCCTGCCCAGTCGGGACAGATGACGGCAAATTGCCTGTCCCGACACCCCGAGTCCTACCACCAGCGTTGTTCCTTGGGGAATACGCAGCATCTGGGCCTCCTAACGGATTTTAAGGGTAGCCAGACCCAGCAGCACCAGGACGACAGTGATGATCCAGAAGCGCACGATAACCCGCGGTTCAGGCCAACCTTTTAACTCGTAGTGATGATGTAGTGGTGCCATGCGGAAGATTCGGCGACCGGTCAGCTTGTAAGAGCCTACCTGGAGAATGACAGAGATTGTTTCCAGCACGAAAATCCCGCCCATAATAAACAGGACAATCTCCTGGCGCACAATGACCGCCACCACCCCCAAGGCGGCTCCCAGAGCCAGCGCTCCCACATCGCCCATAAACACTTGGGCCGGATAGGTGTTGAACCATAGAAATCCTAGCCCCGCACCGGCAATGGTGGCACAGAAAACCGCCAGCTCACCGGTGCCGAGAATAAAGGGAATGTGCAGATAGTCAGCAAAGACAGCATTACCACTGGCATAGGCAAAGATCGACAACCCCATCGCGACCAGCACCGTCGGCATGATGGCCAACCCGTCCAGGCCATCGGTCAGGTTGACAGCGTTGGAGCTACCAACAATCACAAAGTAGGTGAGAACGATGTAGAACACGCCTAACGGCAGCACAAAATCCTTGAACAGCGGCACCAACAAACTGGTTTCAACCGGCGTGCTGGCTGTCCAGTAAAGAATGACCGCTGCCCCAAGCCCGACCACCGATTGCCAGAAATATTTCCAACGCGCTGGCAGGCCACGCGGGTTTTTCTCAACCACCTTACGGTAGTCATCTACCCAGCCAACGGCGCCGAAACCAAGCGTAACGCCCAATACAATCCACACATACAGATTGGTCAGATCCCCCCATAAGAGAGTACTGACTGCCATGGCAATCAGAATCATCGCACCGCCCATGGTGGGGGTTCCCGCCTTGGAAAGATGTGATTGAGGACCATCATCGCGAATTGCCTGGCCGATCTGACCTTCTACCAGACGACGAATGACCCAGGGGCCAAGCCATAGGCACAGCAAGAGTGCAGTTAACGCTGCGAGAATGACTCGCAGTGTCAGATAATTAAAGACCTGAAATGCGCTTTGGAACTGACTTAGAAAATTCGCCAAATGAAATAACATGAGCGGCGGTTACCTTATTTTTTATTGACGCGCAGGGCGGCGACCAGTCGCTCCATCCCCGCACTACGAGAGCCTTTGATCAACAGATTGGCACCTGACGGCAGGTGCTCAACCAGATATGCCTGCAAATCAGCGTAATCATCGAAGTGTTTACCACTGCCAAATGCCTGACTGGCAGCCTGCGCTGCATCCCCCAGCGTTACCAGTCTATCTACCCCTGCTGCAGCTGCATAAGCACCTACCTCAGCATGCAGGGCAGCAGATTCAGTGCCCAACTCCCCCATGGCACCCAGTGCGCACCAGCGCGGCCCAGAAAAGCTCATCAGCGTGTCCAGTGCAGCCTTGACGGCCCCGGGATTAGCATTATAAGAGTCATCCAGCAGTCGACTGCCTCTCAACCCTGGCACAAGGTTCAGGCGTCCCGGCAGCGACTGCAGATGGCTCAATCGCTTGACCAGGTCGTCTGGCGCCATTTCCAGACTTAGCGCGACAGCAGCCGATGCAAGGGCATTGAGCACATTATGACGACCGATCAATGCCAGCGAGACCCTACCCAAGACCTTGCCTTGCCAGCGAAGTTCAAAGCCGTAATGTCCTTCCGGATCACAGGTCAATGAAGTGGCACTGACATCAGCCTCTGGATGAAAACCGAAACTGATGATACGACGGGGCCATGCACACTGCTGCCAGAATGCAAAATAGTGGTCATCATGATTCAGAACGGCCACCCCGTCAGCAGGCAATCCATTGAGGATTTCGCCTTTCGCCTGGGCAATCATGCCCATGCCTCCAAACTCACCCACATGGGCACCAGTGACATTGGTAATGACGGCCACCTGAGGCTGGGCCAGCAAGGTCGTCCAGGCGATTTCACCAATATGATTGGCGCCAAGCTCCACTACCGCAGCACGATGTTGTTCATCCAGCCCGAATAAGGTCAGGGGGACTCCAAAATCGTTGTTCAGGTTACCTCGCGTTGCGTGTACCGGCCCCAATGACTGCAACAGGGCTGCCGTCACTTCCTTGACGGTTGTCTTCCCACTGTTGCCCGTTATCGCCACCAGCGGCCCTGATGACCACTGTTGGCGCCAGTAACGTGCCAGCAGCCCCAGCCCCAGTCGGGTATCCGCACATAGCAACTGAGGATTTTCAGGAGTGTCAACATGCTCTGAGACCAGAACCGCGCCGGCTCCCTGCCTGAACGCCTCGTCTACATAGAAGTGGCCGTCAAAGCGTTCCCCCTTGAGCGCTACAAACAGACAACCTGGAACGATATGTCGGGAATCGGTAACAATCGAACTCACATTCTGCTCTGCAGCGCCTGGAGGGCAAGACCCACCCACTGCCTTGGCCACTTCTCCCAGCGTCAGTTGCATGCGTCATTCCGCCTTGTCAGGGCCTGGTTAACTTCATCACTGTCCAGGTAGGGATGACGTATGCCATTAATTTCCTGATACGCTTCGTGTCCTTTACCGGCTACCAGAATGACATCGTCAGTCGCTGCCTGAGCTACCGCATAGGCAATTGCCTGACGACGACCAGCGATTTCCACCACCTTGGCATCAGCAATACTTGCATCACTGAAGCCTGCCATGATCATTGCACGAATCACCTCAGGGGCTTCCTCACGAGGGTTATCATCTGTTACTACAACGACATCTGCATACTTTTCAGCTTCTTTAGCCATTTCAGCTCGCTTACCAGCATCACGATCTCCTCCGCAGCCAAATACACACCAGAGCCTGGCCTTGTTGCCCGAGTGAGCTTTCAATGCTTTCAGAGCATTATGCAGGGCGTCAGGCGTATGCGCATAATCGATAACCACACCTGGCGAACCGGCTTGATGATAAAGCTCCATTCGTCCGGGCACAGGCTTGAGCGCCCTTGCCGCAGCCACCAGATCATCGATCTTTTCATCCAAGCCATACAGCGTGGCCATGGCCAGCAGCACGTTATCCAGGTTGAAGCGCCCCATCAGTGACAGGTCCAGCACTTTTTCTTCATCCGGTGTGGCAATGACCGCCTGCTGACCGTCGGCATGCGGATGCCACTCCAACACTCTAAGGGTCACTGCTTCATCCTGGCCGCTGGCCAGAACACGTACTTTTTCAGTACAGCCGGAAAGCATCAGGCGAGCTAGTGGGTCATCACCATTCACTACTGCCAGGGACAGTTCCGCTCGACGGAACAGCTTGGCCTTGGCCGCTGCATAGGCCGCCATGCTGCCATGGTAGTCAAGGTGGTCGCGGCTCAGGTTGGTGAATACTCCGACCTTGACATCAACGGCATCAAGCCGGTTCTGATCCAGCGCATGGGAAGAAGCCTCCAACGCCACACGCTTGATCCCCTGAGCGGCCAGGCAGCCCAGGGTTGCTTGCAGTTCCAGCGGGCCTGGGGTTGTCAGGCCGTTCTCGGCAAGAGTACCGCTGCGACCGCTCCCCAGAGTTCCGATCACACCGGCTGGCGTACCTAAGCGCTCACTCAGCTCAGCGATGTAATGAGTCACTGAGCTTTTACCGTTGGTACCGGTAACCGCGATCACATCAAGTCCTTCAGGCACATCAAACAGCGTGCGTCCAAGCTCCCCCAGACGCAAGGCAAGATGCGGAAGAGTCAACACCGCACCTTCAAAGGTGGCTTCACCAGTGCGCGTATGGCTCAATACCAGGGCAGCGCCCGCCTTGAGAGCAGCCTTGGTGAAATCGCGCCCATCCTGCTGGCTGCCAGGCACCGCAACAAAAACATCACCTGACTCCACCTTACGTGAGTCAGTAACCAGACGAACATGGTCAGGTAAGTCAGACAACACTTCCGTCAGTTGCAAACCGGGCCAGACCTGTTGCAATGCCTGGATGAGGTCGCGAGAGGGTATTGTCATAGCGTTTCCTTGTTAAATCGAATCATCATCAGGTGGCACGTCCAGCAGGCGCAGCGCATTACCGGTGATGCTCGAAAACACCGGGGCTGCAACAGCACCGCCGTAGATATCACCAGCTTTGGGATGATCAATCATGATAACCGTAACCACTCTTGGGTCAGAAACAGGCGCAATGCCCGCGAAAACACTCCGATATGCGGTTTGTGAATAACCGGAAGCGTCTGTTTTGCGCACTGTTCCTGTCTTGCCAGCGACGCGATAACCCTCCACCCTGGCACGCCGCCCTCCTGTATCCGGGCCTACCGACGTTTCCAGAAGACCGAGAAGCTGTTCTGCCACACCCGGTGCTACTGCCTGAGTACCTTGTGGAGTATCGTTCAAACGCAGCAAGGAAGGCGACATACGCTCCCCCTGATTGGCAATGGCTGTGTAGGCACTCGCCAACTGCAAAGGCGACACAGACAGCCCATATCCATAAGAAAGCGCTGCACGCTCACTGCGCGACCAGCGAATCGGTGCAGGCAGGCTGCCAGCAGACTCACCCGGAAAGCCGGTACCAGGCGCCTGCCCAAGACCAAGCTGACTGTATTTTTCCCAGATAGCAGTATCCGGCATCTGCAGCGCCAGTTTTGACATACCGATATTGGAGGACTTTTCCAGAATCCCGGAAAAATCAAGCTTGCCGTAGTTACGAATATCACGAATGGTAAACCGGTCAATACGCATCCACCCCGGTGAGGTATCAATCACCTCGTCTGGCGTAAACTCACCGCTTTCCAGTACGGCCATCATCGCTAACGGCTTCATGACCGAACCTGGCTCAAACACATCTACAACCGCCTGGTTGCGTAACCCCTGGGGATCAAGTCCAGCACGATTATTAGGGTTATAGGAGGGGTAATTGGCCATAGCGAGCACTTCGCCACTGCGCACGTCCATCATGATGGCAACACCACCATCAGCCTCGTTTTCCAGTACCGCACCGCGTAACTCCCTGTACGCCATATACTGCAGGCGCTGATCAATCGCCAGCACCAGCTCACCGCCAGGCTGGGCTTCCTTGACCACCCCCAGCTCTCTGACCAGACGACCGCGACGGTCCTGGATGATCCGCCGCTGACCGGTATATCCAGCGAGATAGGGCTGATAGGCCAGTTCCATGCCCTCCTGCCCCTGATCATCCACATTGGTAACTCCCAATATCTGGGCTGCCACCTCACCTGCTGGATAATAGCGCTTGTATTCCGGCCGGGAATAAACACCAGGTATACGCAGATCAAGGACACGCTGTGCATCGTCAGGCGTCATATGGCGACGCAGATACATGAATTCATGTTTACTAAAGCGTTCGATACGCGCCTGAAGTGCCTCCAGACCAATCCCTAACTCACGAGCCAGAATGACCTGCTGAATGCCATCTTCAGGCAGTTCCTGCGGGTTCGCCCATAGGGTCACCACAGGCGTGGAAATAGCCAACGGCTCACCATTACGATCAGTGATCATTCCGCGATGAGCAGGAATTGTCTCGTGACGCAGGGTTCGTGCATCGCCCTGGCTTTGCAGAAAAGGCCTGTCAAACAGCTGCAATAGCGTGACACGTCCAATCAATACAGCTGCCACCAGCAGGACCGCTAAAAACACCAGAAAGAAGCGCCCACCGCGCAATGGTGAAGCAGCAGGAGCATTGCGCCTGGTGTCACGGTTAGGTTGCACTGTCACGGCTGAATCACCTCAACATCATGTACATCCGGAATACGCATATCCAGACGCTCAGCTGCGATACGCTCAATGCGCACCGGAGATGACCAGGTACTCTCCTCCAGCAGCAACTGCCCCCATTCCGTATTGAGCTGACTTTTTTCTTGATTCAAGCGCTGCCACTCAGCAAATTGCATACGCGTCTGATGGGTGGTGGCGACAATTGCCAACCCTGTCATCAAACAGGCCACAAAAAGCAGACACGTCAGAACAGGCCAAAGCCCCAGGCGCAAGTGAAAGGGCCACTCCGCGCGCATTGACATAATCCATTGTCCAAGACCAACTTTCTCCATGTCTAGGCTCGTTTTCTGGCGACTCGCATCACAGCACTGCGGGCACGCGGATTATCGGCAACTTCAACTGCATTGGGTCGCTGGCTTTTACCAACGGCTTCCAAGCGTCGGTTAAGCTGATCGTCTCGGACCGGTACACCACGGGGCAAATGAGTATCTCCGCGTACGTGATAGCGAATGAAACGTTTTACCCGTCGGTCTTCCAGGGAGTGAAAGCTGATCACCACCAGATGCCCGCCGGGCGCCAATGCTTCAAGCGCTTCGTCAAGAGCAGCATCCAATTGTTCCAGTTCACCATTAAGAAAGATTCTCAGGCCCTGAAAAGCCTTGGTGGCCGGATGGCGGCCCTTTTCCCAGGCTGGGTGCGCGGTTTTCAGAACCTCGGCAAGGTCTAGCGTATGCGTGAAAGGGCGCTGTGAACGCCGATCAGCTACCGCGCGAGCCAACCGCTTGGCAAAACGCTCTTCGCCGTAAGTTTTGAAGACACGGGCGATTTCAGCTTCACTGGCACGGGACAGAAATTCAGCGGCGCTCTCGCCCTGGGTGGGATCCATACGCATATCCAGAGGGCCGTCACGCATGAAGCTGAACCCGCGTGAAGGATCATCAAGCTGCGGTGAGGAAACGCCGACATCCAGGAGGACACCGGATAGATTACCGTGGACACCCTGCTCTCTCGCTACTTCTCCCAGGCGGGCAAAATCACGCTGGACCAGCAAAAAACGCTGGTCCGCAATCTGCTGCCCAGCTTTAATGGCTTCAGGATCTCGGTCGAGGGCTATAAGACGCCCTTCAGGGTTCAAATGCTCCAGAATCAGCCGTGAGTGCCCTCCTCGGCCAAAGGTGCCATCAAGATAGACGCCACTCGCATCCTGTACCAGTGCATCAATTGCACCGTGCAGCAGCACGCTAGTATGACGAAAGGAGTCAGCGGTAGTTTCCGCTTCGGGTGATGACATCTGATTCTCACACTAAAAAAAACACGATACCCGTCAGAAGTGACAAGCGTGGCATATGCAAACATTGTTTACATATTAATATGTTACTGATTCAAAAAAAGAGGGGGAGTCGGCCGATAAGCCGGGTTCTGTCTAGGACAGCCATTCCTCTAGGCGCTACGTTACCGCAGCGCTCAAGCAACCTACCCGGACCCAGCGCGGGCCACGCCATTGGGTCCCTATTTGGTCTTGCTCCGAGTGGGGTTTACCTTGCCACGCACTGTTACCAGGCGTGCGGTGCGCTCTTACCGCACCCTTTCACCCTTACCGGCCCCGAAAGGCTTAGGCGGTCTACTCTCTGCTGCACTTTCCGTCGGCTCACGCCGCCCAGGCGTTACCTGGCACTCTGCCCTATGGAGCCCGGACTTTCCTCCCCCGCGCACAAGGCGCAGCGGCGACTGTCTGGCCAACTCCGGATGCAAGCATACCAGTGCCCCCGTCCTGCCTCAATCACCGCTTTTGATTGCCTGCAATTTTGTATACCAGTTTTGCTTACGCCCACCGAGTAACCTTGCGGCTACTGCGGCTCCTTGCTTGACGCCAACACCCTCAGTCACTAGGGCCTCCAGCAACACCTCTTCTGAAAAAGCCAACGCTGTTTGCGGTTCACTGGCCGCCGCCCCTTCAATCATGATGACGAACTCGCCTCGCGCCTGATTGGGGTCGCAGTGCATTTCTGCCAGCAGCTCCGCGGAAGAGCCTGACAGAAAGCTTTCAAATGTTTTGGTCAGTTCCCGGGCAACCACGACACGACGCTGGCCCAGCACTTCGGCCATTGCCGCCAGGGTGTGCATGATACGGTGCGGTGATTCATAGAGCACCTGGGTTTCTTCACGGAGCCTGATCGCTTCCAGTGCCTGAAGGCGCGCCTTGGGCTTGGCAGGCAAAAAGCCGCCAAAAGTGAAGCGGTCCGTTGCAATTCCTGCAGCACTCAGCGCAGCTATCAAAGCCGACGCGCCAGGCACAGGCACAATGGCACGTCCCCGCTCTCGTAATTCATGAACAACTGTAAAACCAGGATCGCTGATCAAAGGCGTCCCTGCATCACTCACCAGCGCGATGCTCTGCCCTGCCAGCAAATAGGCATCAAGCTGCTCAAGCCGTTGTTTTTCATTATGATCATGCAATGAAAGCATAGAGACATTGATACCCAGATGGGTGAGTAACCGACCGGTATGGCGGGTATCTTCTGCCGCAATCAAGGACACGCTACCAAGCACTCTGACTGCACGTGCGGAAAGGTCTTCCAAATTCCCAATTGGTGTTGCAACCACGTACAATGTACCTTGAGATGCTGCGTTTAGCTTCACGTTCGTCATCATTACTCCTGACCAGACTTATTTGAGACATATGACGTCATAAACGGATTTTTTGATGGCAGCCTCTGACAACGCGATGCATGCGCCAAACCGATTAACATCTTGCGTCACTATCCGTTGTATACCATTAATTTATGTACCACCCGTAAAGCGGTAGCGCCATTGAAAACTAAGGAAGGATACATGAAACAGTTATATCGTGGCTTATTCAGCATTGTATTGACGGCGCTTTTTCTCGCCGGTTGTGCCAGCCAACCGTCACCGCCTGAAGTCGTTGAGCGCACCCCTCCCAATGCCGAGCAACTGCTGCGTGAAGCGGAGCAGCAGTCCCCTGAGCAGGCAGTCAGAACACGCCTGGAAGCGGCTTTCACCTTCGCCCGCCAGGGCCAGCAATCGACAGCGTTTGAAACAGCAGGCAAGATTGATGAAAGCCTGCTGTCGATGGAAGACCGGATCCGCTGGGCACTTTTCTATTCCGCCCTGGCACAGACTGCTGATCAGCCTGAAGAAGTACTACGCGCAACTGACATCCTTGATGATGAACCAGGCATGACGGCAGACCAGCTGCAGACACTTCAGGAGCGCAGGCGTTGGGGGCTGGCAGCAGCCAATCAGTTCGACGCCAAACAACTTGGCCTGAGTGATTTGAGTGAGGTAAGTCATATAGGCGTTTTTCTGCCTGAATCTGGGGCGCTAAGCAACATTGCCTCAACCATTGAAAACGTCATCAGAACACATCATGACCTCCAGAATAATGCCATCCGGCTAAGCTTTTTTGATACCAGTGCCCTCTCGCTCAATGAACTCTATGCATCAGCTCGTCAACGAGGGGTTGAATTTGTGATTGGCCCCTTGAGCAAACAGTACGTAACAGCGCTGGAAACACAAGAAAGTGTGCTCCTACCTACCCTGGCGCTTAACTACGGTCGTAGCGAACGCAACCAGGCACAAAAGCTGATTCAGTTTGGGCTTTCCGCAGAAGATGAAGCGCGCCAAGTGGCCCAACGTGCCTGGTCAGACGGCCACCGCCAGATAGCTATCATGGTACCGGAC
>JBNJGW010000007.1:46911-56676 GCA_051748005.1 Pseudomonadota bacterium | reverse complement strand
GTCGCGGTCGCTGTCTCTATCGCTATCGGTGGGGCCCATTTTGCTGCGCTGTTCTTCCAGCTGTTCAAAGATGCTGATGCCATCGGCGAGCAATTGCGGCGCTTTATCAGCGGCTGAGGAAAATACGACGTCCCCTGGGCGTACAAGACGCTCACCGGCGTCGGTATTCATAACGAGCATGCCGCTTTCTACATAAAGGTAGCTACCGGTGGGCATACCGGGGAGCGGAGGAATACTGCCTCTGGGTATATGCAGGATCTGGAAGCTGGTGCCGCGAATGCCCATGGTAGCAACGGGCGTTGCGTGGCTGACATTCTCTGGGGCGCTGCGTCCGATCGCCCCCGTGATGGCACGTAAACCACCTTTTAGCAGCTCACCGCTTTGCTCGGATGCTTGCGGATTTTCCTGATTATTATCATAGCTTTCCAGCGTGTAGGTAGTTTCGGGTTGGATCGCTTTTGTGCCGCCGTCGCTGTAACGGATCTGTAGGGTGCTAGCGCTTTGGGTACGGAAAGTGTCACCTGCAAAGATATCGCTTCCGCGTTCGGCAGTGATTTGCTCGCTGTTGCGTTCAATCGTGGCGTTGCCGTGGACAAACATGATTCGTCCAGCCGGCTCGTTGGCGAACACTGCGATTGGGAGAATAAGGCTGCCGACACTGGCATGCATCGATACCCAGCGGGCAATAGGGGTTAATGTGAAGCGAGCCATAAGCCCTCCCTAAAAGAGATAACGTACGCCGATCTGTGTCTGAAAACGTGTTGAATCGTAAAAGTCGAGAGTGGTGTTGCGCTTTTCATAATCAACAGAGGTTTCCACCAGCCAGTGCCGATTGAGCTGATAAAGCCAGCTTAGACGCGTTTCCCATATCTTCTCTTCGCGCATTCTGGGTTCATAGCGGGTGGTGATATTATTGATATCATCCTGATAGTCACGCTGGCGATACCCTATATCGCCACGTATCAACTGGCGTCTGCTGATGGGTACATCAACACCCAAGCCGAGCCTCCAGTGGTTAAGGTCGCCACCCTCACGTTTCTGGTCGGTGTCACTTCGGCGTGCCCACTCCCGGCCAAGTTGCGCCTGCCAGCGTAGGTCGATGTTCTTGAGTGGCGTGGTAAGCGTGGCATCCAGCCGGCCGGCATCATAATCACTCTGGTCGTTATCGAAGTCGTTGTGCTGGGCACTTAGCTGCCAGGCAAGCTCGCTGTCAGTGCCAACCGGGTAGGTATAGCGGCCGGTTAAGCCCCAGCGAGTCAACAGTGGGTGCTGGTCAGCGCCACTCCAACCCTGCAGAAGACTGGGTTCCAGGGTCATGCTATGCCCGTTGTCCAGTTCGCGTTGATAACCAGGGGCAAACTGCACAAGCGTCAGATCAATTTCATTCGCTGAATCGCGCAGGTAGCGTTGGGTTTGTGCTGTGACGCTCATTAGCCAGCGCGAGTGCTTGTCAATCGGAAAACGCCCTTGATAACGGGCATTCCAGCGATGATAGAAGCTGGAACGGCTGGTAAAGGTAGCTTCTTCGAGCAGTGTCGGATCGTCGGGTTCCAGCGCACCACTATCAATCAGTTGGTCAACCACGCTGCGTAAGGCAGGGGGCAAGGGATCTAGAGTGATATCATTCTGATAACGCTGAGGGTTGGTGTCATAACTCAAGGCAACGCCAACGCTCACGTTATGTTGCGGACTGTTTTCTTTCTGCCTGCGGCGGTTAATCTCGGCTTTGAAGCGGCGAATGGCTGCTTGGGCTTCTGGTGGCGGGGAAAGCGCTTCCAGGCGTTCAATCTCCTGTTCCGCAGCGCTGCGCTGATCCAGCTGCAAGAGGGCGGCTGCCCGTTCCATACGCGCTCCTGCATGTCTGGGCTGGGTAATCAGCACCCTATCCAGAGCGATGAGCGCATGGCTAACCTCACCGGCGCGTAGCGCAATAACGCCTAGCCAGTAGTCAAATTCAGGTTCACCGCCATACTCTGTCTCAGTGGCTTTAATCTCCTCGTAGGCTGCCTGGGCATTATCCTGTTCAAGCATCTGACGTGCGCTGTGCAGTGACTCTTCGTAGCCAAAAACGCGTGAGATGCCCAGCAGCCAAATTGCCATGCCGAATAGACTGCAAATAAGTGGAGGTTGCCTCTGTATGAATACCATTAAGTAACCTGCCATGTTGTTGGAGTTATGCTGATTGAGATATTCCCGGTGACGCTTTAGCCATCATGTTCAGTTATTGCCGTTGAACGCTGAATGCCACCATCAGCGTCTGTGGTTGAGCCACCATACTTCTACAGCCTACAGGCTAATAAAACGTTGGACTTCCACTCAGCGTTACATTCGTGTGGATATTGGCGATTCGGGACAGGGTCACGAATTGGCTAGTGTTAGCATGAGAGCTTATATAAGAAGCTGTTTTATCTAATGTTCTGGTGAGATGATTTGCCAGTTCAGGGAGGCAGGCAGGATGTTGTGAAGCTGTTGAATAATGGTGTTGCGGTGAGGGGGCTTCAGGTGTGTGATATGGACGGCTTCAGGTTGTCTGGCCAGCCGGGAAAGCAGGCATGCAAGACGCTGCGGCGTCAGGTGATGGGATGAATGGGCAATGTGATCGAGCTGGTTGGGAAAAGCGCATTCAATCACCAGAGTATCTATCATGCCCAGACGATTGAGCGACTGGACAGTGATATCGGAAAGCCCGGTATCGCCGCTAAAGACCAGGGTGTGGGAGGGGCTTTTTACACAATAACCACAAGCGGGCACACCGTGGGTAACCGGGAAAGGTATCACCTCTAGCATGTCGTCAAAGGTGTAAGACTGCCAACAGGATAGCGCTTCATAGCGTAATACCGGCTGTTCAGCGCTGGGCAGGCGGGTGAAATCAGGCCAGATAACATCATTGAAAATATGCGCTTGAAGAGCTTCGATGACATCGGGCAGTGCGAAAACAGTGAAGGCGCGGTGGCTTGAAATCAGAGTGCTGAACAGGGTGTCAATCAGCATCGGCAAGCCGGCGATATGATCAATATGCGAGTGAGTCAACAGAATGTTTCCCAGCCTGTTTATCTGTTGGCTATCAAGCTGTTTCAGCCCTGTGCCGGCATCAAGAAGAGTGTTCGGTGTAAGCAGAAAAGCGCTTGTCCCCTGTGACTGTTCCAGTCCACCGCTGGTGCCAAGAGGGTTTATCTTCATTGTCCGCTCTCCCTGGTTAACCCAGTCTGCTTTCACAGTCTCTGACCTTCAGGTGGGGGTAGTTGACGTTGTTATCTCTAAGTTGAGCTTAGCGTGCCAGTTTGGCAGCCATATCAAATCCTATAATGCTATGTAGGGCGTTTTTCATATCGGCATCCCTTTGATAAAGGCGCTCGAGCGCCGGGGTTGTCCAGAGCATGTAGCGTACCGGTGCATCTGCGATGACGTCAGCACTGGTTAAACGGCCGGTGATAAAGCTCATCTCACCGGCAAAATCACCAGGATACAGCGTTGCGCGCTTAACGCCGTCTACCATAACGCTGGCACTGCCCGAGAGCACCAGAATAAGTCCGCGCAACTCCTCGTCTTGCTTGATGAGAACAGCTCCGCGAGGGAGTTCAAGTGTATCAGCGTGACGTAGAAGGCGGCGCATGCGTCTTGGCTTAAGCAAAGCAAACGTTGTTTTGTGTAGCCACTTTTCTTCTTCGTTGAGTTTAATCGGCCGACGTTGAAGCAATAGTACAGTCAGGTTGAAAGCGTTGATGATAATAAAGGCAATCTGCCAGGTGATTGCTTCATACAGGGGCGAGGATTGAAAATAAAAGTAGGGTAAAGTGGATAGGGCGGCCAATATAGTAATCGCGCGCAGCCAGGCCATATCCCGGACAATATAGGCTAAACAGAAAAGCAGATTGGCAATATAAAAAAGCGCGATCGTCAACATCGTATCTCCGAAGCAAGAGGCTTCTCTCATCCAAGAGAAGCGCCACCATGCTACACAAAATGTCGGTTGCAGCGCAGCGAAAAAGACCGCTATAAAGCTTTTCTATGTGTCGAGAAAAGCCAGAAAGTACATCAACAGCCGCGTAGCCTCAGGGGTGTCCTGCACTGAGCGATGCAGTGCTTCAACATCCATACCTTGCTGTTGCAGGGCCTTGGTCTGATGTTCCAGATAGGCATGCATTACCGCCGGGGTAAACTCAGGGTGAAACTGCACACTCCACTGACGCGGCCCGTAGCGCAGCGCCTGGTGGGCATCGTGAGCGTTATTTGCCAATACAGTGGCACATTCAGGCTTTTCAAGCACTGACTGGGCATGGGTGAGGTGCGCGTGAAAGCGCATGGGTAGTTGACCAAGCAAGGCATCGGCCTGGCCATCCGCAGTGAGCTGGATGGTATGGGTGCCTGATTCACGCCCGTCCGGGTGGTAATCGCTTAAACCGCCAAAGGCAGAGGCCATCAACTGATGGCCATAACAGACACCCAGTATCGGAACGTTGGCGATTAACGCCTGCTGTAGCCAGGGCTTCAGGCGCTCGCTCCAGGGCTCAGCATTGCTGACCATGCTGTGAGAGCCAGTAATCAGGATGCCGGCAAGCGTATCAGGGGGAGGCAAAGAAGGCTCTCGGGGTGCATTGAGTACTTCCAGCCGGATGTCTGAGGGCAGGGCTGTTGCCAGCTGATTTCCAAATAGCGTCTCGAAATCGCCATGGACCGCGATGACGTCGGCAAAGGCATCGCCGGTTTTGACAATCACCAGTGTGTTGACAGCGGGAGGTAAGGGCATGGATATTCCTTTATGTTACTTTGAAGATTATTCAACCATTCGGGCCTGAGGCCTGTCCCAACCCAGGGAGTCAATGATGCCATATGTAACGCGCGGCGGTGAGCCTATGGAAGTCAAAGGTGATGTGCCTGCAGTCGGGCAAAAAGCGCCGCCTCTCACCCTGACCAACACGGACCTCAAGGATGTCACCCTTGAAAACTTTGCGGGTCAGCGCAAGGTGCTCAATATTATCCCCAGTGTGGATACCCCCACCTGTGCGGTATCCACCCGGCACTTCAATAAGTTGGCATCTGGCCTGCCGGATACCGTGGTGCTGGTGGTATCGGCAGATCTGCCCTTTGCCGCCAAGCGCTTCTGTGGCGCTGAAGGACTGGATGACGTTGAAACCCTGTCGACCTTTCGTCATCCCGAATTCCGCGAGGCCTGGGGCGTGGCCTTTCATGGCAATGTGATGGAGGGGCTATGCGCCCGCGCCGTCGTAGTGCTGGATGCCGATAATACGGTCTTGCATAGTGAACTGGTCTCCGAGGTAAAGCAGGAACCCGACTATGACGCTGCCCTGGCCGCACTGAGTTAATCTTCTGAGTGTGCATGACGGCTGGCCGCTTCTACCAGGGCGCGGATCAGGCGTTGTTGAGGGCGATTGAAAATCAGCCATTCGGGGTGCCACTGTACGCCTAGCAGAAAATCATGCGCCTCGGATTCAATGCCCTGCACCAGACCATCGCGGTCGCGGGCGACAATTCTGACGCCCTTGCCCGCTTCATTGACGGCCTGATGATGCAGGCTGTTAACCCGACACCAGGTAACGCCAAGCAAGCGGTGTAACTGGCTATCGCCGACGATATCCACTGTCTTGCGAGGGAGAACGGTACGCCTGCGTTTAAGCCCCTCGTGCGTGGTATGAATATCCGGATCCAGGGTGCCGCCAAGGTGAACATTGATCAGCTGAGCGCCCCGGCAGATGCCGAGTACCGGCGTATGCTGGGGAATAAAGCGTTCGAGTAGCGCCAGTTCCAGCTCGTCACGTTCAGGGTCAACCCGCACATCCAGCTGCACCTCAGCATCATAAAGGTGCGCCTGTATATCATCGCCGCCGCCAATAATCAGCCCGTCCAGCTGTATTGGCCTGGGGCGCTTGGGAGATAATCTCAGTGGGCGCCCGCCGTGGCGCCAGACGGCAAACCAGTCAAAGCACCAGGCCAGGCGGCTTTTGTGATCAGAAGTGGTAATTCCTATCAAAGGGCGTGGCATCAAGCAAAGCATCCTGTCAGCGAAGCGTAGAGTATGAGCTGTCTGGGGTCATCTGCCCTGGCGGCGCTTTTGCCACCAGTGTTGCAGTCTGTCGGCCCAGCGCTGGTAAAAGGGTCGCTGTTGATCGCTAATGTAAGCGGCACAGCGTTGTCTGAGGGTATCGCGGTCAGCGGCCAGTTTTTCAACCTCTACCCAGCGGTTCCATTCGCTGACGGATCCCCAGCCCGGTTCAGACAGCTGAGCGTTGGGCAGCCGGTAATGAAAGGTGGGGCGCGCCTTGGTCAGCTTGCTATGCAGCAGCTTGTGGGGATGGTCCGGGCGTAAATGGGCAAACAGCGGCAGCATATCCAGTTCGCGGTTACGCGTTGGGTTATAGTGAAGGTAGTCGTCGATCAGGCTATCCAGGTCTGGCTGATAGTCGGCCGCCAGCACCTTCAAGGCATATTCCTTGGGGAAGGGGTTGGCATGGGGCAGAACTTCACGGGTAATGTCGACCTTGATCTCTTCGCGCAACCAGGCAGCCAGCAGCAGGTAGGCGCGTAGAATGGACAGCAGGTAATCGGCGTCCTTGCAGGCGACTTCCGGGTTGAGGTGTAAGCCGAACCCGTAGAGAAGGCTGGCATCGGTGCCTTTGGCACCGTGCTCACGTAAACCATCGAAAAGCCGATCAAGCTCGTCCAGCTCATCCCAGGGAACAGGCGGGCAGACAATTTCCGTGGGCACCAATCCGGTGACCACATCACCGATCAGTTCACGGGTTTTCTGGTGGAATTCTACCCGGAACTGGTGCTGCTGACGCGCCCACTCGGTATCCAGGGTTTCATGTTCGTTCAGCACGGCGTCATCAGGGTGGGCATATTGGGTGTCCAGCTCTATACCGAATTCACCCCAGCGCGTATCGCCAACATGCAGGCGGTGGGGGCTATCAACCTGTATAGTGCCACCAAAAAGCTCGCGTACAAGGTTGGCAGTCTCGCGTGGTGGCAATCCGGCAAATTCAACTTCAACCCCCACGCTGCGCGTTTTATGGTCGCTGTTGGCGCCCATCGGTGGTGCCGTTACTGTCATCTCTGGTTCCTGTGAGCTGAACAAATCATTGCTTCAGCCTATCATAGACCTCAATAAAGCAAGACATGCTTTTGAGCGCCTGTTTTTAAGTGATTACCTGTTAGGAGATATCCGTGCGACTGCACAAAGCAATAGCTCAGCTGGCCATCATTCTTGGCATGCTGATGGCCAGCCTGATGACGACGACGTTGCACGCCCAGATGGTGTCAATTCCCGGGTTCAGTACTGCTGAAATTCAGGAGGAAGATGTCACCCGGGAAGAGTTTCAGCGCTCGCTGGAAGATGTGGTCACTCTGCTGGAAAGCGATGAGCAGCGTCAGCAGCTGTTGAGCTCGTTAAAAGAGTTGCAGACTGTCAACGCCGCAACCGAAGAGGAAGTGATCAGCCGCCAGGGATTACTGGGAGCGCTGGCGGAAACCCTGACAGATATCGGTGAGCAGGCCCAGGAAGGTGGCTCACCTCAGGAAAAATGGACCCAGCAACTCAATGATGGTCTGGAGGATCTGCAGCAGCTTGGCAGTAACGCCAGCTTGAGCGAGCTGGCCAGAACCGCCGCTGATGGTCTGGTGCTGGCGGCTGTCTGGGCCATTTTGTTGATCGTGATGATAGCCATAGGTCGTTTGATTGCCACCCGCAAGGGGTGGCCGCATGACCTGCCCCGTGACCCCAAGGGCTGGCTGATGGCCGTGCATTTTCTGCGTCGCATGCTGCCCTGGGCGCTTTCTTTTGCCATTGTGCTTGGCCTGGGTCAACTGCTGCCTGAAAGTGCCGGAAGAACGGCGGCGCTGGTATTGGCCTATGTGTGTCTGTGCGGACGGGCGCTATCGGTGGTATTTGAAACCGTCATTGCCTTTTTCAGCCGCGGCCACCGCTTTACTGCCGTACGCCTTCTGCAGTTAAAAGCGCTGCGCGGCCTGTTTGTGATTGGCTCCCTGATTGCTCTGGGGGATGCAGTGAACTCGAACCGCCTGGTCGATATGCTGGGCGGAGAGTTGTCCAATCTGGTGTCGATTTTTGCCAACATGCTGGCCGCGCTTATTTCCGCGCGGTTTATCTTCAAGTTCAAGCGCCCGATACGTCATCTGATCTGCAACCGACCCTATCACCTGCGCCGCGATGCCAGCACAGCAGTTGAAATCAGCCGGGCACTCGGCGGGCTCTGGCATATTCCGGCGCTGCTGCTGGTGGGCGGTTCACTGCTGGCAATCTTTATCTCGGTGGGTGATGTAGGCACGGCACTGGCCCGCTCGATTGTTTCAGCCAGCCTGCTGGTGTTGACCCTGGTGGTCACCGGGCTGTTAAGGCGTCAGGCAGAAAGAATCGGTAAACATCGTCATCGCCGGCGTACCAGTCAGTATCGCAAGCGTCTTGAACGTTTCGGGTTCGTGCTGGGCCATATTGTGTCCTGGGTGATTTTTGCCGAACTCTTTATGCAGGTATGGAGCAGCTCCTTGTTTGGCATTGGCCATCAGGGGCTAGCCGGGGCCGGCATTGGAGAAGCGTTGCTGAGCCTGGGGGCTACGGTGTTACTTGCCTGGCTGGTATGGATTCTGGCCGATACGGCTATCCAGCGGGCGCTGATTACCTCGGCGGGTTCGCGCGGGCGGCGGGTCAATCAGGCCCGTGCCCAGACCATCACGCCGATGATTCGCAACGTGTTACTGGTCACTATCCTGATCATTGCCAGTATCGCTGGGCTTGCCAATCTGGGGGTCAATGTGACGCCGTTGCTTGCCGGTGCCGGTGTGATTGGCTTGGCGATCGGTTTTGGTGCCCAGACCCTGGTGCAGGATCTGATCACCGGTATTTTTATTGTGATTGAGGATTCGTTGGCAGTTGATGACTTTGTCCAGATCAATGGCCACATGGGCACCGTCGAAGGCTTGACCCTGCGCACCGTGCGCCTGCGTGATCTGGATGGCATTGTACATATCATTACCTTCAGCCGGATTGATTCCATCCATAATATGTCCCGCCAGTTCGGTATCGCCTTGATGAAAATCCGCATTCCTTTTGATATGAAAATCGACAGCGCCATCAACCTGATGCAGGAAACCGCGCTTGCCTTGCGGCAAGACCCCATGATGCGTCATTACATCTGGTCACCGCTGGAGATGCAGGGGATCAATGGCTTTGAAGAAGGCTGCCCGATTCTGAGGATGCGCTTCAAGACCGCTCCAGAGATGCAGTGGGATGTGGCCCGCGCCTTTAACCTGCTGCTCAAACAGCGTATGGAAGCGCAGGAGCTCAATCTGGGAGCACCGCGCCTGAGCGTGAGTATGGAAGGTCATGCGGCGGCCGGTTGGCAAGCAACAGAAGGCCCGGCCAGAGGTTCAGGCGCTCGCCAGCCGCATGCCCCAGGCGAGCCCAGCGGCGAGACCCATGCCAGCGACGGCCAAGAAGGTGGCGACCAGTAATCCTTTGACCCGCAAGCGCTGCCAGCGGTTATAAAGTGTTGCTGCGTGACTGACCCGTTCGATCAAATCATCCTGGCAGGAGCGGGTCTGATCCGGGGGCAGTGAAAAATCATTGGCGACGCTGCCTTGCCAGTGGGTACCGTGGGTTAAACCCAGGCGCGAACGCAGTTGGCCGATATTACTGAGCGTAGTGTGCAGCTGGTCATAGGCAAGGCGGTGCTCGGAAATGCCGAGCACCGCCGCTGCATCCTGTTTCAGGGCGTTGTGCTGACAGCGCTC
>JBNJGW010000007.1:0-46811 GCA_051748005.1 Pseudomonadota bacterium | reverse complement strand
ACTGAGCGTAGTGTGCAGCTGGTCATAGGCAAGGCGGTGCTCGGAAATGCCGAGCACCGCCGCTGCATCCTGTTTCAGGGCGTTGTGCTGACAGCGCTCTATGGCTTTGGCAATGGTGGCTTGACTGGCATCGGGCGGCAAATCAAGACGCTGATAAAGGTCACGCATGACGGGCAGGATATCCGTTCAAAAAGGGTGTTGGCTTACAACTATAAGTGATTATTAATATTGGTGATCATTACTACGTGTGATCATTACTACGTGTGATCATTACTACGTGTGATCATTACTACGGGTTATTATTCATGTTGCGGCGGGCTTTTCGGGAAATCAAGAGTGATGGTTCAAGAAGACTCCCCGCGTCGGCTCAGGTAATCATAGGCATTTTTGATACGTTGAAAGCGCGCCGATGCCAAGGCAATCTGCTGATCGCTTTGTGAAAAGAAACGATCCGGATGGTGCAGTTGGGCCATCTTGCGGTACGCACGACGAATCTCACTGCGGCTGGCCCCAGGCCCTAACCCCAGCACGGCCAGTGCCCTTGCTGTTCGATCAATGGAGGGCTGTCGAGCGCTTTCCTGCCGTGAATACTGCTGGTATTTTTCATGTTGCGCCTTTTCTTGCTGCGTTTTTTCACGTCGGGCATTTTCCTGGCGTTTTTGCTCACGCCTGGCCTGGGCCTGTCGTGCTTTTTCCTGCCTGGCCTTTTCGCGCTGTGCGCGTATTTCTGCCTTTTGGTCAGCACGCTCCTGACGTTTGCGCTGCTTTTCAGCGCGGCGCTGCTGGCGGGCCTGTTCGCGTTGCTGAGCTGCTGCTGCGGCATCTTCGCGGGCTTTGTCAGCAGCTGCCTGCTGTTGTGCCTGGCGTTGATCATGATGGGGATCGTACTGGCGCCAATAGGCCTGAGTGCTCATGTCTTCTGGTGCTTCCAGGATGGCACCCGTGAGCTCTTTGTAAAGCGTCTTCAGGCTGTCAGGTTTAATACCCAGCAAATCGGCCAGAAAATGCAGAATATAGTGATTGGCATGGCACAGATTGCCATGGTCGCCAGCCAGTGCAATGGCCTGCTGGATGACCGTCATGCTACGGGGCGGCGAGCATTCACGATGGACGATCTCAGCGGCGAGTTGAATGGCCTGCATATCTTGGCGGTGAGCAATCTGCATGACAGGCTCAAGTTCGTGGCCATGGCGAAAGTGGGCGCTTACCTGAGCCAGGCGTCGGTGCCGCTGACCTTCGCTGATATGCTGGCGCTGTACCAGCACCCAGGCGAGCAGCAGCAGGATTGCCGTATCCACCTGGCTGCGGCTGTTGAGCAGCAACAACTCAAAAGGAGAAAAGCGGGCAGTCGACATTCCCAGGCTCCAGGGCAGCGGGGTAAACAGCTCGCAATGGTCGCCTGATGGATAACAGATGGCAAGCCGGATCTCTATGGAGACAAAGAATGCGCCAGGTCAATGTCCGGGGTTATTTGCCGGAAGAAGATGGCAGAGCCCTGACATGCGCGCTAACCTTAGACTATGGCTCATTTTTTGAGTCTTGAAGGACTCACACTGCACAAGCTGAGGAGTATCTATGCAAGCTGTCGATATTATGACCAAAGATGTCATCAGCGTGAGGCCACATGAAGAGGTCAGTGCTATTGCCCGGCTGCTGCTGGAGCACCACATCAGTGCTGTGCCGGTGGTCGATGAAAACCATCAGGTTGTGGGCATTGTCTCTGAAGGTGACCTGATGAGGCGAATCCAAAAGGAGGACGGTAAAGAGCCTTCCTGGTGGCTGTCTCTTTTCGCAGGCCATAAAGATCCCGCCGACTACGTCAAGACCCATGGCCGCAAGGCGGATGAAGTCATGACCGTCAACCCCATGACCATCGAAGATGACACGCCGCTACACAAGATTGCCCGCCTGCTGGAAAAACACCGCATCAAGCGCGTTCCTGTGGTCAAAGAGGGCAAGCTGGTGGGGATTGTCAGCCGAGCCAACCTGCTTCAGGGCCTGGCCACTGAGGATGCCGTATCCGATAGCGCCCTCAAGGATGACCGTGCCATACGCGAGGCGATTCTCGATGAGATCGAGAAAAACACCGGCGTCAGATCTGCTGCTATCAGCGTGACAGTCAGTAACGGCGTCGCTGAGTTATGGGGGCTGATTGATTCCAGCGACCAGCGAAAAGCCCTAGAAGTTGCTGCTGAAAACACACCGGGCGTCACTCGGGTGGAAAATAATCTGGGCTATGCACCACGTGGTGTAGGCGGTTACTGAACGCGGCCGACATCACCCGGTGTAAGCAGATGCTCGCCAGCGCCCACTTCTTCGAGAGGTGGGCGTTGTGCGTTAGCGCGGTGGCAGGTTTTCCGGCCCGAAGGCGTCAGGCAATAATGTCTCCATGCTGTAGGTTTTCAGCACCTCGCCCTGGTGGGAAAGCACCATGATCTGCGTGTCTGGGGTGGCGAACTCGCGGATGCGTTGGCGGCAGTCGCCGCAGGGCGTGCACAGGTGTTCACCGGGGCCCATGACGTATACCTTGGCAAGCTCGCGCTGGCCAGCACTAATCATCGCCGCAATCGCTGAAGCTTCCGCGCACAGCCCCTTGTAGTGGGCGACTTCCACATTAGCGCCTGCAAACTGCTGGCCATCCGGGCACTCCATGACCGCCGCAACCGGATGATGGGAGTAGGGCGCGTAGGCGTTACCCAGAGCGGTTATCAGAGTGTCGACCAATGCCTGATTTACTTGCGTCATGGCGTTATCCTTTCTTGGCTGTGAGGCTTTTGGCCGTGCGTGATTAATGATCAGGTGTTGGCGTCGTCGCGCAGCACGGTATCGAGCGCAATGGTCATCATGTCGTTGAAAGTGGTCTGGCGGTCTGCGCTGGAGAGGGAGTCGCCTTTCAGAATATGGTCGGACACGGTGCAGATGGTCAGCGCGCGGGCGCCAAACTCGGCGGCCACGCCGTAAAGGCCTGCGGCTTCCATTTCCACACCGACGATGCCGTAGCGCTTGAGTAGCTCAGCCATCTCGGTCTGCGGGTTATAGAACAGATCCGCGGAAAAGATATTGCCAACCTTGACCGGGACGTTCTGGGCATTGGCTGCCGCGACGGCATGGCGAGTCAGATCGAAGTCTGCGATGGCCGAGAAGTCGTGGTCGTTAAAGCGCATGCGATTCACTTTGGAGTCGGTGCAGGCACCCATGCCGATGACCACATCACGCACGTTGACATCATCACGCACCGCGCCGCAGGAACCCACACGGATAATCGACTTCACGCCAAAATCGGTAATCAGCTCCTTGGCGTAGATGGATACCGACGGAATGCCCATGCCGTGGCCCATCACCGAAATATCGCGGCCTTTATAGGTGCCGGTAAAACCCAGCATGCTGCGCACGTCGTTGACCTGGCGTACATTTTCCAGGTAGGTGTCAGCGATATATTTGGCGCGCAGAGGGTCGCCGGGCATCAGTACGGTATCGGCGAAATCGCCCATTTCTGCGTTGATATGCGGTGTCGCCATAGGTGGCTCCTTAATGTATTAGGTAGTTCTTGTGCTTACGCTGCCTGGGGTAAAAAGCTGTTGCCGTCGTACATGGCGTCAACGCCAAAGAAGTCTGCCAGCGTCTGGCCGATATCGGCAAAGGTACCGCGTTCACCCAGCGGGCCGGGGCTGAAACCGCCACCACGTACCATAACCGGTACATATTCCCGAGTATGTTCGGTGCCTTCCCAGCTGGGGTCGCAGCCGTGATCGGCGGTGAGGAGTAGCAGGTCGTCATCGCTGAGGGTCGCCAGCAGTTCCGGCAGGCGGGCATCGAAATGCTCAAGGGCGGCGGCGTAGCCCGGTACGTCACGGCGGTGGCCGTAAACCGAATCAAAATCGACAAAGTTGGTCATGATCATGGTCGGGCGGTCTGCGCACTCATTGGCGGTGCGCGCCACTTCTGCCAGTGTGGCATCCATCAGCGCATCATGGCCGCTGGCCTTGACCTTGTGGGTAATGCCGCAGTGGGCGTAAATATCGGCAATCTTGCCGATCGAGACCACTTCGCCACCGGCATCGGCGAGTTTCTGCAGCACCGTCGGGCTAGGCGGCTCGACGCTATAATCCCGACGGTTGCCGGTACGTGCGAAACTTGCGCTGTCGTCACCGTTGAACGGGCGGGCAATCACCCGGCCGATGTTGTAAGGGGCAAGCAGCTCGCGCACGGTTTCACACAGCGCGTATAGGCGCTCCAGGCCAAAATGCTCTTCGTGAGCGGCGATCTGGAACACCGAATCGGCCGAGGTGTAGACAATCGGCTTGCCACTCTGGAGGTGTTCTTCCCCCAGGCGGGCAATGATCTCGGTGCCAGAGGCGTGGCAGTTACCGATCACGCCGGGTAGTTCGGCCTCGCGGACAATATTTTCCAGCAGTTCGGCCGGGAAACTGTCGGTTTTGTCCAGAAAATAGCCCCAGTCAAAGCGTACCGGCACACCGGCGATTTCCCAGTGGCCGGACGGGGTGTCCTTGCCGCTGGAGATTTCCCTGGCGTGGGCATAGGCGCCTTCCAGCTGCGCTGGTAGATTAACGCCTTCAGCCACGCTGCCGGTGGCATCGCGGTGGGCGTGGAACAGGCCAAGGGCGGCCATGTTGGGCAGCCTCAGGGGGCCTGAACGCTCGGCGGTGTTGGCCTCGCCGCGGGCGCAGGCGGCGGCGATATGGCCAAGGGTGTCAGCCCCCTGATCGCCGAATTTTTCCGCATCGGGGGCGCTGCCAATCCCGAAGGAATCAAGCACGACTACAATGGCGCGGCGCATCAGGCGTCTCCTCGGAAGGTATCCTGCAATAAGGTGTCGGCTTCAGCGGCGGTTTCACCCAGGGTAACCGCGGCGCGCAGCTGGTCGGCAGCACGCTTGGCGGCGTCTTCACTGCGGGCGTGAACCATGGCCAGTGGGCGCTGGTTATCCACGTGCTCGCCAATCCCGGCAATATCGCTGAAACCAACGCTGTGATCGACGCTGGCGTCGTTGCGCAGGCGGCCACCGCCCAGCTCGACCACGCTCATACCCACGGCGCGGGTATCAAAACGCTGAACAATGCCGCTCTGCTCGGGGTAGACCGCCTGAACGACCGGTGCGCTGGCCAGGTAGTGGTCTGAACGCTCCATAAAGTCGGCGGGGCCACCGAGTTCACTGACCATGCGGGCGAAAACTTCAGCGGCGGCGCCGGAGGTAAGCGCTTTTTCCAGCTTGGCAAGCGCCTCTTCACGGCTGTTGGCAAGCTTGCCCGCCATCAGCATTTCGACCGCCAGCTCACGAGTCACCTGCATCACTCGGCTGTCGGAACGTTCGCCGCGCAGCAGCGCCAGGGTCTCGACAATTTCCACCGCGTTACCGGCGCACGGAGCCAGCGGCTGGCTCATATCGGTGAGCAGAGCCGTGGTCGGCGTCCCTGCCTGGGTCGCTACGTTGGCAATACTCTTGGCCAGTTCGCGGGATTTTTCCGCTGTGGGCATAAAGGCGCCGCTGCCGACCTTGACGTCCATGACCAGGGCATCCAGGCCAGAGGCGAGCTTTTTGCCTAGAATGGAGGCAGTAATCAGCGGAATGGACTCTACCGTGGCGGTCACATCACGCACGCCGTAAATGCGTTTATCTGCCGGGGCCAGGTTGCCGGTCTGGCCAATAATCGCCACGCCAGTGGATTTCACCACACTGCCAAAACGCTCCGGTGCCGGGTAAGGGTCGTAGCCGGGAATGGATTCCAGCTTGTCCAGAGTGCCGCCGGTGTGGCCCAGGCCGCGGCCTGAGATCATCGGCACGAAGGCGCCGCAGGCGGCGACCCAGGGGCCGAGCACCAGAGAGACCAGATCCCCCACGCCGCCGGTGGAGTGTTTATCGACAATTGGCCCAGGCAGATTGAGAGAATCCCACTGCATGACGTGGCCGGAATCACGGGTGGCGGTGGTCAGGGCGACAACTTCCTCACGGCTCATGCCGTTAAGGAAAACAGCCATGGTGAAGGCGCCAATCTGTGCATCGCTGATACGCTCATCGGCAATGCCCTGAATGAAGGCCTGGATTTCTTCTCCAGGCAGCGCCTGGCCGTCACGTTTAAGCCGGATCAGTTCCTGGGGAAGCAGTGGCGTTGTGGCCATCAGTAGCTCTCCTCGTTATCCATCAGTGCCTCGCCGCGCAGGGTCGCGATCAGGTTGTCGAGCAGGCTGGAGGCACCAAAGCGGAAGTGTTCTGGCGTGACCCAGTGGGGGCCCATGATGTCAGCGGCTAGCGCCATATAGGCAGCCGCGTCTTCAGCAGTGCGCACTCCGCCTGCGGCCTTGAAACCCACCGGTTTGCCGCTGGCCTTAATTGCATTGAGCATGATCTCGGCGGCTTCCAGGGTGGCGTTGGTGTCCACCTTGCCGGTTGAGGTCTTGATGAAATCAGCGCCGCCTTCGATAGCAAGTTCGCTGGCCCGTTTAATCAGCGCCGGGTCTTTCAGTTCACCGGATTCAATGATCACCTTGAGCAGCGCCTGGCCGCCGCAGGCCGCGTGGCACATTTCAACCAGCTCAAGGCCAGTCTCTTCATCACCGGCCATCAGGGCGCGATAGGGAAAGACCACATCGACTTCATCGGCGCCGGAGGCCACGGCCTCGCGGGTGGCGCGGGCAGCGGCCATGATGTCATCGCCGCCGTCCGGGAAGTTGGTGACGGTAGCCACCTTGACCTTGTCGCTCAGCTGGTGAGCATGCAGGGCGCGCTTGGCAGTGACGATAAAGGAAGGATAGACGCACAGCGCCGCAGGGTGGCCGTAAGGTGTTTTTGCCTGCTGACACAGCGCTTCGGTGCTGGCATCGGTGTCGCTGTCATTCAGGCTGGTCAGGTCCATCAGGGCAATGGCCTGGCGGGCAGCCTGGGTGAGATTGATCGAAGCGGTCATAGGCGGTTACTCAGTTAGGTAAATAATGTTAGGTAAATAAACAGGTACAAAACGCAAGGCAGTGATGGCTCACAGCCTGGAGGTTCGGCGCCAGCTTGCCATATGTGGCCGGCTGGCGCCGCTTGATAATGGCTAGGTGCCCATGGCGCTCAAGGCAATAAAGAAGCCAGCAATCGAGGCCGACATCAGGTTGGAAAGCGTACCTGCCAGTACGGCTTTGACCCCGAAGCGGGCAATTTCGGCGCGCCGTGAAGGTGCAATGCTGCCCAGCCCGCCAAGCAGGATAGCAATCGAGGAGAGGTTGGCGAAACCGCACAGCGCAAAGGACAGAATGGCCATGGTGTGAGCGCTCATGACCTGGCCGGTGGCCTCAACCAGCTGTTCGCCCTCCAGATAGGGCGCCAGGTTGATATAGGCCACGAATTCATTGACCACCAGCTTCTGGCCGATAAAAGAACCCGCCAGAGTGGCTTCCTGCCAGGGCACGCCGAGCAGGAAAGCCAGTGGGGCAAACAGCCAGCCAAGAATCCACTCGAGGCTGAGAGTCTCAAAACCAAACCAGCCGCCGATGCCGCCCAGCATACCGTTGATCAGGGCAATCAGTGCGATGAACGCCAGCAGCATGGCGCCTACGTTGGCCGCCAGCTTCATGCCGGAGGTCGCGCCGGCTGCAGCCGCATCCAGCACGTTGGCAGGCTTGTCGTCCTGTTCCTGCTGTTCTTCCTCGACCTTGGAAATACTGTCCTCAGGCTCACGGGTTTCCGGCATGATCAGCTTGGCAAACAGCAAGCCACCAGGGGCGGCCATAAAAGAGGCAGCGACCAGATACTCCATGGGGATTCCCAGAGCAGCGTAGCCCGCCAGCACCGAACCCGCCACCGAGGCCAGGCCGCCACACATCACCGCAAACAGCTGAGAAGGCGTCATGCGGGCTATAAAGGGGCGCACCACCAGGGGGGCCTCTGTCTGGCCGACAAAGATATTGGCCGTTGCTGATAGAGACTCGGTGCGCGAGGTGCCGAGGGCTTTCTGCAGAGCACCCCCCAGAATGCGGATCACCCATTGCATGATGCCGAGATAATAAAGAACGGCAATCAGCGATGAGAAGAAGATAATCACCGGCAGGACTTTAATGGCAAACACAAAGCCGACGTTATCCACATCAGCCAGGCCGCCAAACAGAAATCCGATGCCATCGTTAGCGTATTCAACTACTTGGCTGACGCCGGCTGAAATCGTCTGCAGCACTGCCTGTCCGAAGGGCACGTAAAGTACGAAAGCACCAATACCGGCCTGAATGGCAAAGGCACCCAGCACGGTACGCAAGCGGATCGACTTGCGGTCATAGGAAAATATCAAGGCAATGGTCACCAGGGTGATCATCCCTACCAGGCTCATTATCAGTGTCATCTTATGCCCCTTGGCGTCGCGTCGTCACTGGGTTGTGGTGGCTGTTATCTATCGGATGCTGGCTACAGCAGGTTGAGTTTGACGGTATAGATCATGGCATTCTGGTAGTTATCCGGCGTGCCCAGCTTTTCATCGGAGTAGCGATACTGGATGCCGGTGGTGATCAGATCAACAGGATGCCACCACAGGCTGATAGCACCGTTGGTGCCGACACTGTCGGCCTTGCCGTTCACATAGTTCTGGTTCAGGTAGTCGTCATCGCGGCCAAAGGTCTGCTCGTGCCAGTTGGTCACGCTAAAGTTCTGGCCTGTGACGGTGAAGTCGTAGCCTGCTACCCAACCCGCCATAAAGCCGTTCATGCCGGTATAGCCATCGCTTTGTACCCGCGCTGCCCCCAGAAAAGGCTTGAACCATAAACCATTGGCGAAAGTGGTGCGATACCCCAGGCCGAGGATCTGATCCTGTTCCCGAGCGTTGTAGCCGTAATCGCGGAAATCATAGAGATGGGCATAGACCGAGAAAGGGCTGTCGCCGAGGTAAATATGCGAGGTGACCTTGCCCGCCGTGCGGAAATTATCCTTACCACCACTGGGGGCATCAAACTGGTCATTAGTAGGGTTTTCAAAGTCGAAAAAGCCGTAGAACTCCCCCCACTCATAGCCCAGCCCGCCTTCCAGTTCAAGGTAGACGAAATCGCCCTTGGCTGCATTGCTGGCAGTGCGAGATTCAGTGCCGCCTGACCAGTCAAGATAATTGGCCGAGACATTGGCAAACGACCATAGCGGCGTGCTGGCCTGGGCCTGGGGTAAAACAGCCGCGCATGCCAGAAGGGTGCCAGTACCCAGGGTGGTCAGACGACGTGGGTAAGAAGAGTTCATAAAAGCCTCAGCGTTGGAAAAAAGCGTCTGCACTCGGTGGCAGCACAGTGTTTTGTTAAAAAAATCACATTAATTGTTATTTCTAAAACGCTATTTTGCAATGATAGTGACATCAACGCTAGGGCCAGTATTTGCCAACAGAGGCCATGGTGGTGCTAAGTATTTATCCATCATGCAAAAAAAACGTTGAGCTGTTTTTACTACTATTGGCATGCTGGCGCTGATGAGAGGCCGGACGCACAATAGATGACCAGATAAAGGCATTTTTATGGGAGAAGAGCATGAAGGGGCGCTGTGCTGCACGGTTGGAAAAGCTTCACGATATCCTGTCGCAAGGAAGGGTGGTGCATCTGCGTGAGGCCGCCACCCTTTGCGAGGTGTCGGAGATGACCATTCGCCGTGATCTGGCCCGCCAGGAAGGCGAACAGCAGGAAATTCACCTACTGGGTGGGCGCCTGTTGCTGAATGGCAGCATGGCGCCCGCCTATGATGTGGCCGAACAGGAGGCCAGCCGTTACCCGGCCAAAAAAGCGCTGTGCCAGCGTGTTGTTGAGCAGATCGAGGACGGCGATACGTTGTTTATTGATTGCGGCTCCACCCTGATACCTCTGCTAGGCCTGTTGCAGCGCTTCAGTGAATTGACCGTTGTGACCTATGCGTTGAATGTAGCCAATGCCGTCGCTCCGCTGAGCAATGTCCGCCTGGTGCTGCTGGGCGGGCTGTATTACCCGGCCTCACAATCCTTTGGAAGCGATACCATGGCGGCCAGAATTGAAGGGCTGGGCATTAACAAGGCGTTGATTTCGGCAGCCGGTATTGATGCCCAGCGCGGGGTCAGCTGCTTTCATTTCCACGAAGTTGCCCCCAAGCGGGCAGCTATCGCCACTGCCATGCAGCGCTGGCTGGTAGCGGATGCCAGTAAGGTCGGCGTGGTGCGGCCAGCCTACTTCGCCATGCTTGATGAATTTGACGCCCTGTTTACGGATGCTCCGAATATTGCCCTGCCAAAGCCTGATCAGCTTTCCTGTTGAGCCGACTGAATGGCGGTCAGGGCAATGGTATAGACAATATCGTCAACCAGAGCGCCCCTTGAAAGGTCATTCACCGGCTTGTTTAAGCCTTGTAGCATGGGGCCAACGCTGACTACCCGGGCACTACGCTGCACGGCCTTGTAGGTGGTGTTGCCGGTGTTCAGGTCCGGGAAGATAAACACCGTGGCCTGGCCGGCCACCGGTGAATCCGGTGCCTTCTGCCTGCCAACGCTTTCAATGGCTGCGGCGTCGTACTGCAGCGGGCCATCAATCGCCAGATGGGGGGCACGTTGCTGGGCAATCCGCGTGGCTTCGCGCACTTTATCGACGTCTGCCCCCGTGCCGGAATCCCCGGTGGAATAGCTGATCATGGCCACCCGTGGCTCAATGCCAAAGGCCTCAGCGGAACGCGCGCTCTGAATGGCGATTTCCGCCAGGGTCTCGGCATCCGGGTCGGGGTTGACCGCGCAATCGCCGTAGATTACCACCTGCTCGGGCAGCAGCATGAAAAAGATCGAGGATACCTGCTGATACTCAGGCGCTGTCTTGATCAGCTGAAAGGCCGGGCGCACCGTATTGGCAGTGGTATGCACAGCCCCCGAGACCAGGCCATCGACTTCGCCCAGCTGCAGCATCATGGTGCCCAGCACCACATTGTCATGCAGCTGGGCATCGGCAGTAATCTCATTCAGCTTGTCTCGGCGCAGGGTCACCATGGGTGCTATGTAATCTGCGCGGGTACTTTCCGGGTCGATAATGGCTAAGGAGTCTGGCAGCGTCAGACCGCGATGCCGGGCAACGGTTTCGATTTCCTCACGATTACCCAGCAGCACGCAGCGGGCAATGCCGCGCCGCTCACAGATAATGGCGGCTTCAATTGTCCGCGGTTCATTGCCTTCCGGTAGCACGATACGTTTTTGCGCCTGCATGGCCAGCTTGACCAGCTGATGGCGAAACGCCGACGGCGACAGGCGGCGTGTATAGCCTCGGCTGACGTGTTCCTTTAGCCATTCCAGATCGATATGAGCGGAGACAAAGCGGGCCACCCGTTCGGCGCGCTCGAGATCATCGGTGGGGATTTCATGGCTCAGCTGGCTCAGGTGGGTGGCGGTCGTCAGACTATCGGTATCCACTTCCAGCACTGGCAGGCCGGTAGCCAGGGCCGGGCGGCAAAGGTCGATCATCTTGTCATTGGGCATGTAGCCGTTGGTCAGCAGCACGCCGGCGAGCCGGGTGCCGTTCATGGTGGCCAGGGCGGCGGCGAGTATCACATCATCACGGTCACCCGAGGTCACGATCAGGCTGCCGGGCTGGAAGATATGCAAGGCATTGGCGGCACTGCGGGCGCACAGGCTGGTGGTGAGCACCCGACGCTGGCTGGCGTCGCCTTCGTTCAGCAGGCGGGCGTTCAGGGCGCGGGCGATATCCAAGGTGCGCGGTGCGCTCAGTGCCTTGCTGTAAGGGACCACGCCAATCAGATGAAAGCGCTCGGTGGCCAGTGACGGCGAATAGCGGCGTAACTCTTCAAGAACGGGCTCTTCCAGCTGGGGTTTGATGGTACCAGGGGCCGCAGACAGGTCATCGTCTTCCGCCCCATAGGGAAGATTGCGCATGCGCATCAGAATGCAGCCCAGGGTGCGGGCTGAGCTGATGCCACCAAAGCTTCTGGCATGCATATCCAGCTCTTCAGCCAGCGCCTGGGGGGCGTTCAGGTCACCGGTGCCGACCAGAATGATGCGCGCATTCAGCGCATGGGCCAGCTGGGCATTGGCCTGGGTGGCGTAAGTAGTATGCGGGGTAGGCACCACGCCCTCGACGACGACAAGATCAAGCGGCAAAGCATCGCGCTGGGCCTGCTGGGTCACCTGCTCCAGGCGTTCAATCACCTCTTCCATCAGGTCGTCGATATGATCATCGCGCAGCAGGCGCTCAAGGTGCGCCTGAGGAATCGGTGCCGGTGGACGGACGTTAAGGGTCCGCGATACCAGGGCGGTTGAGCGGTCAAGCCCCGGGCCGTTGAGTTCATCCTGCATGAAGGGCTTTAAAAAGCCTGCTTTCAGGCCAATAGTGTCGAGGGCCTGAATCAACCCCAGACAGGCAGAGGTTAACCCGGCGCCTTCACCGGTGGGCACCAGCAGAATGGTTTGTGGCTGTTCAGCGGAAGAACTCATCAGTAAGACTCCAGGCAGTGGCGGGTTTCATGGGTAATTGATCCGTCTTCATCGCTGGGGATCACCCAGACGTCAGGGCCTTGTCCATAGTGCCGTCATTTGTCGATAGACTTTAGGTTAACATGCTGCGCTGCAAAAACGCAGGGTGGACATTAAAATCAGAGCGGGGGCGTTATGTCCGACGCGCTCAGTTCGGATTGCACTTTTTTGGTGCGCCGCAAGCCTCCTTGTTTTTTGCCTGCCCTGTCACAGAGCGTACCAACTGGAGGCAAGCTTCCCAGGCAGGCGCCGTCGCCGGGTCATGGGCCGTGTTGGCACGTAAAGTGCTAGCTCTGGGGGAGACTCCTTGCTGCAGGTGGTGTATGTCTTTGAAACCCGATTCGATCAAGCATGATGGCCGTCGCTTCCCGGATGATAAGGCGGAAGCGGTTGTCGATGTAGCGCAAGACAGTACCGCGTCCAGGCCAAGGGTGCTGTTTACCGACCTGGATGGTTCCCTTCTGGATCATCACAGCTATGACTGGGCACCGGCTGCCCCCTGGCTGGCGCGCCTCTACCAGCTGGGCATCCCAGTGATTCCCGTTACCAGCAAGACCCGTAGCGAGCTGCTGAGCCTGCGTAAGGCGCTGGGGCTTGAGGACCTGCCCTTCATTGCTGAAAACGGCGCAGTCGTCGGCCTGCCATCAAGCTGGTGCCATTCCGGGCTTGAACGCCAGGCGGGCAGCGATGGGTTGGTGATCAAGACGCTGGGGGTGGATATCGGCTTTATCCGCCAGCGCCTGCGGGTATGGCGCGAGCGCCTGAAAGAAGCGTCAGGCGTTAGTTTTACTGCGATGAGCGAAATGACCCTGGATGAGCTGAGCACCTATACCGGTCTGAGTGACCCGGAGGCGCGGCTGGCGCGGATGCGCGAAGGCAGTGAACCGCTGGTCTGGGAGGGCAGTGAGGCGGGGCTGGAAACGTTTCGCGTCAGCCTGGCCGGTGATGATCTGCAACTGGTGCAGGGCGGGCGCTTCTGGCATGTCACCGGTAAATCCCACAAGGGCAATGCGGTCAGCTGGATGATCGAACGCTATGCTGCCCTGCGCGGCGTCACCCCATTGACGTTGGCGCTGGGCGATGGCCCCAACGATATTGCCATGCTGGAAGCCGTTGACCAGGCGGTGGTGATTCAGGGCTGCCACGGCTTGCCGGTGGAGCCCCGCCAGACGGCGCTTTACCGCACAGCCGCGGCAGGCCCCAAAGGCTGGGCAGAGGGCGTGGAGTACTGGTGGGGGCGAGCTGACCGCCGGTTAACCCCGGCGGCTACTTCCCCCTCGACCTATGCCTACACCCACACGCTTGCGGAGCTGACGCCATGAGTGATTTCCATCAGAACGGTATCATCACTGATTTTCATAACCTGACCCATCGCCCCGTTGAAGCCCTGGAAGCCGATCTGGTGCGGTTTTCCCGGCGCCGCCCGATGAGCCTGATCCTGCCATCGCTGTATTCCGAGCTGGAAGGCCCGGCGCTTGCGCATATTGTCGAGGAAATCGCCAAGGTGCCTTATCTGGCAGAAGTGGTGATCGGGCTGGATCAGGCCGACCGCGAGCAGTTTCAGCATGCCCGCGAATTCTTTTCCCGCCTGCCTCAGCGTCACCGGATTCTGTGGAACGATGGGCCGCGCCTGAAAGCCCTGGATAGCGAGCTGGAAGCCCAGGGTTTATCGCCACTGCAGCCGGGCAAGGGGCGTAACGTCTGGTTCTGCGCTGGCTTTGTGCAGGCGTCGGGGCGCAGCGCTGTGGTGGGGCTGCACGACTGCGATATCCTTACCTATGACCGCAGCCTGCTGGCGCGGTTGTTCTACCCGGTGGCGCATCCGCATTTCAACTATGAGTTCTGTAAGGGGTATTACCCGCGCATCGCTGAAGGCAAGCTCAACGGGCGAGTCTCCCGGCTGATGGTGACGCCGCTGCTACGTGCGCTCAAGCAGATTCACGGCCCCTTGCCCTACCTGAATTATCTGGACAGCTATCGCTACGCGCTGTCAGGGGAGTTTTCGATGCGCACCGAGGTGCTGGAGGGTATTCGTATACCCGCAGACTGGGGGCTGGAGATTGGCGTACTGTCCGAGGTGCATCGTAATTATTCCACCAAACGGCTGTGCCAGGTGGATCTGGCCGATGCCTATGATCACAAGCATCAGCCGGTATCGGAAGAAAACGCGGCGGCTGGGCTGAACCGGATGAGCCTGGATATTGCCAAGGCGCTGTATCGCAAGCTAGCGACCCAGGGCGTGACCTTCAGCGCCGAGGGCTTTCGTACCCTGAAGGCGACCTACTATCGCCTGGCACTGGATCTGATTGAAGCCTACGACCACGATGCGGTGATGAACGGCCTGAGCCTGGACCGCCACGCCGAAGAGCGGGCGGTGGAGCTGTTTGCGGCCAACTTGCTGGAAGCTGGTAATGCCTTTCTGGATAACCCCGGCGAGCGGCCCTTTATTCCCAGCTGGAACCGAGTACGTGCTGCCATCCCTGACCTGGCAGCACGTATGTATGCAGCGGTAGAGGCGGATAACGACAGATCCCGGACGCCCTAGGATCCATCACCTTCAGTCACCAGCCACAATACGTCGTAGGGGTCCAGCGTGGTCAGTCTCTTTGGCCATGCCTCTTTGGTGACAATATCCTGCCAGCGGTGGTCAGCCAGTGTGTGTTCCAGGGCGTCAAGCGGCTGGGGCATGTCAGTGACGTTATGAACAGCCAGCAGGCGTCTACCGTTATGCAAGGGGCCGCGCTCAAAGGCTAACAGGGTCGCCGGGGTTTCCAGTACCCGCTGGCCGGCATCCGGGTGAAAACAGGGCTCATTGCGGCGCACGGCCAGCAGCTGCTTCAGGGCAGCAAAGGTATCATGAGTGGAGGTGCGGGTGGTTGCCAGTAAGCGCTCCAGCTCATCGCGCTGCCAGCGGCGCCGGTTGATCGAGCGCAAACGACCGCTGCGCTCCACACCTTCCAGGTCGTTCAGGGTGCCGGTCAGGGTATGGATATACATGGCCGGAATGCCCTGCAGGCCAAGCATCAGCTGCTGTCCACACAGAAAGCGTGGCACCTGCCAGTGATCAGGCCCCCGGCGTGTCCCCTTCATGGCATCAAACCAGGTGATATTGATTTCGTAGGGGCTGTCGCTACCGTCCGGCTGGCGGCGCATGCTGACAAAACCTCCAAAGCGGTGCATCAGTTCGGTCAGTGCTTCCACCTCATGGGGTTCCAGCCAGCCTTCCAGCGGACGCACGCCGATACCGTCATGGCTGGCGGTGAAGTTGAGGAAACTACAGCCGGGAGGCAGCTCGGGCAGACTTTTCAGCCAGCTGGCCAGGGTGCCCGCTTCGCCGCTGGTCAGGCTATGCAGCAGCAGCGGGGGGAGCGGGAACTGATACACCAGATGGGCTTCATCCGGCGGCGTATCAGGGGCAACCCTTTCCAGGCCGAAATAGCTGATATTCTCGCTGTGGGGCACATTGGTTTCGGTCAGCAGCAGGGTGCCAGGGGCCACATGATCAACCACCGTCCGCAGCAGGCGCACTACTTCATGGGTTTCCGGCAGATGAATGCAGTCAGTACCGACCTTTTTCCACAGATAGGCGATTGCATCCAGACGAATGATCCGCGCGCCCTGCTGGAGGTAAAACAGCAGGATGCCGATAAACTCGAGCAGTACGTCCGGGTTTTCAAAGTTGAGATCAATCTGGTCATCCGAGAATGTTGCCCATAGATAGCGGGTGCCCCGCCGGGTGGCTACCGGCACCAGCAGCGGGGAGCTGCGGGGCCGCACTACGGCGGAAACGTCGGTTTGTGGGTCCATCTCATGAAAATAGTCGCGCCCGGGCTGGCTGCCGGTCAGGTAGTCGACAAACCATAGCGATTCCCGTGATACATGGTTCAGCACCAGGTCCACGGCCAGGTCGCCATACTGGGCCAGCTCGCGTACCTGGGGCCAGTCGCCCAGGGTCGGGTCGACCTCGCGGTAATGAATGACCGAGAAACCGTCGTCGCTGCTCCATGGGAAAAAGGGCAGTAAATGCACTCCGCTGAAGGTCTCCGCCAGGTGCTGGTCAAGAAAGGTTTTCAATACCGTCAGCGGTGGGGTGTCGGCGTCCTGCAGGCTACTGCCGTAGCTGATCAACCATTGATCCTTTTCGCTCCATAAGGGTGCATCCGTGTGTGCAGGAAAGCTGGGCGCCTGATGCTCAAGCAGGGTGTGCAGGCGGCGCAATACCTCATCGGCGCGCGGGCCATAGAGTACTTTCAGGTGAGTGCCTGCCCGCTGATCAAAGGCAGCGGCATCAAGAGGGGTAATACGCGATGGAGTAAAAGGCATCAAGGCATAGCTCCCGCAGAGTCATTGTCTACTGGTGATTGTCTTTCGAGTAATAAACGTTACTCATGCAGGGAATGTGCCAACCGCCTAGCGACGCCTTGGGCCATGCTGGCGATACAGCCAGAGGGTATCCACGCCGAACGAATAGACCAGCACGATCAGGGCGCTAAGCGCCAGCAGTAACGCCGCCAACCCAGATGCCCAGGGCGTCAGGGCCAACAGCAGGGCGGCAATCTGCCAGACGCACACCGCCTTGCGGCGCAGGCTGTCATACAGGGCCGCCTGCAGCCAGGGGTAACGCATGCCTGCTGCCACAAAAGCGTAGCGCATGGCGCCGATCAGCAGCACCCAGGGGCCTGCCGGGGTTTTCAGCATCACGCCAACACACAGCAGCAGAATCAGCAGGGCGTCCAGCTCCATGTCAAAACGCGCCCCAAAGGCGGTTTGCGAACCGGTGCGCCGGGCCACCCAACCGTCCACGCCATCCAGCAGCAGGGCGATCAGAGCGACCCCCAGCCACTGCCAGTGGCCGAGTGGCGACAGGGGCATCCAGACACCTGCAGCGACAATGGCGACCAATACCGCCCGCAGTAGCGTGACCCGATTGGCCCAGCCCAAGGAGCCGCCCGACCAGAACGCCATGACCAGCCCCGCGACCAGGGTATAGAGGCCAAAAGCCAGCCCCCAGGCGAGCAGGGAGCTGAGCAGCCGAGGCAGGCTGGCGCCCAGGATCACCAGCAGTAGTGCACCAAGAGAGACTTCCGATAAGGTAAACAGCGCAGCGGTATGGTGGCCTGTCCGCTGGGCCTTGCGATAGATGGTCATGAAACCTCCCTGAATCCTGGGGCACGCATTATTACCACAGAAAAGTTGTCAAAAGCGCAAAGTGGTGCAAAGCTAGCAGTATGTAACATTCTTGTAGAAGAAGTTGTGGCTGTCGAGTGTTAGTGTCTATTAATGTTGGTTACTCACATTAGCGATCCAATCCAGGGATGATGTCTATGTCTCACCAAAGGACCACATTTCAAAGGGCTACCTCATTCTGGCTGACCCGGCCAGGCGTTGCCGAACTGCGTGAAGAAAGCCTGCCACCTATGGCCGCTGATGATACTTCCTGCGTTGAGGTGCAAACCTTGTACAGCGCTATCAGTCGTGGCACCGAGGCGCTGGTGTTTCACGGGCGAGTGCCTGAATCGGAACATCGGCGCATGCGCGCGCCCTTTCAGCAGGGTGAATTTCCCGCCCCGGTCAAATATGGCTATAGCAGTGTAGGCAAGGTGATCAAGGGCCCTGAAGACTTGATCGATCAGACGGTATTCTGCCTGTTTCCCCATCAGGATCGTTATCAGGTGCCGATCAGTGCGGTGCAGCCGGTGCCGACGGCAACGCCTGCCAGCCGCGCCGTGCTGGCGGCGAATATGGAAACGGCGATCAATGGCGTCTGGGATGCCAGCCCGCTGCCGGGGGAACGCATCACTATTATAGGCGCAGGTGTGGTCGGTGCCCTGGTGGCCTACCTGTGCCAGCGGATTATTGGCACCGAGGTACAGTTGATTGATATCAACCCTGCCCGCCAAGCCCTGGCGGATGCCCTAGGGGTAAGTTTCTGTACGCCAGAGCAGGCGGCTGATGATCAGGATCTGGTGATCCATGCCAGCGGCCACGCCGATGGGCTTGCCACGGCGCTGACGCTAGCGGGCATGGAAGGGCGGATTATCGAAATGAGCTGGTTCGGTGATGGCAATGTCAGCGTACCCCTGGGAGGCGCTTTTCATTCCCGGCGTCTGACACTCCGGGCCAGTCAGGTCGGGCAGTTGCCACCCCATCAGCAGCCGCGCTGGGATTACGCCCGCCGCCTGCAACTCGCCCTGCGCCTGTTGGAAGACTCACGTCTGGATGTCCTGATCAGCGGTGAAACCCCCTTTGTCAAACTGCCTGAAGAAGCCCCCAGCCTGTTTGCTGCGGGTAGCCAGGTGCTTTGCCAGCGTATTGTTTATTAATTGAATGAAAAGGAGCTTTTATGTACCGCCTGAGTGTGCGTGACCATTTGATGATTGCCCATAGTTTCAAGGGTGAGGTGTTTGGCCCAGCGCAGAACATGCATGGGGCCACCTATGTGGTGGACGTGGCCTTTCAGCGCTCAGCGCTGGATAGCGACAACCTGGTGATTGATATCGGCCTGGCCAGCGATGCCCTGAAAGCCATTCTGGCCAAGTACAACTATTGCAACCTGGATGAAGTAGAGGAATTTGCTGGCCAAAATACCACCACCGAGTTTATGGCCAAGGTGATTTTCGAGCGCCTGGCGGAGGCCATCAAGGCCGGTACCCTGGGAGAAACCGCCAAAGGCATTGAGCGCATTGAGGTCAAACTGAACGAATCACATATCGCCTGGGCCAGCTTCGAGGGGGCGCTGTGAGCCAGTGCTTGACGCTGATGGTGGCGGGGTCGCCGGACCAGCGCACCGGGGGGTATCTGTACGACGCCCAGATAGTCGCCGAGTTGCGCAAGCAGGGCTGGGACATTGAGGTGATAGGCCTCGATGGGCGCTTTCCCGATGCTGACAGGGTGGCGCGTCAGGCGCTGGATACTGCCCTTGCCCAACTGCCGGAAAGCCATCCGGTAATTATCGATGGCCTGGCCATGGGTGGTCTGCCTGAGGTCATCAAACGTCATCAGTCACGGCTTTCAATCACCGCTCTGGTGCATCACCCGCTGGGCGATGAGCGAGGGCTGAGTGGCGATGAGCAGGCGCGTTTTCATCGTCAGGAGCTTGATGGACTGGCCAATGTCAGGCAGGTCATTGTCACCAGTGCGTTTACCCAGCGGCGCTTGAAGGCGTTAGCGGCAAATTATCAGGTATCCCTGCCGGCCATCAGCGTAGTGGAACCCGGCGTGACGCCCGTTGCAGAGCCTGGTGTAGCTCGGCGTTCCAAGCCATCTTCAACCTTGACGCTTCTATGTGTGGCGACCTTGACGCCGCGCAAAGGCCAGGATCTGCTGGTGGAGGCGTTGGGTCGACTCCCGCATCTGGATTGGCAGTGTGACTGCTATGGCAGCCTGAGCCGCGATCCGGCCTTTGCTGACAGGGTGGCTACCCTGGTCGATCAGCATGGCCTGAATGAGCGTTTCCGGTTGCCCGGTGAGTGTGATCAGACCCAGCTGGAAGCGGCGTATCAAAGTGCCGATGTGCTGGTGCTGCCCTCCTGGTATGAAGGCTATGGTATGGTCGTCAGCGAGGCACTGGCCCATGGCCTGCCGGTGATTACCACGACCGGCGGCGCCCTGGCGGATACCCTGCCAGAAGGGGCAGGCATTGCGGTGCCGCCGGGAGATGTTGACGCACTTAGCGCCGCCATCGAGCGTTTCCTGGAAGATTCTGCATTACGTAAATCTCTGACTCAGGGTGCCGACGCTACCCGTCAGCAGCTGTCCAGCTGGCAGGACGCCGCTCAGGCATTTGCCGCCGCCCTGGCCATGCCTGCTGGCAGCCGTTTCGAGGCTGATTGGCTGGCTCTGCGCGAGCCGCTGGATGTGGAGGCGCGCAGCCAGCGGCTGGCAGGCTTTGCCGCTGACTGGCTCAAGGCGACTACCCAGGCCCCACGTCTGGTGGACCTGGGCTGTGGTCGCGGCAGTAACCTGTGCTTTCTGGCCAGGCGCTGGCCGGGGCCGCAGCATTGGCTTCTAGTGGATCATGACCCCCAACTGCTTAGCCAGGCCCGTCAGCGGGGTGGCATGCTACGCGATGCCAACGGACAGCCGATCACTCTGCAGACAGCCTGCTTCTCGCTGAGTGAGCTGACCGCGCGCTGGCCGCAAGAGGCACATCTGATCGCTGCATCCGCATTAATTGACCTGGTCTCCAGGGAATGGATTGAACAGTTGGTGGATGGCTGCGCCAGCCATCAACAGGCGCTGCTGGTGGCATTGAGTGTGACCGGTGACTGGCATCTGACCGATGCTGCAGGCAACTGCTGCCAGCAGCCGCAAGACGACGCCATGCTTGAACGCTTTGTGGCCCATCAGCAGCGCGATAAAGGTCTTGGGGCGGCCCTGGGCGGGCAGGCCCACGGGGTCTTGTTGGCTTGCTTGCAGGCAGCCGGTTTTGCCGTGGAAGAAGCCAGTACACCCTGGCAGCTAGAGGCCGGCAATCAGGCGCACCGTGCGCTGCTGACTCAGCTGATTCAAGGCTGGGCAGAGGCCGCCCGTGAGCAGTCTCCTGATACTGCCGCACAGATTGATAGCTGGTGCGCGCAGCGTCTGCAAGCCGTTGAGGCAGGGCAGCTTGGTGCCCGTGTGGCGCACCGGGACCTGTTTGCGACGCCGCCTTTAGCAGGTGCAACGGCATGATCCGCCGTCCAGCCATGCTGCGTATTGCCGTCAGCGCCATCGTGCTGCTGGCAGTAGTGCTGTGGCTGGACCCACTGGCAGTGGCCAGTGAGGTGCAAGGTTTTTCGCTGCCCTGGCTGGTACTGGGGCTGGCCATCAGCGTGGTGCAGATGATGCTGTGTGCCTGGCGCTGGCGGCTGACCGCTGGCCTGATTGGTGTGCCGCTGAGATTCCGCTACGCCCTGGGGGAGTATTACTTGGCCCAGTTCATTAATCAGGTGTTGCCGGGTGGGGTGCTGGGCGATGCCGGTCGTGCCCTGCGCCATGCTCACCAGACCCCTGCGGCAAAAGGTAGCGCCTGGCGAGCAGTGATCATCGAACGCGCCTCCGGGCAAATAGCTGTGGCTCTGCTCACCGTGCTGGCGCTGGTCAGTTCGCCGCTATGGCATAAAACGCTTGGCGCCAGCGGATACCTGCTGCTGGCTTCTGCACTGCTGGTGGCCGGCGCTGGGTTCTGGTCGGCGCTGAGGTTTACTGCTCTTATTTGTCAGCGCTGGCCAAAGGTGGCCCGCTGGCTGCGCTGGGTCACACCCCTCAAGCTGGACATTCAACGTGGGTTGCTCCAGCGGCGCATCTGGGGCTGGCAGCTGGGAACTTCCCTGCTGGTGGTGTTCAGCTATGCCCTGGTGATGCTGTGTGCGGCGCGTGCCATTGGGGTGGAAATGCCCGCCAGCCAGCTGCTGGCCCTGGCACCGGCCTTGCTGCTGGCCATGCTGGTACCTTTCACGGTGGCAGGTTGGGGCGTGCGTGAAGGCACCGCTGCCAGCGTCTGGGTCTGGGTAGGCATGGCACCCAGCCAGGGGGTGGCGGTGTCACTGGCTTATGGGCTGATGGTGCTGCTGGCAGCCCTGCCCGGGCTGGTGGTGGCCTTTAAACGCCGCGGCCAGGCCGCTCCTGATAATTCAGGTGCGGTTCAGGTCAAGGTCGAAAAGGGTGTCGTCGCCAAGGCGGAAACGCCGTGCCGTGGGGCGCAGGGCTGTTTCCAGGGTATTGATGGGCGGCAGAACAAGTCCGGGACGACCGGAGCCAATCAGCAATGGCGCCACCAGCAGGTGCAAACGGTCAACACAGCCTGCGTCGATAAACTGCGACACCGTGATGCCGCCACCTTCCACCAGGATGCGTCGATAGCCCCGGCGGGCCAGCGTCTCGATCACCGCCTGGGGCATAAACTGCCCCAGGGTATTGACGTCAAGCCGTTGGCGGCTGACGTGCGCCGCAGGAGCGGGCAACTCCATGTCAGGGCCGATCAAGTGCAAAGTGGCGGCTTTGGGATCACTCATCAGCGCGAGGTCTTCAGGTACTCGTCCGCGCGGGTCAAGCACCACCCGCAGGGGGTGCTGGCCACTGACATGTCGAACGGTAAGCTGTGGGTTATCCGCGCAGGCGGTTCCGGCGCCGACGATCACGGCATCACACATGGCCCGCAGACGGTGCAGATGCACCAGGCTTTCATGGCCATTGATGTAATGGGAATGCCCGCTTTCAGTGGCAATTCGTCCATCCATGCTTTGCCCGAGCTGGGCAATCACCCAAGGTCTTGGTGTCACCAGCGGCATCCAGCAGTCGAGCAATTCGCTGGCGTCCGGCGTTACCGGGCAGGTGCTGTGCCAGCGGCCGTCCGCACTGGCCGTCAGCGGCCCCTGGGCAACGTCAGTGCCGTGGCGCAACGCCAGCAGCCATTCCCACGCCCTGCTCGGTTCCAGTGGCTCCTGATGAGCCGATACCCCTTGATCTTCAGCAGGCATAGCGCCTCCTCGCAGCTTAAGTCGCCTCATCATGCGGCGCTGCTGAAACCCATGCAAGTACCGCCTATCCCCTGAGCCATAAGTGAGGAAGTCATTATGTACCATATTGAACGCGCCATTTTTGATCTTCGCCGAGGGTTGCCGGTTGTCATTGTGACGCCCCAGTGCCGCCTGTTGGTGCAGGCGCTTGAAAACAGTGAATCCCTTTCGGAGCTGGCTGCGCTGGCCGGTTCCCGACCAGCCATGGTGCTGACCCGCCATCGTCTGGCAGCACTGGGTCACTCGATCAGTGCAGAGGCGGCTATCCTGCCGCTGAGCAGCGATACTGATGCGGCGGATCTGTACCGGCTGGCAGTGGCCAAGCATCCGGAAAAGTCTGCCCGTCTGAGCGGCTTGATGCCGGCCGGGCCGGGGGAGCGCGGTGCCCTGGCATTGATGCGCCGTGCCTTGCTGCTGCCTGCCGCGCTGTGTGCCGATATTGCCAGTGAGCAGGAAGCCGAGATTGATCAGCGCCTGTCGCGTGGTGAACTGTTGAGCCTTTCCGCCGAGGATGCCCAGCGGGCCATTCTCGGCGCGCCGGGAATGCTCAAGCGGGTCAGCGAAGCAGAGATTCCGCTGGAAACTGCCCAGCAGTCACGCTTTGTGCTGTTTCGTGAGCCGGACGGCATGCGTGAGCATGTGGCGGTAGTGATTGGCGACGCTGAGGGCAGTCAGGAGCCTGTGCCGGTGCGCCTGCATTCCGCCTGCCTGACGGGAGATCTGTTTGGCAGCCTGCGCTGCGATTGCGGTGAACAGTTGCGCAATGCCGTGGCGGATATCAACGCCATGGGCGGCGGAGTGCTGTTATACCTGGCTCAGGAAGGGCGAGGGATTGGCCTGGCCAACAAGCTGCGCGCCTACACGTTGCAGGATGGCGGCCTGGATACCGTGGATGCCGATCAGGTGCTGGGCTTTGGCGATGACGAGCGCCAGTACAGCGTGGCAGTGGATATGCTGCGTTCGCTGGGCATTGGCCAGGTGCAGCTATTGACCAACAACCCGCTCAAGATGGCGGCCCTGCAGGAAGGGGGCATCGAAATCGTCTCCCGCCAGGCGCTCTATGGCAGCGTCAATGATCATAATCAGCGCTATCTGATGGCCAAGGCCCAGCGCGGCGGTCATTATCTTCAGGATGTATTGCACAAGGCGCTTCCTGATCGGTGAACGGCCATCGATACCCGGCACTAGGGTGCCGGGTATTCTGAACGGGAAAACGGTTCTGGAAGAAAACAGCTTACGAGGTCGCTGGCAGGGGCCGAGCAGCAGCTTCCTGTACGACTTTGGCCAGCTGGCGGCCGTAGTGATGTACAAGCTTCTTTCCCAGTTCGGCGGTTGCACCAGTGGCGTTACCTGCAATGCCGTCGTAAGCCAGGTCTTCTGCCAGCCAGGCGAGGGCGGCAGCGCCTTCCTGGTCGAGCAGTGAACTGTCCGCGGGTTTTTCCGACAGGGCGTTTCTGGCTCGCGCCATGTTGACCTGATCCGGCGCCAGGTGCAGCATCATGGCTGTTTCCAGTAAACCGCCATGCAGGCCGCGACGCAGTTCATCAGCATCAAGGGCGCCTTCCAGCGGGGGGAGGCGGGTATAGGTGGACTTGATGACCTGGAGGGCATGGCGCTTGCGCAGTGCCAGGGCGGCGATATCCATCACCGCCTTGTTGCCGCCGTGGCTGTTGATGATCATCAGACGCCGGATATCTGCCTTAGCGACGCTATTACCGTAGGCTTCAAGGGTATCAATGGCGACGCGGGCGGGCAGGCTCAGGGTGCCAGGAAAGCTGCTGTGCTCTTCGCTGGCGCCTACGCTGATCGCAGGCAGGCAGATAATATCCAGCTCCTGGGGCAGTGCTGCCAGCATGGCGGCCTGAAGACCCAGGCCAATGGTGGTGTCCGTGCCTAGCGGCAAATGATGTCCGTGTTGCTCAGTGGCGCCCATGACCACCACGGCAATCGGCGAACGGCGCGCCATTTCGGCAAGTTCCAGCGTGGTCAGTGATGACCAGTCAGTGTGCATCTTGGTATTCCTCAGAAAAAATCATCTGGCCCATGTTTTTTATTAACCAAGGTACTACAAAAAGATATCAATCAGAAGAATCCTTGCAGACAGGATGATGAGCCTGGCAGGCATAGATATCCCCGGAGCTCAGGTGGTCGGCGCCTTCTGAAAACCAGGCATCCGTCTGGTCGGCAGTCTTCCATTGTGGCCAGCGGAATACCCGCTGCTCGCCTTCCACCACATTGAAACGGTAATCTCCCAGTCGGCGTAACTGTTGAATACAGGCATGGCCGACGTCGAGTGTGCCGGCAACAAATTCAAAGGAGAGGGCAGGCACTGGCTGATTCAAGCCCGCCAGTACATCCGCTTCAAAGCCTTCAACGTCTATCTTGATAAAGCAGGGCAGCCCGTAGGTGGCAATCAGGGCATCCAGGGTGGTGACCTCAACTGATAGTTGGGTGTTCCAGTTGACGCTGGCAAAACCTGCGTTGTGTTGGCTGACCTGCTCGCGCCAGGTATGGGCCAGGGTCGATACCGTTGGGTTGCTGGGGCTGATGGCAATAGTTGCAGTGCCGGCGGCTGGCCCGGCGGCCATGGGAAGCAGGGTCAGCTTCTGGCCCACCATGCGCCTGCACCAGCGCGCCAGGCCCGGCTGGGGTTCCAGTGCGACCACTTGAGCCCCCAACGCCTGAAAAGCGGCGCTGCGATCACCCAGGTGAGCGCCGACATCAAAGGCGGGTGCGCCTGGTGTGATAAACGGCCGATAAAGGTTCTGCAGGCCCTGCTGACGTCCGGGGCGCCAGTAGATCACCAGGGAGCGGGCGATGCCAAAGGCACTGGAACATTGATGGAACAGCCTTGATGGCATCAGTAGGTCTCCTCGGTGCGTGGCGCTGAGAAAGCATCATCAGAGAGAAGATGACGCTGAAAGGACTGTATCGGCATCTCTCCGGGCAGTTCGGCAGGCAAGGGGCTGAGCGGTAGCGCTTGCAAAGCAGGTGATTCAAGTGCCTGTGCAAGATGGTGCTGGTAAGCCTCAAGGACGCTGACATTTTGCTGGTAAGGCGTTTGCCACAGGCTCAAGCGCCGCTGCTGTGGCTTGCCGAGTGGGTAGCTACTGACTTTTACCAGCAGGGTTGAACCCATCAGCCCCAGCCAGGCCGGGGTCAACCACAAAGCCGCTGAGGGCGACAGAACAATCAACAGCAGTAGCCAGGCTGTACCTGCAAGGGTTATCCAGCTGGTCGGCTGCCAGGCCTCTTTCCAGCTGAGTGAGCGCTCACCGCGAGGCTGGGTGTTCCACTCAACGGCGCGGCCTGTCAGCACACCGCCAATAAACAGGCTGTGCCAGGCCATCATCAGCGGAGCCAAAAGAGCAGCGAAGACAATTTCCAGTAGGGTACTGACTAGCAGTCTCAAGCGTCCCCCGTAGTCGGCCGGCGTATGGCACATCGCCAGTATTAGGCCAAGCAGTTTGGGGGCAAGCAGCATGCCCAGCGTTACGCCCAAAAGCCCCAGGGCCAGCGGCTGGGAGTGCAGAGTGGGGACACCGTTCAAGGCGCTGACGCCGATCATGATGCTGGAGCTGATCAACAGCATCAGCCACAGGGGAGATGAAAGGTAGGCAGAGGCGCCGCAGAAAAAGTGGCAGCGGCTCAGCGGGTGTAATCCTGAACCAGCCAATAGGCGCAGGTGTTGCAGGTTACCCTGCAGCCAGCGGCGGTCGCGCTTGGCAAAGTCCAGCAGGTTGCTGGGCATGGATTCATAGCTGTCCGCAGCTTTAGTGGGCCGAAATGTACAGGTAGTTGTGGTGTCGAGTAATACCTGCCAGCCATCACGACGCAACAGGGCGGCTTCAACAAAATCATGGCTGAGCAGCTCCCCGCCCAGCGGTGGTTTGCCGGGCAGGCTGGGTAGCCCGCTGCTGGCCATAAAGGCGCGCGTGCGGACGATGGCATTGTGCCCCCAGTAATTGGCGCTATCGCCTTGCCAGAAACTCTGCCCGGCGGCCAGCATGGGGCTGTAAAGGGCGGCGGCGAACTGCACCATGCGCCCAAACAGGGTCACCTGGCCAACCGGAATCGGCACACTCTGGATCAGACCCACCGCTGGCTGGGCATGCATTTTTTCGATCAGCCTCACAACGGTGTCGCCGCCCATGATGCTGTCGGCGTCGAGCACCACGAAATAATCATAATGGCGGCCCCAGCGGCGGCAGAAATCGGCAATATTGCCTGCCTTGCGGCCATGGTTATTCTCGCGCCGGCGATAGTAAATGCTCAATTTCCCCTTCAGGCGCTGCTGGAGCGCCGCCACATGCTGAGCCTCCCTGGCTGCTACTTCGGGGCACTGGGTGTCGCTGAGGATAAATACATCTAACTGAGGGTTAGCGTGATCATCGCGCTGCGCCTTGTGTGACAACAGGGAGCGGCAGCTGGCCTCCAGGCCGGCCAGGGTGGGTTCAGGCGGCTCCTGGTAAATCGGCATGATCATTGCCGTGCGTGTTCGGGAAATACCCTCTGTAATATCAGCTGTTGGATGGTCAAGCCGCTGTAGGGTGATAGGATCACGACGGCACCAGCACAGTATGAAGCCGCCAAGTGCGCTCCAGAAAGACAGCGCTATCCAGCTGAAGGTCAACACGAAGATGACCAGCAGGCTGAGCCGAGCCGTCAGCGGCAAAGACGAAGTGATATGCAAAAGCGTGACTGAACCGGCAAGGCTGGTGATCAGTACACAGATCATCAGCCCCCAGCGGCGCAGGCGTAGCCAGGGCATTTCAACAGATATTCTGCTGTTAGGCATCGGGAGCGTTTACCGCCTTGGCAGGTGAAATAATCTGGTTCCAGGTTTCACTGATAATGCGGTCCTCCAGCGTCAGTGCCAGACGAATATCGACTGGCTGGGTAGTCTCCGCGATCCGGAAGGTGGCTCGCCACTGCTGGTCAGGCAGTGCCTTGACCTGTGCCAGGGTAACGGCCTCTTCCTGCTGGCTTTGCAGTCGCAGCTCGACCGGGTGGTCAGCGCTGAGTGTGGCCAGTTCACCACCGTCAAAATCAACAATCCACTGGCGCTGCCCGGCACTGGCAGAGTCTGCTTCACCGGGCACGCCGGCATCTCCCTGGCGGCTGCGCACCACTTTGGCCAGGCGGTGGGTATCCGGGGCGCGATGCAGGGTCTGGGTGCGATAGTCAAGCTCGCGCGACTCCCCGGCCAGAAACGGAGTATCCGAGACCCAGTAGGCGACGATATTGTCATGGGTTTCATCCGGGGTGGGTATTTCCACCAGTTCCACATGACCCGGACCCCAATCTTCCAGAGGCTCTACCCACTGGCTGGGACGACGGTGGTATTGGGCTTCCAGATCCAGATAATGATCAAAATCGCGTTCCCGTTGCATAAGACCAAAGCCTTTGGGGTTGTCATCAACAAAGGCGGAAACCTGCAGGCTGGCCGGGTTGTTCAACGGGCGCCAGATCCACTCCTTAGCGCCGGTGTGGATCAGCAGCCCCTGGGAATCATGAACGTTAGGGCGAAAGTCATCCGTGTCTGAGTCGCTGATATCACCATGGGTAAACATGCTGGTCAAAGGAGCGACCCCGAGTTTTGCAACGTCTTCCCGCGCAAACAGGCTCGCCTGGACCCGCATCCGAGTGCTGTGGCCAGGGGTCAGTTCGAAATGATAGGCGCCGGTCAGCGAAGGGCCGTCAAGCAAGGCCATGATATGCACGCTGGGATCGTCTGGATCAGGCTTGAACAGCCAGAACTCACGAAAGGCCGGAAACTCTTCGCCCTGTGGCAGGGCCGTATCGACGGCAATGCCTCGGGTTGAAAGCCCGTAAGCCTGATCACGGCCCACCAGGCGGAAGTAGCTGGCCCCCAGAAAAACGGCAAATTCATCTGCATGCGCCTGGGTATTAAGCGGGTAATGTAGCCGAAAGCCGGCATGTCCGGCAGCGCTCAATTCCTGCTCTTCAAGAGTCTGGGCCGCGCCTTCATAGATAAAGTCTGACTGCTTGAAGGTGAGCGGGGTAGCGTTACCTTCTTCAACGACATGCAGCTCAACCGGGTGCTGAAACAGAAAGCCGCTATGGAACAGCTGCAGCGAAAAACGGCTGTCATCCTGCCAGTACGCCTGTTGCGGGTTAAAACGGATCTGTCGATAGGTATCGTAATTGATGTCTCTCAGGGCGTCAGGCAAGGTATTGGCGGGCCGCGTGAAAGGCTGTTCTGCCAGGTCTTGAGCGCGTTCAGCCAGTTCCTGGTACCACTGCTGCTGCACAGCTGAAGTGGGGGCTGTCAGCGCCTGGGTGCTTAACAGAGCCAGCAGCATGCCTAGAGTCCATTGCATCCTTTTGCAGAATGGGACGGCCAATAACCTCGAAACCTTGAACGCGTCGTTAGGCACTGTGTGGCTCCTTGAGGGGGAGAAATAATGCTGGCATCAATCAAGCCGCTTTTGGATGGCTTGCTGACAATGACCAGATAAAAATTCAACAATAGTTATACGTTGAGTTATTACAGTACATGATTTTTTGGATTTCCAGTACTCTTTCAGGTTCCTTGACCGGTGCTTTTTCAGTCAGATTTCAATATAGGTAACGTTATGGGTCGATTATGGGTTAGCGCACTGGTAATGAATATCATCCTGGTAGCGCCGCTGTGGTGGCGATTCGAGGACCTTGGCGGGCGTCTGATTGCCTGGGAGGCCTGGTTGGCAGTTCCGTTGATTCTGCTGCTCCCCAGGGGGGGATGGCGTACCTTGCTGATAGTGGCCTGGTTGCTCAGCGTGCTGGTGATCACTCTGTTCAATCTGGGTGATGTGGCGACCTATCTGGCCTTTGGGCGCTCATTCAATAGCTACCTGGATATCCCCCTGGCACGTGCGGTGTTTGAACTGATGGTCGGCAATATTGGCTTGTTGGCGGCCATACTGGTAACACTTCTGGCTCTATTGGTGCTGACAGGCCTTTTCGTGGTGTTGGCAAGATTACTGATACTTCCCCAGCCACTTCCTCTCAAGCGCCTGCCGGGTATCCTGGCGGCCGTCATGGTAACAGGCAGCGCCGTGCTGATCACTCTGGAGCTTAACGGTCAGCGGCTGGTGGAGACCGCCCGCGTGCCAATGGTCAACACCGCCATGTTCCAGTGGCAGCAGCTTACCCAGACCCATGCAGCGCGCCAGGAGTTTACCGCTACCCTGACAGACTCGCCTATCGAGGTGCAGCCCTTGCCGGGGCTTTCCGACAAGCGCGTACTGCTGACCTTTGTCGAGTCCTATGGCGCTGCCGCGCTGGAAGACAGCCGCTATTCCGAGGTGATTCTGCCCAGGCTGGATAGCCTCCAGCAGCGCCTGGGGGAGCAGGATATCCAGATGGCGTCTGGCTGGCTGGAATCACCGATTCGCGGTGGGCAGTCATGGCTTGCTCATGCAACGGCCCTGAGTGGACGCAAAGTGGATAATCAGCTGTGGTATCGGCTGATGCTGGACAGTGATCATGGCACTCTGGTCGATGACTTCAAGACCACAGGGCACCGTACCCTGGCGGTGATGCCGGCGATTACCCGTGCCTGGCCGGAAGGGCGTGCCTATGGTTTTGATGCCATCCATGCGGCCAAGGATCTTGATTACGCGGGGCCGCCGCTCAACTGGGTCACCATGCCGGACCAGTACACCTTGGACTATACATCGCGAGAATTGCTGGGTGATGCCCCGGTATTTGCCCAGCTAGCGCTGATTTCCAGCCATGCGCCCTGGACGCCGATTCTGCCGGTGCTGGAAGACTGGTCGCAGATTGGCAATGGCAGGGTATTCGATCGCTGGGAAAATGCCGGAGAGGCGCCGGATGAACTATGGCAGGACTTTGCAAAGGTGCGCGATCACTATGCGCGCTCGGTTGCGTATGCCGTTGAGGTGGCCGGTCGCTGGAGTGAGCGGGTCGCGGACAGCGATACCCTGCTGATCATTCTGGGCGATCATCAGGCCGCTCCCCTGATCACTGGTGATGATAACGTGGCCGAGGCCACCTTTGCTGTGCCAGTGCATGTGGTCAGCGCTGACCCAGCGCTGCTGGCACCCTGGCTAGCCCGTGGCTTTATCCCGGGTATGCGGCCCCAGGCGCTTGATCAGGCAGGTGAGGTGAGCCACATGCGCGACCTGCGCCACTGGCTGCGCGAGGATTATGGCCAGCCGTGACGGCGTGCAGGAAGTGTCTACCATAACCAGCTGGCGGGACGGACAGGTGGCGTGTTATTGCGCAGCGCTTTCCATCCCAGCACGCAACGCACGCCCAGCCAGACGGCCAATACCGGCCATAGCAGGTAGCCCACCAGAACCAGGCTCAGGACAAAAGCAATACAGAAATACAGGCTGCCGATCCAGAAGGTGCGGATCAGAAAGCGGTAGTGGTCCTGCAGCCAGGGGGCCGCCTCCTTGCGGTAGACATAGGCAATGATCACGCCGATCAGCAGGGTAATATTGGCGGTGATCAGCCCGGCAAGAAACAGCGCATAAACAACCTGAGGAGTACGGGTATCATCGTTGGCAACAGGGCTATTGGACATATAAGGCTCTCAGGTCAGGCGGTGGTTATAAGGTTTAATAAAGGCGGAAATTACGGAAATCAGGGCGCTGTTGCTGTTCCTCGACGACCTTGCGGTAGCGCTTGTATTCCCACTGATACTGGGCAGGGTCGAGGGCAATGGCTGCTTCTACGCTGGCGTTGACGCCGGTGGCAGACTGGACTTCGTCTTCGCTGTAGACCCTCTCATCGGCATCCAGAAAGTGAATCTCGAAGCCCTTGCCGGGAAGCCGCCTGGCAACACCTGTCACGACCCGGGCGCGGGTGCGCATCACCAGCTTGGGCAGCAGGGTGGCGGTGTAGGCATCACGCTGGAAAAAAGGCGCAAACACGCCGCTGCCCCAGTCGGGCTCCTGATCCGGCAGAATGCCAATTGCTTCACAGCGCTTCAGCGCCTTGAGCAGCGCTGCCACGCCGCGTGGATTGGTAGGCACCAGCAGGGCACCCATGCGTTCGCGCCCCTGGCGAATTACAGGGTCAAGTTCGGCTATCTTGGGAGGCTCATACATGGCGGTAAACGGGAAGTGGCTGGACAGCCAGAAATTCAGTACTTCCCAGTTTCCGAAATGCGGGGCGAGCACGATGACACCACGTCCTTCGGCCCGGGCACTGTCGAGTTTGTCACGCCCATGCACGGCCAGAATATGTGCCTCCACCTGAGCGGGAGGCGCCATCCAGGCATGGCCCAGTTCCAGCATGGTCGCGGTGGAATGGCGCAGGCTCTGCCGGGCAAGCTTGGCGGATTGGGCGTTATCATGCTGAGGATAGACGACCCCGAGGTTAGCCAGGGTCACGTCGCGCTCGCGGCGGCTGAAGCGGTAGATCAGAGGGCCTACCCTGTAGGCCAGGCGCCAGATGCGGGATAGCGGCCAGCTGGCCAGGCGCTGCCACAGCCAGCCTATGGCGCTTCCACGACTGAAGTTCAGCGGCATACTTAAAACAGCCAGGTGTTCACGTTACTGGGGGCGCGCTTTTCCTGCAGGCCCTTGAAGCCTTTTACGCAGCGAATGATCAGCCAGACAGCAAGAGCGACCAGTAAGGGAAAGCCGATAAGAATGACAGTCAGCAGAGAAAAGACTACTGCGTAAAGAAAGCCTATCCAGAAGGTGCGGATCTGGTAACGGTAGTGCTCGTCGAGCCAGTCCGGCCCCTTGCCTTTGTAGACATAGGCAATCACCACACCAATCAATGAAGTGAAGCCGAGTATGAAGCTGGCCAGATAAAGCGCGTAAACCACCATGGCCATGGTCGTATCCGGAGCCTTGCCTGTCTCTCCTGCCTCCTTGATCACCTCGCCTTCGATAGGTGTTTCATCCTGACGCATTGTCTTTCATCCTTTCCTGAGTGGTTTGATGGCCTCCATGATAGCGCGGCTGCAACTGAATGGCATCTTTCAGGACCGGGCCGGACGTGATATTTCCAGCAGGTTACCATCCGGGTCGCGCAGGTAAAGCGAGACAATCGGCCCGCTGGCTCCCTGGCGATCGACGGGTCCCAGTTCGACCTCGATGCCAAGTGCTTCAAGGTGCTGCCTGAACTCATCCAGCGGCAGGCGGCAGCGCAGACAAAGATCCAGACTGCCGGGTGTCGGGGTGGCAGAAACAGGCGCTATGTCGGTATCGGTCTGATGGAGCCGCAGTGCGGTATCGCCCATCATCAGGTCTACCCTTTGGGTATCGCGATAACGTACATCCAGGCCCAGCACGCGGGAATAGAAATCCACGGCACGACCGATATCGGTCACAGTAACGACAAGATGATCCAGACCTGACAGCATAGGTACCCCTTGGGATAAATAACGATGTGATAATGCGAGGATACGATGATGTGGCACTGCCCGCTATGTATGAACCCAAAAAACCAGCATTATCATTTCGATTCCCGACGTGATTATTATCAATGCAGCGGCTGTCAGCTGGTGTTTGTGCCGCCTGATCAGCACCTGTCTGCCGAGCAGGAAAAGCAGGAATATGACCGCCATCAGAACAGTTCATATGACCCCGGCTATCGGCGTTTCCTGAGCCGCCTGCTGACTCCGCTTGAAGCCTGCCTGACACCCGGTGCCCGAGGGCTGGATTTTGGTGCCGGGCCAGGTCCGACCCTGTCGGTGATGTTTGAAGAGCGGGGTTATCCCATGGAAATTTACGACCCCTTCTATGCACCTGAGCGTAGCGTCCTGCAAAGGCGCTATGATTTCATTACCGCCACCGAGGTGCTGGAACACCTGTCCTCGCCCCGGCAGGTGCTGGCACAGCTTGGCGAAATGCTGGTACCCGGCGGTTACTTGGGCTTCATGACCAAAAGAGTCAAGAATCATGCAGCGTTTACCCATTGGCACTATATTCAGGACCCTACCCATGTGGCTTTTTTCAGTGAGGATACCTTTACCTGGTGGGCGTCTCGTCATGGCTTTGCGCTGACCTTTCCCGGCCGAGATACGGTGATCATGCAAAAACGCCCAGAAGTCAGCAAAAAGCATTGACTTTAACGGCTTCGGCGCAATAATTGCGCGCCGCCGCTCGCTGCAGGAGCGGTTTACTGATGTCAAAGTGAGAAGTCAATGTCACCGCAATTACTCGCCATGGCGCTAGCGCCCCTGATGGGGCTGTTTATTCTGGGAATCGGCAACGGGTTTCTGGCCACCCTGATCAGCGTGCGCCTGGACACCGCCGGCGAATCGGCGACCGTCATTGGTATCGTCTCGTCGGCCTATTTTGTCGGGCTGGCGCTGGGAGCCATGTTCAACGACCGCCTTTTGCTGCGCATCGGCCATATTCGCGCCTATGGCAGCTTTGCCTCACTGGTGGCGGTTACCGTGCTTTTACAAGGGATAACCAGCGATCCCTGGGCCTGGCTGGTGCTGCGGCTGATTGGTGGCTGGGCAACGGTGGGCGTTTACCTGGTTATCGAAAGCTGGTTGCTGACCTCGGGTGATCAGAAGGTCAGAGGACGCCTGCTGGCGCTTTACATGATTGCCCTTTACGCCGCTGGAGTCCTGGGTCAGCTGTTGCTGGGTATTGTCAATGACATGGGGCCCACTGTGCCCTTTATGGTCATCGGCATGCTGGCGTCACTGTCGGTGTTGCCCATGGCGATGATTCCAAGGGTTTCGCCGCTGATTGAACACGCCGAGCCCTTGCCGCCCCATCGTCTGATTACCCTGACGCCCACTGGCGTGATGGGCAGCCTGGGGTCAGGCATGGTTGTGGCGGCTGCCTACAGCCTTTTGCCGCTTTATCTGCAGCGCATTGGCATGAGCGTGACTGAAGTGGGCCAGATGATGGCGGTGCTGATTCTTGGGGCCATGCTGCTGCAGTACCCGATTGGCCGCTGGTCGGATCGTCATGACCGCCAGATGGTACTGATCGGGATCAGCATCTTCTGTATTCTGATTTCCGCTACCATGCTGTGGCTCCCGCTTTCCACGCCGCTGCTGGCAGTCTTATTGTTCCTGCTGGGCGGGGGCGTGTTTGCACTCTACCCGGTGGCGGTCAGTCATGCTGCTGACCGGGCCCCGGCAGGCGCCCTGGTGCGTATGAGTCAGGGGTTGCTGCTGATCAATTCGCTGGGCGCAGCGCTAAGCCCCTTGATGATTTCACCGGTGATGACGGCGGTTGGCGATGCCGGCCTGTTCTGGGCGTTTGGTGGCCTGAGCCTGTTCTTTGCGCTGTTCTTTGCCTGGCGCCGTAGTGTACGTCCTGCGCCGATTCCGGTGGCACCTTTTACCGCAACAACACCCATGACGGCGGCGGGTGCCGAGCTGGTGGTGACCGAGGAGCTGATGCAAGGTGCGCTTGACCATGAGCACAGCGAGGACCTGTCTGATGCGGTTCCCGACGTTGATGTGGCAGAGCCTCTGGTTGGCCCGCCCGAGCCGGAAGAAAGTCAGGTCACCTACTTTGAGGATGATGTTTCAGTAAAGCGTGAATAGTGAATAGTAAATGGTGAATAGTGATCACCACTCACCATCCACCATCCACCCAACGGAGCCTTCTCTATGCCCAGCATTCCCTTTCAGGCCCTGGCCTGCCCGCTGGATGGGCAGCCGCTTGTTCTTGTAGAAAATACCTGGCGCTGCGCAGCAGGCCACAGTTTTGATGTTGCCCGCCAGGGTTATGTCAACCTGCTGCCGGTACAGCAAAAGCGTTCCCAGGACCCGGGGGATAGCAAGGCCATGGTGGCGGCTCGTCAGCGCTTTCTTCAAACAGGCCACTACCAGCCGGTGGCAGAGGCCATAAGTCGCTACCTTGCCGTCTGGGCAGACAAACAGCCGTCAGGCGCTGAGGGGTTCAGCTGTCTGGATGCGGGGTGCGGGGAGGGTTATTACCTGCGCCAGCTGGCCAACAGTGTGCCCGCAGACCTGGCGCTGATCGGGTTGGATATTTCCAAGTGGGCGGTAATGGCGGCCGCCAGGCAGGATAATAAACACTCGCCCTTTAGTCGCTGGGTGGTCGGCAGCAATGCGCATTTGCCGATGCAGCCAGCCAGGCTGGACTGTGTGCTGTGCATGTTTGGCTTTCCGGTGTATGGCGAGTTTGCCCGGGTGCTTAAAAGCGGGGGGGTATTACTGCAGGTGGAAGCAGGACCACAGCATCTGCGCGAGCTGAGAGAAGTGATCTACCCGCAGCTCAAGCCGGAACGTGCGGCGGCACCGCAGGTGCCAGAAGGCTTTACTTATCTTGGCGAGGAAACGCTCAGCTATCCGATCAGGCTGGAAGGGCAGGAGGCGATTGCCGATCTGCTTGCCATGACGCCGCATCTGTATCGCGCCAGCGCTGAAGGTCGCGCCCGTGCGGCAGCGCTGGATCAACTGGCGTTAACCGTTGATGTGCGCCTGATTCAGTGGGAGCGCAGCTGATCAGCAGGGTTAATGAATGCAGGGGATGGTAATAGATTATAGTATCTCCAAACGCAACAGGGCCCGCATAAGCGGGCCCTGTAATCAAACCTTTACAGGTTTGAGCAAGCAGTTAATCTATAAAGATTAAGAGATCTGCTTGATGTTAGAAGCCTGGAGGCCTTTCTTGCCTTGGGTAACGTCAAAAGAGACGTTAGCGCCTTCCTGCAGAGATTTGAAGCCGTCGGCCTGAATCTCGGAGAAGTGAGCAAAAAGGTCGTCGCCGCCGTCAGAAGGAGCGATGAAGCCGAAGCCTTTAGTGTCGTTAAACCATTTAACTGTGCCAGTAGCCATGTGTAGATCCTTTCGCGCTTATGCGCCGTAATAAAGTTCCTGGTGTTACCCAGAGTGAGTAGCGGGTAGAACAAAGAACACAATATCAGGCTGCCGAAATAGATCGTACACTGCTGAGGACTTGCTTCTTGCTAACCAACTGGCGCTTAAAGTGACATGATTAGAGCTTAAGGTCAAAGGGTTTGTTGATTAATTTCCAGGTCTTGACCTTTGTGCAGGAACAGGCGCTAGTCTGAACAGCCAAAATACTCGGGGTTTCAGCGATTGCCATGAACATGATTGAAGAGCTATTAAGTATTGCACTGAGCGCAGCCCCCTGGCTGCTATTGGGCCTGTTTATTGCTGGGCTGATCAAGGCATGGATGCCGCAAAGTCTGCTACAGCGCTGGATGGGCGGTGACGGCCTGGGCAGTATCCTGCGCGCTGCTGTGATCGGCATGCCCTTGCCGCTGTGTTCCTGCGGAGCGATTCCGACCGCTCTGGCCTTACACCGTGGCGGCGCCGGGCGCGGGCCAACAACGTCTTTTCTGATCAGCACCCCAGGTGTAGGGGTGGATTCGATTCTGCTGACCAGCGTACTGCTTGGCCCCCTGATGGCAGTAGCTCGGGTGCTGGGCGCCATGGTAACGGCCATCGTGACCGGCATACTGGTCGGGTTTGGCGCTGCCCGAGAGGCTGTCGCGGCGCCAGAAGCTGGCAGCTGTTCCTCTCAGAGCTGTTGCGCGTCCAAAGGCTGTGGCAGCAGCCCCCAGGAGGCAGACACCGCCCCTGGGGTGGTGGTCGGGTTAAAATATGCCTTCAGTGATCTGCTGGATGATATCAGCGGCTGGGTATTTGCCGGGCTATTGCTGGCCGGGGTGCTGGTGACCTTTGTACCGCCGGATACCCTGGTAGGGTTTTCGGGCGGTTTTCTGGCTCTGGTACTGATGGCCCTGATCGGCATTCCCCTCTACGTGTGTGCAACCGCCGCTACGCCGATTGCCGCCGGATTATTGCTGGCCGGCATCTCGCCGGGCATGGCACTGGTATTCCTGCTTGCTGGCCCTTTGACCAGCCTGGCAACGCTGGCAATTCTGCGTCGCGAAATGGGCAGCCTGGCCGTGGTCATCTATCTGAGCAGTATCCTGGCGGTCACCGTGCTGCTGGGCTGGGGGCTGGATGCGCTGCTAGGCCTGACCGGATGGAACATTGTTCAACAGGCCAGCCAGGTACAGGAGCTGCTGCCCGAATGGCTCGAGTGGTCAGCCCTGGTGGTGTTGGTACTGCTGTCATTGCGTCCTGTCCGGCGCCGCGTCCTGGGTTTTTAGCGCGCGATAACCGCCCCATAGCCGAGTTGCCGTGGTGATCAGGCAAGCGATCGCAAACAGGCTGGCCAGCCAGGCAAAATGGCTTGGAAACAGGCAAAAAAGCACCAGAGCAGCAACCGTCTCGGTGCCTTCAGTCAGGCCTTCCAGGTAATAGAACGCCTTGTTGGGCAGGTCAGGGCGCGTTCTGTTCTGCTCTTTGGCGGCAATGGCAAAGGCCAGAAAAGACGTGCCGGTGCCAATGAAAGCAAACAGCAGAAAGGCGGCGGCCAGGGCATTTTCCTCGGGCCGGGCCAGAGCAAAACCGAGCACTACCGCGGCATAGAAAACAAAATCCAGGCCGATATCCAGAAAGCCACCGGCCTCACTGCTTTTGCCCGTCAGGCGGGCCAGGGCGCCGTCCAGGCCATCACTGATACGGTTGATGATGATGGCTGCCAGCGCCAGGGCGTAATACTCAAGGGCCAGCAGCGGCAGGGCACTCATACCCACGATGAATCCCGACAGGGTGACCTGATCAGGCGACACTCGGCCTGCCAGCTTGGTGGCTAATCTCTGCAGCGGGCCCTGGGTCAGTGGCATGGTCCAGCGATCCAGCATGGCAGCTCCTTTGGATAGGGGAAAACCGGTGGCTATGTTGAGTGCATCACAGTGAAAAAACTCTTACAGGCAAACTAACAGGCGTATCAAGTGCCTGGTAGCCTCTGCAATGCCAGCAAATTGGATATACTTATGTTTTCAACTGCTTGTTTTCAACTGCTGGGAAGGCGTAAGTAATGGTGGAGTCATTGTGGTATTGGTTGGCTATTGGTCTAGGGGCAGGGCTTTCGCCAGTTGCGCCCGGCACAATAGGGTCGCTGTTGGGCATTCCCCTGGCATGGTGGCTGCTGAAACAGTCGCGCCCGGTGGGGTGGCTAACGCTAGGCGCGCTGATTATATTGGCCATACCGCTTTGCCAGGGGGTGTCTACGCAGTTAGGTGGCAGTGACCATGGCAGTATCGTGGCCGATGAGATTGTTGCCTTTCCGCTGGTGGTGATGGGGATAAGCGCAGCACGCAAGCCCTGGGTCATGGCGCTGGCCTTTGTCATCTACCGTTTTTTTGATGCCCTGAAACCGCCGCCCATCCATCTGGCTGAGCTGGCAAGCGGCGGTCTGGGTATCGTGCTTGATGATGTTCTGGCCGCCACCGTGAGTTTTATCGTACTGGCGCTGCTGCTTAAGTGGCTGCCTGCCACCTGGTTCAGGGCTTTTTGATCAGAACGTTGGGCCACCGGCTTCGTCGCCCCAGATCTCTTCAAGTCGACCATCCCGCCCACAGCTGAAGCGGTAAAACTTATAGCGTACCGGGTTCTTCTGATAATAATCCTGATGATATTCCTCCGCTTCCCAGAAGGTATCTGCCGCAACAATCTGGGTGGCGATCTCCCGCCCGAAGCGTTCTTCCATCTCGGCTTTTGAGGCTTCGGCCAGCTCGCGCTGTTCGTCATCAACATAGAAAATGGCCGAACGGTACTGATCGCCTACATCGCAGAACTGCTGATCAACGGCAAAGGGATCAATATTGCGCCAGAAGATCTCCAGCAGCTGTTCATAGCTGATTTCATCCGGCTGGTAGTCAATCCTGACCACTTCAGCGTGGCCGGTTTCCCCGCTGATAACATCTTCGTAGGTAGGATTATCCAGATCGCCGCCGATATATCCCGAGATAGTGGCATCAACGCCGGGCTGGTCGTCATAGGGCGGCTCCATGCACCAGAAACAGCCGCCAGCAAAAATCGCCTCGGCACCACTCGACTCATCGGCTGCCAGGGAAGGCACAAAAAAGGCACCCGAAAGCAATGTAATCATGGGCAGCGTGCGACGGGTGAACCCGGGCGTGGATGGAAACATCATGAATGACTCCAGGATATGAAAGATGCGTACAGCTTATGGATAAGTTTCATGGCTGACAGTTCCCGCCAGCGCCAGAAAAGTTAGTAACTTCCCAGCGTCCAGACATCCTCAAGCGTATTGAGCGCCGTTTCAATAGCCGGCTCTGCCTGACGTTCGCGCTTCCAGATAAAGCTGAGGGCGCAGGGTAGGCGCACATGGCGGGCAACGCACAGGCCACTTTCCTGACGCTCGGTCATGGCCAGGGCATCGCGTGCCAGGCTCAACCCGACACCCGCTCGCACCAGATCCAGCATGCAGGCTTCCTGGTCCACCTGGGCGACCCGGTTGGGCACGGCATTATGGGCGGCCATCACCTTGCCAAGCAGGCGGTGGTGAACCGAATCCGCCGGGGTGACAATCCAGGGCAGGCGGGCCATTTGCTCCCAGCGGGTATCCACCAGGCGGCTCTCCCAGCCAGGCGGGGCAACGACGTGATAGTCAAAGTGAGTCAGCTCACGGTGGGCAAGGGCCGGGTGCTCATGCCCGGTGCCTTCTCCGGGAGGGGCCAGATAAAACCCAACGTCCAGACGGCCGGCTGCTACATGCCCCAGAACGCTGCCACTCATGCCGTGGTGCAGTTCGGTCTCAAGCTGTGGTGCACGGGCCATCAGGCGGCGCAGGAAATCTCCCAGACGGATGAACTCAGGGTCAACAATGGTGCCGATTTTCAGCTGCCCGCGCAGCGTGTTGTGAAGGGCCTGTGCGGTTTGCAGAAAGGCGCTGGCGCTGGCCAGGGCCTTCTCCGCAGCGGGCAGCAAAGCCATACCATCGGCCGTGAGCGCCAACCCTTGGGGGCGGCGCTGAAACAGGCTAAGCCCTAGCTGTTCCTGCAACTGCTTAAGCTTGAGGCTGACCGCAGGCTGGGTCAGGTGCAGCTGCAGGGCCGCGCGGGAGACGCTGCCGGTGCGTGCCACGGCCACAAAGGCACGCAAGGCGCCTAGATCCTGCATAACGTCCCCCAGGGCTGTGATATTAAAAAAACTTATATCTGGCTTTTGAATAACTCAATTGCTTGTGGCATTGAGTCCGCTAGTCTAGCTGTAAAGTGACATACAGCGTTCAGATATCAAACAAGGCTTAAATAAATTTTATAAGAGGGCACCATGACAGCATCGATTACCCATTACATCAACGGCCAGCGCAGCGCAGGCGATCATGCTCAGACCCAGCCGGTATTCAATCCGGCCACCGGCGAGGAAAGCGGTCAGGTAGTTCTGGCCAGCCCCCAGGACGTGAGCAGCGCCGTTAACGCAGCCCAGGCCGCGTTTCCTGCCTGGGCAGATACCCCGCCCATTCGTCGGGCGCGGGTGATGTTTCGCTTTCTTGAGCTGCTTAATGCCCATAAGGATGAGCTGGCTGAAGCCATCACTCAGGAGCACGGTAAGGTGTTTACCGATGCCCAGGGTGAAGTGGCACGGGGGATTGATATTGTCGAGTTCGCCTGTGGTATTCCGCAACTGCTGAAAGGTGACTACACCGAGCAGGTCAGCACCGGGATTGATAACTGGACGATGCGCCAGCCGCTGGGCGTGGTGGCGGGTATCACGCCGTTCAATTTCCCGGTCATGGTGCCCATGTGGATGTTCCCGGTCGCGATTGCCACCGGTAATACCTTTATCCTCAAGCCCAGCCCGCTGGATCCCAGCGCCTCGCTGATGATAGCCGATCTGCTCAAGCAGGCCGGCCTGCCTGATGGCGTGTTCAACGTGGTGCAGGGCGACAAGGACAGCGTTGAAGCGCTGATTGATCACCCTGACGTCAAGGCGCTGTCGTTTGTCGGCTCCACCCCGATTGCCAATCTGATCTACGAGCGCGGTGCCAAGCACGGCAAGCGCGTGCAAGCACTTGGTGGCGCCAAAAACCATATGGTCGTCATGCCGGATGCCAACCTGGATAAAGCCGTGGATGCCCTGGTGGGTGCGGCCTACGGCTCGGCAGGCGAGCGTTGCATGGCCATCAGCGTGGCCGTGCTGGTCGGCGATGTGGCCGATGGCGTTGTGGCCCAGTTGGCCGAGCGTGCCAAGGCGCTGAAAGTGAAGGACGGCATGCAGCTGGATGCGGAAATGGGGCCGATTGTCACTCCTCAGGCCCATGAGCGGATTACCGGCTACATCAACAAGGGCGTGGAAGAAGGCGCCGAGCTGGTCGTGGACGGTCGCGACTTTGATAGCGCACACACCGGCGCCGGCTGTGCCGACGGTTTCTGGATGGGCGGCAGCCTGTTTGACCACGTTACCCCCGAGATGACCATCTATAAAGAAGAGATCTTCGGCCCTGTTCTCGTCTGTGTGCGCGTGCCGGATATCGCCACGGCGATTCAGCTGATCAACGACCACGAGTTCGGCAATGGCGTCAGCTGCTTTACCGAAAGCGGCAACGTTGCCCGCGAATTTGGCCGGCGCATCCAGGTGGGTATGGTCGGTATCAACGTGCCCATTCCGGTCCCCATGGCCTGGCACGGTTTTGGCGGCTGGAAGCGCTCCCTGTTTGGCGATATGCATGCCTACGGTGAAGAGGGCGTGCGTTTCTACACCAAGCAGAAATCCATTATGCAGCGCTGGTCAGATTCCATCGATGCAGGTGCTGAATTCGTGATGCCGACGGCCAAGTAATAGCGCCGTTAACGGGAGCCTGTTCATGTCTCATTCTGCTAACAATAATTTCGACTATATCGTGATTGGCGCTGGCACCGCGGGGTGCCTGCTGGCCAATCGGCTCAGTGCCAACCCGGATAATAAAGTGCTGCTGATTGAAGCCGGCGGGCCGGATAACTACCACTGGATTCATATACCCGTGGGTTATCTGTACTGCATCAACAACCCTCGCACGGACTGGCTGTTTCGTACCGAGCCTGACAAGGGACTTAACGGCCGTTCACTGATTTACCCCCGCGGTAAGACCCTTGGCGGCTGTTCCAGCATCAACGGTATGCTCTATCTGCGTGGCCAGGCGCGGGATTACAACCATTGGGCTGAGTTGACAGGTGATGACGCCTGGCGCTGGGATAACTGCCTGGCGGATTTCATGAAACACGAAAACCACTACCGGTTGGACGAAGATGGCGATGGCGATAACGAGCACCGCCGCTACCACGGCCACGGCGGCGAGTGGCGGATTGAGAAGCAGCGCTTAAGCTGGCAAGTGCTGGATGACTTTGCTGAGGCGGCAGTGCAGGCGGGTATTCCGCGCACCGAAGACTTCAACCGCGGTGACAATGAAGGTGTCAACTACTTCGAGGTCAACCAGCGCAAAGGCTGGCGCTGGAATACCTCCAAGGCATTTCTACGGCCGATCAAACAGCGCTCCAACCTGACGATCTGGCACTCCACCCACGTTAACCGGCTGTTGTTTGAGTCTCATGAAGGCACACCGCGCTGCACAGGGGCAGAGCTGCTGCGTGAAGGCAACACCTTGAAGGTGATCGCCAGCAAGGAAGTGGTATTGAGCGCTGGCGCCATCGGCTCGCCGCAGATTCTGCAGCTTTCCGGGATTGGTGCGCCCGAGCTATTAAAGCAGCACGGCATTGACGTGGTGGCAGCGCTTCCCGGCGTGGGTGAAAACCTTCAGGACCACCTGCAGATCCGTTCGGTCTATAAGGTAAAAGGGGCCAAAACGCTCAACACCATGGCCAACTCCCTGATGGGTAAAGCCAAGATTGGCCTGGAATACCTGCTGAAGCGCTCAGGCCCGATGAGTATGGCGCCTTCCCAGCTGTGTATCTTTACCCGCAGTTCAGAGGAGTATCAGCATGCCAATATCGAATACCACGTTCAGCCGCTGAGCCTGGAGGCGTTTGGTCAGCCGCTGCACAGTTTTCCAGCGATTACCGCCAGCGTGTGCAACCTCAACCCCACCAGCCGTGGCCGCGTGCAGATCAAAAGCCGCGACCCGCAAGCTGCGCCGGCGATCGAGCCTAACTACCTGAGCACCGCAGAAGACCGTAAGGTAGCCGCCGATTCGCTGCGGGTCACCCGGCGCATTGCCGAGCAGCAGGCCTTTGCCAAGTATCAGCCGCAAGAGTTCAAACCGGGGCTTGAATACCAGACTGACGACGACCTGGCCAAGCTGGCGGGGGATATTGGCACCACCATCTTTCACCCGGTAGGAACGGCGAAAATGGGCCGCGACGATGACCCGGCCGCCGTGGTGGATTCAAGGCTGCGCGTCAAAGGTGTTAAGGGCTTAAGAGTCGTGGATGCCAGCATCATGCCCACTATTACCAGTGGCAACACCAACTCGCCGACCCTGATGGTTGCCGAAAAAGCCGCAGGCTGGATGATAGAGGAGGTTTCATTTGCCTGACATTTTTTAACGTCAATCTTGACGTGCGTTTCATTTGAGCGCACCATGAACTCAGTTGGTTAGCAAGTCGAACGTTGTCAGCAGTATTAAGGCGCCTTAAGCGTTGAGTCTGGTGAAAGTTTCTTGTTCTACCCACTGCAATTCGGGTATTACCCCGGCTTAATTAATTCGCTTCATCGAGGATTTCGATCATGGCAACTGGTACTGTAAAGTGGTTTAACGACACTAAAGGCTTCGGCTTCATTTCTCCGGAAGACAACGGTGACGATCTGTTCGTTCACTTCTCCGAAATTCAGGCTGATGGCTTCAAATCCCTGCAGGACGGTCAAAAGGTTTCTTTTGACGTAACTCAGGGCAAGAAAGGCCTTCAGGCTTCCAACGTTAAAGTTGTGGACTAAGCGCCCATCTTGACGTTATCCGCCAGCTCAGGCTGGCGTGATGAAAAACCCCGCCAAGGCGGGGTTTTTTTGTGTCTGTGTTTTTTGATTTTTCATCAATAGCATGCAGCCAATTAACTGTGTGTCAGCGATCAGTCTTCGGCTCGCTGTTGGTGTCACTTTACGCTAATCTGTGGCCTTTGATTTCTAAGGAGTGAGTAATGAGCGAGCCGGGTGAGTTGATTATTGAACCCAGAAACGGGCAGCCCGCCAATGCCTGTGTGTTTATTCTGCATGGCCTGGGCGCCGATGGGCATGATTTTGAACCTCTGGTGCCAGCGCTTTCGCTGCCCAAGGATGCCAATGTCCGCTTTATCATGCCCCACGCGCCGCGCCTGCCGGTGACCATCAACGGTGGTATGGTGATGCCTGCCTGGTACGACATTCTCGCCATGGACCTGGATCGGCGAGTGGATGAAAATCAGCTCAAGGCGTCCGCACAGCGCATTCAGGGCCTGATTCGCGAGCAGATGGAGCAGGGTATCGACAGTCGCCGCATCATCATGGCCGGGTTCTCCCAGGGCGGGGCGGTGGCCTATCATGCCACCCTGTCTTTCCCGGAACCGCTGGGCGGTTTGCTGGCGCTGTCGACCTATTTTGCGACCGCTGACAGCATCGAGTTGGCCGATGCCAACCGGGATATCGAGATTGAAGTGCATCACGGCAACTTCGACCCTGTCGTACCCGAAAGCCTGGGCCGCAGTGGGGCAGATCGTCTCAAGGGCCTGGGTTATAGCGTCAACTATCGCCAGTACCCTATGGCCCATGCGCTTTGCCCCCAACAGGTCAGTGATATTGGCCAATGGCTGACGCAGCGTTTAAGCTGAAGGTTATTGACGCCTGCCAGTCGGAGAACAGCCATCATGACGCCTGCCCTGGAGCAAGCCAGAACCGCTGGAATTGCCTGTACCCTGCATGAATACCTGCATGACCCGGGTGCGGCCTCTTACGGGCTGGAAGCCGCAGAGAAGCTTGCTTTGCCGCCGGAGCAGGTGTTCAAGACCTTGATAGTCAAGCTGGATGGCAGGCAGCTGGCCGTTGGTATTCTGCCGGTGACCCAGCAGCTCAGCCTGAAACAGATAGCTCGGGCCGCCGGTGCCAAGAAAGCCGTGATGGCCGACCCCGCTGAAGTGGAACGCGTCACCGGTTACGTGCTGGGGGGCGTCAGCCCGCTGGGGCAAAAAAAGCGCCTTGCCACCTTTATTGATGAAAGCGCCCGCCAGCATGCAACGATTCACGTCAGCGCCGGGCGCCGGGGGCTGGAAATCGAGCTGGCGCCGGGCGACCTGGCCGCTCTGACTGATGCGCGCTTTGCGCCGCTGCTAATGTGATACATCGACGCTGAAGAAGGTCAGCAGCACAGCAGACGCCAGTACTTTCTGGTATGGTGCCGTATACTACAGGTTTGCTGAGCCAACCACTCCTTCAGGAAAATTCGTGTCTGACGCTTCTTTTGCTTCGCTTGCGCTATCTCCGGCGCTATTAACCAATCTGGATTCCCTCGGCTATCACGCCATGACCCCGGTACAGGCCGAAAGCCTGCCGCCCATGCTGGCCGGGCGCGATGTACTGGCCCAGGCCAAAACCGGCTCGGGCAAGACGGCGGCCTTCGGGCTGGCGCTACTGGAAGGGTTGCGCCTTGACGCCTTTGCCGTGCAGGGGCTGGTGCTGTGCCCCACCCGGGAGCTGGCCGATCAGGTGGCTGAAGAGCTGCGTCGCCTGGCCCGCGGCCTGCCCAACGTTAAAGTACTGACACTCTGCGGCGGCGCCGCCTTCGGGCCGCAGCTGGCGTCTCTGGAGCACGGCGCGCATATTGTCGTGGGCACCCCGGGGCGGATTGACGAGCATCTGCGCCGAGGCTCGCTGAGCCTCGGCTCGCTGGCCACCCTGGTGCTGGATGAAGCCGACCGCATGCTGGATATGGGCTTTCAGGTCACCATCGACGATATTATTGCCGAGACACCGCCTGACCGCCAGACGCTGCTGTTCAGCGCCACCTTCCCGGATGAGCAGGCCTCAGGCGGGCTGGCGACCATGACCCGCGGCGTGATGCGCGACCCGGTCACCGTCAAGGTGGCGGAGGTTCACGATGCCACCACCATTGAGCAGCACTTTTTC
>JBNJGW010000006.1:0-61098 GCA_051748005.1 Pseudomonadota bacterium | reverse complement strand
GTTAAGCAAACCAGGGAAATAGGAGACTGGCATTTAAAGGAGCTTGGTTATAGTGCCTGAACAAAACAAGAAATCGCAGGCGGATCTCAGCCCTCAGCTGGTGTCTGATATCCGTGAGCTGATTGCCACTGCCCGCCAGCAGGTGGTGCAGGCGGTCAACAGCACCATGGTGCAGACTTACTGGCAGATTGGCCGCCTGATTGTGGAAGATGAGCAGCAAGGTGAATCCCGCGCGGCCTATGGTAAACAGCAGCTTCAGCGGCTCTCCAGCGAACTGACCCGCGAGTTTGGCAAGGGCTTTGATGTTACTAACTTGCGCAATATGCGGCGGTTCTATGAGGCGTTCCCAAAACGAGAGACAGTGTCTCTCAAATTGAGTTGGTCACATTATAACCATCTTTCTCGCATCGAAAACGCCAGCGCGCGCCTTTGGTACCAGCAAGAAGCCATTCAGCAGGGATGGAGTGTACGAGCATTGGAGCGCCAGATCAGCACGCTGTATTACGAGCGGTTGCTGAGCAGTCAGGATCGCACAGCGGTAGAGCAGGAGGCCGAGACGCTTACGCGCCCGTTAGCCCAGCAGGACGCCCGGCACTACCTGCGTGACCCCTATATTCTGGACTTTCTCGACCTGCCTGCCGAGCGCTATCTGGAAGCGGATCTTGAACGCGGTCTGATCGATAACCTACAAGCTTTTTTGCTCGAACTGGGTAAAGGCTTTGCCTTTGTCGCCCGCCAGCAGCGACTCACCACTGAAGATCAGGACTTCTATATCGATCTGGTGTTCTATAACTTCAAACTCAAATGCTTTCTTCTCGTGGACCTCAAGCTTGGCAAACTTACCCATCAGGATGTGGGGCAGATGGATAGCTATATCCGCATCTACGATCAGCATTACAAAGAGCAAGACGACAATCCAACTATTGGTCTCATCTTGTGCAGCCAGAAAAGTGAAGCGGTAGTGAAGTATTCGGTACTCACCGACAGCGCACAGATGTTTGCCGCTAAATACCATCCTTACTTGCCGACGGAAGAAGAACTGCGCCGTGAGCTGGAGCGTGAGAGAAGCCTGGTACAGCAGCAGCTTGTGCAGGCACAAAGCGTCCAGAGTGGCCATTTCTAGGGCCTGTTAACGTTTCATCGCGAATCGCGTTGCTGCGCCAAAAGACGTCAGACAAGGCGCGACACGACGGCAATGTTGGTGTCCTTACCGAGTGGCGTTGAAGATCATATTGCTAAAGTCTGCCCGGATGAGATCGCTTTTATCGAAAGGCATGCGGATTAACTTAAATTTATAATTAAGACGGTAATTTGAAAAACATACTGATCAGGCACGCTGATCAGCTCATTATTCTGGAGTCCAGCATGCAGATTAGACGTTCTGAAGATCGCGGTAAGGGCAATCATGGCTGGTTGCGCTCTTTTCATACCTTTTCCTTTGCTGGCTACAGGGACCCGGCGCATATGGGGTTTCGCGCCCTCCGTGTGATCAATGAAGACAGAGTGACGCCGGGAAATGGTTTCGGGGCACACCCACATCGAGATATGGAGATCATTTCCTATGTGCTGGAAGGGGAAATAGAGCACCGTGACAACATGGGCAACGGCGCCATCGCGCGCCCTGGGGATGTGCAGCGGATGTCCGCGGGCACAGGGGTGGTGCATAGCGAGTTTAACCACTCGAATGAAAACGGCCTGCATTTTCTGCAGATATGGATTGAGCCTGCCAAGCTGGGTATTCCACCCAGCTACGAGCAAAAAGCGTTCCCGGTTGCCAGCCGTAGCGGCCAGTGGCGGCTGGTAGTCTCTTCCGATGGTCGGCTAGATTCGGTGAGCATCAATCAGGATGTCAATCTGTATGCGGGCCTGTTTCAGCAGGGCGACAGTGTCACGCCACCGCCATCGCGCCATGCCTGGCTGCATGTGGTGAAAGGCAATCTGGAGGTTAACGGTACCTTGCTCAGCACTGGCGACGCCGCAGCATTTGCACCAGATGAAGTCATCCAGGCGTCCTGCCCGGATCATGCCGACGTACTGTTGTTTGATCTGGCCTGAAAAGGCTAGGTAACGTCACTCAAAACGTTTGGCCCAGGCATAAAAAACAGCAGTTGCCTTAAGGCGTGACTGCTGTTTTCAGACTCGCTTACCTACTGAGGTGATTATTGGCCAAGCTGATTACTTGGCAAGGTAGGCACCCAGCATCCAGACAGTTTTTTCCTGCTCGCGGATGTAATCGCCTGCCTGGGCGGCAGTGCCTTCATCGTCGGCATCCGAGGCCAATGCCAGCACTTCACGCTGCAGCTCAATCAGCGTCTGGTAGCCGGTGAGCACGCCTTTGACGCAGGTCTGGCCGTCGCTGACGTTCTTGTCTTCCTGGATGCTGGACAGCGTCATGTAATCAGAATAGGCGTGTACCGGCTGGTGGCCAAGAGTCAGGATACGCTCTGCTACCTCGTCCACCTTGACCAGCAAATCGGTGTAGAGCTCTTCAAATTTTTCATGCAGCTGGAAGAATTCGCTGCCTCTGACATTCCAGTGATAACCGCGCACGTTCATGTAAAAAATCTGGTAGTTGGCCAGCAGATGGTTGAGTTTTTCAGCCAGCTGGCTGGCGTTACCGGAATGTAGGCCAATGCTGTTGGTATCGGTCATGGTATCTCCTTGGTCGTTTTTTCAAGCAATAATGACTATTGAGCGTAAAAGCTGTCTTATGCTTATAACATCTTTACATGCTGACGTATCAATGGACTTTCAAGGGCCTGCGACCCACAGCCGCAGCAGGCTTTCGCAGCGGTCTTCAAGCAAGGGGGCTGTCCGTGCCATGGCATCAGCCAGATTCATGGGGCCGTCCGCCAGGGCAAAGGCAGCAGTCACGCCCTGCTGGTAAGCTGCCTGCCAGCCGTCCCCCAGGCTGCCGGCCAGTACAATGACCGGTTTACCTGCCTGTTTGGCCGCCCTTGCAACCCCGATCGGCGTTTTGCCCGCCATGCTCTGGCCGTCCAGGCGGCCTTCACCTGTCACTACCAGGTCGGCCCAGGCCAGGTGCTCAGCCATACCAGCCTGATCCATGATCAGCTCAATACCGGGTTTTAACGTGGCGCCGAGGAAGGCGCGTGCAGCGAACCCCATGCCACCGGCTGCGCCAGCGCCGGGCAGGGCGCTGAAGTCGCATTCCAGGAGTTCAGCGCTGATGTCCGCAAAGTGGGCCAGCGCCTTGTCCAGCATCTCAACCTGACCCGGGCTGGCGCCTTTCTGGGGGGCGAAGATGGCACTGGCCCCGCTTGGCCCCAGCAAGGGGTTGTCGACGTCTACGGCGGCATCTACTCTAAGACCTGCAAGACGCTTGTCCAGGCCGCTCAGGTCAAGGGCTGCAAGCCTTGTCAGAGCGGCGCCACCTGGGGGAAGCGGTTCGCCTTGTGCATCCAGCAGCCTGGCACCCAGAGCGCAGAGCATGCCGGCGCCGGCGTCATTGGTGGCGCTGCCGCCCAGCAGCAATAGTACTTGCTCAGCGCCTTGGTCAAGGGCTGCCAGCAGCAGCTCGCCTACCCCATGGGTGGAGGTGATGCGTGCATCCCGCTCTGCCCGCCTGAGCTGCTGAAGACCACTGGCTTCTGCAAGCTCAATGTAGGCGGTATGTTGAGCCTTCAGCCATCCCCAGGTGGCGTTAACGGGGCGCCCCAGGGCATCCTGCACCTGAGTGTTCATGCGTTTCGCACCGGTGGCAGCAATCAGCGCCTCAAGGCTGCCTTCGCCGCCATCAGCCAGCGGGCAACAGACAATATCTGCTTGTGGAACAGCTTTAAGAGTTCCCTGGGCCATGGCTTCGGCCGCCTCTTCCGCGCTGAGGGCCTCCTTGTAGCTGTCCGGGCAGAGTAGGATATGCATAAGATTCCCTTGTCAATAAGGTCGTTGTTGTAATGAGTTGTCGTTTTCACAGGCAAAGCACATGATAACCGGATAGATAATTGGCATAAGCACTCAAAATCAGTACTCAGATAAGATAGTGCGGTTGCTTGGCGTTTTAAAATAAGGCTTTTCAAATGTACTGGAAAATCAGACGATCTCTGGGTGTGATGGTGGTGTCCTGCGTCATGCTCTTGGGATCAGCGGCAACGCTGGCTCATCCCCATGGCTGGATTGATCTGAGCGTCAAGGTCATCAGTGATGAGCGAGGCCGAGTGACTGCCCTCGAGCAACGCTGGCGCATGGATCCTTTTTACAGCCTGGTCGTCATGGAGGAGTTGGGCCAGGTGGAGGGGGCCAGTATGGAGCAAGGGTTGGCAGAACTGGGGCGCGAGATTCGCGATAATCTTGCACCCATGGGTTACTTTACCGAGATACAGTTTGATGGCAACGCGGTTGATACAGGTGACGTCAGCGAATACACCACTCGTGTCAGCGACGGTCGCTTGATTTTCATGTTTCGCCTGCCGCTCGCTGAGCCTCAGCCGCTGGAAGGTTCACAACTGAGTTATCAGATATTTGATCCCACCTATTACCTTGAGGTCGTCCACGAGGCGGATACCCAGCAGCGCATCAATGACGACGCTTTGACGTTGCAGCAAGACGCAACAGCGTGCGCCTTGAGCGTCAAGGCGGCAGATCCGGACCCTGAGGTGGTGATGCGCGCGGCAATGCTGGATGTCGACGAGCAGGGAGAGCCAGGCCTGGGGCGATACTTTGCTGAAACAGGCCTGGTGGATTGCCGCTAGTATTTGCGTTGTTGGTAATGAGCGAACGCGGGTTTTGTTATGATATAACTAATTTTTCGACTGACGGTCAGGAATCTGCCATGCCGGTAATATCGCGCTATTTAACTCTGGTTGCCCTGTTGATTGTGGGTGCTGGCCTGCTTGGATATGCACTTTCAACTGACACCTTTCAGGCTCTGAGTTACCAGCTGCTGGCCTGGCAGCGTGATCTGCATCGTTCCCTGACCCTGGCGATTACCGAGCTTGCCCAGGCGCCAACGGCCGCTACCTGGGGCGTGCTATTGGGGGTGAGTTTTGGCTATGGAGTGTTTCATGCCGCAGGCCCTGGTCATGGCAAGGCGGTGTTGGCCACCTATCTTGCCTCTCACGGAGGTGCAGTACGCCGGGCACTGGGGTTATCGTTTGCGGCTGCCCTGTTGCAGGGGATAACGGCGATTCTTCTGGTGGTGGTGCTGGTTTATCTGTTGGGCTGGGTGACCCGCCAGGCCATGGGCAGTGTCGCAACGGTTGAGCACGTAAGCTTTCTGCTGGTGGCCACCTTGGGCGGCTGGCTATGCTGGCGTGCCGTCAATCAGCTCCAAGCTGCCTATGCTCCTCGGGGTGAGTCATTCTCGGCTGATCATGATCATGATCATGGGCCAGGGGCTCACCATCACTGCTGCCATGGCGCCCATCATATTGAGCCTGAACAGGCGCTGGACAAGCGCACCGCCCTGATGACGGTAGTAGCTATTGGTATTCGCCCCTGTAGTGGTGCCGTACTGATGGTGGGCGCTGCCAGCTTGCTGGGCAATGTGCTGCTGGGTATGGCGGCGGTGCTGGCGATGTCGCTGGGTACCGGCTTGACCGTATCAATGCTGGCCCTGGCGACCATTGTTGCTCGCGACTGGGCCAAGCGCAGGTTGGCAGGTCAGCAGCGCCAACTTGGGCAGCAGCTGGCGGCCTGGCTGGCCTTGGCCGGAGGCAGCGTTATTGTAGTGCTCGGGTTATCGCTGTTCGCCAGCAGCGCCACTCAGTCCGTGGGTTCGCCGCTGCTCAATGAGCCGACGCGCAGTGCGAATCCGTTAACTGGTTAGGTCGTTAACTGATCAAGTCGTTAACTGATTCAGTTATCAGGTCAGGTTCAATCTTTCAATTTCAGCCAATAGCTGGGCTCGCACGCTGGCCTGTTGATCAGGGGTGTAGGGTTCGGCGTTACCAAGGCCCCATACCGGCCCCGGCCAGGCCGCATCGTTTTTATGGCGCACGATGACGTGGACATGCAGTTGGCTGACGACATTGCCAAGCGCGGCAATATTGATTTTGTCACCTTCAAAAGCATCTTTCATGACGGCTCCCAGTGCTGATGCCTCTCGCCAGAGCTGCTGCTGGCTTTGCTCATCCAGGTCAAAGACTTCGCTGGCACCCGGCTGACGTGGTACCAGAATCACCCAGGTAAAGCGAGTGTCATTCATCAATAGAAGGCGGCAGAGTGGCAGCTCAGTAACGGGAAAGGTGTCTGCCTCAAGCCGTTCATCGAGGGTGATATCGTTCATCAGAGCTCCTTGGGTATCAGCTAATTCGCCATAAGCATAACAGTCTCTGGCCGTGGGTCACCACAGGCTCTATGCTGAAGGTGAACGAAGCGCTTGAGGAAGCGCTTGAGATAGTGTGAGAACCAATCACTTATTGTAGAGAGGATACTCAATGCAACCATTGATGATTAAGAAAACGCTGTTAGCAAGCGTCCTGGCACTCGTGTTGCTGGGTGCCTTGAGCGGCTGCAACACAGTATCCGGCGTGGGGCAGGATGTGCAGGAAGGTGGCCGGGTGCTGCAGGACGCGGCTGACTGAATCCGACTGGCTTCAGTCAGCGCCTGATGCTATTGCTGGGCAGCCTGATGGTCGCGGTGGGTTTGGGCTTCTTCCTGTTCGGCCTGTTTACGCAACTTCTTGCGCAGCTCGGCTTTTTCAAAACGCAGTTTCTGCAAGGGTGTTTCCAGCGTTAGTGGAGGAACGCGAGCAGGTTTGCCCTGCTTGTCGACCGCGACCATGCTGAGGTAGCAACTGTTGGTATGGCGAATTACCTTGTTACGAATATCCTCGGCCACCACCTTGATACCAATTTCCATCGACGAGCGCCCAACGTGATTGACGCAGGCCAGAAAAGTGACCAGCTCGCCGACATGAATGGGCTGCTTGAACAGCACCTGATCCACCGAGAGGGTCACCACATAGTGGCCGGAATAGCGACTGGCGCAGGCGTAGGCAACCTCATCAAGCTTTTTCAGAATAGCCCCGCCGTGTACCTTGCCGCTAAAGTTGGCCATATCAGGCGTCATCAGCACTGTCATTGAAAGGTCACGCTGGCCGGGAGGCTGTGCCTCCCGTTCCGGTGTTTGCGTCGGCATCGTATGCTCCCTAGAACCAGACCAGGCCGGCGGAAATGATCGCCCCGGTGATAAACAGCTGGATCAGGCAGAAGCCCATGATGTCCTTGGCTTTGAGGCCAGCGATGGCCAGCACCGGCAGTGCCCAGAAGGGCTGCAGCAGGTTTGTCCAGGCGTCGCCCCAGGCCACCGCCATGGCAATACGCGGAATATCGGCACCCAGCGCTTCAGCAGCAGGCAGCATCACTGGCGCCTGAACGGCCCACTGGCCGCCACCGGAAGGCACGAAGAGATTGACAATACCTGCGCTGAGAAAAGTCCAGAAGGGCAGGGAGGTCTCGGTGGCAAAGGAAACCAGCCATTCCGACATGCTGGTGGCCAGCCCCGACTGCACCATGATCGCCATGATGCCCGCGTAAAACGGAAACTGGATAACAATACCCGCGCCGCCCTTGATGGCTTCATTCAGGCTGGTCAGCAGGCTGCGCGGTGTGCGATGCAGCACAATGGCCAGAAACAGGAACAGGAAGTTCACCACGTTGAGGTTCAGGCCGCCACCGCGCAGGATAAAGTGATCCAGCAGGAACAAAAGCCCCGGAATCCCTACCAGCCAGGCCAGTGTGACGCTGTTTTCCAGGCGTTCTGCCGGGCGGGTCATCCGCACACGCAGCTCATCGGTATCATCACTGAGCCGCTTGGGGTCAACGTAGACGCTGTCTTTTTCGTCCGGCAGCATCAAGCGGTTGACCAGTGGAATGGCAATGAACATGCAGACCACGATAGCCAGGTTGAAAAAGGCAAAGATGGTGGAGCCAGTGCCAATCACGCCAATCTGGTCAGCGGTAAAGTGGCCGTCAGTGGCAATGGTCAAGGGCACTGAGCCTGCCAGGCCGCCATGCCAGACCACAAAGCCTGAATAGGCGCTGGCTACCAGCAGGCGGTAATCCACGCGGATCAGCTTGGCCAGCTCCTTGGCAAACAGGGCGCCGACCACCAGGCCAAAGCCCCAGTTGATCCAGCTGGCCGCCAGGGAAACATAGGTCACCAGCAGGATGGCGCCGCCCGGGCTCTTGGCCACGTTGGCCAGTTTCTGCAGCAGGCGCTTGACTGGCGGCGAGCTTGCCAGCATAAAGCCGGTGACCAGCACCAAAAGCATCTGCATGGAAAAGGTCAGCAGGTTCCAGAAACCGTCGCCCCACATGCGCAGTACCGCCAGAGGCGTCTGGCGCTCAACGGCAATGGCCGCGACTGCTGCAATAATGGTCAGCAACAGAACAAAGATATAAGGGTCAGGCAAATAACGTTCGACCAGCTTGACGGCAGGTCGCGAAATCATCTTCAACATGGCGTGCTCGCTTCTCGTTATTGGATATTGGTTTCGAGGTCAGGTTGCGACATTTAATGATTGTTAAGACGTTAACGTTAATCGACTCTTGCCTGCTTTGTCCATCGCCAGTGAGGCGTCAGTTGTGCCAGCGGGTCAGCCGATAATGGCGATAATAGCCTAGCAGCACAGCGGAGCGAACCAGAGTAAAAAGCGTAAAGGCTAACCACAGACCATGGTTGTGCCAATCTCCAAACTGTTGGGAAAGCCACCAGGCAGGCAGGTAAACCGCCAGGCCGATAAAAATGCTGTTGCGCATTTCTACCACCGCAGTAGTGCCGATAAACACGCCATCCAGCAGGTAGCTCCAGACGGCCAGCAGAGGCATTACCACCATCCACGGCAGGTACACAGCCGCGGTTTCGCGCACCTCAGGCAGGCCTGTGAGCAAGGCAATCAGCGCATTGCCACCTAGCGCAAAGGCCAGTGAAGCAGCCAGGGCCGTCCAGAAGGAAAAACGTGCCGCCGCCTTGATCGTAGCGGCAAAGGCTGCCCAGTCGCGTTTGCCAAAGGCGCGCCCAACCAGTGACTCTGCAGCGTGGGCAAAGCCGTCCAGTGCATAGCTGACCAAGAGAATGAACTGCAGCAGTACCGCATTGGCCGCCAGTATGGTGTCTCCCTGGCGAGCCCCCTGGGAGGTGAAAAAAGCCATGGCAAACAGCAGCCCCAAAGTGCGTACGAAAAGGTGTGAATTGACATGAAACAGCGCCCGGTAAGCGCTCAGGGCAAATAGCTGGCTCTTAAGGAAATAGCCGTCAAGCAGCTTGAGCTGACGACTGATCAGATACCCCCCCAGAAGCAGGGCAGAATAGTCGGCCAGTACACTGGCCCAGGCCACGCCGTCTGTGGTCATCCCCAACCCGACCACAAACAAGATATCCAGCACAATATTGACGCTGTTGGTGAGCACCAGAATCATCAGGGTAACGCGGGCATTCTGCTGGCCGAGAAACCAGCCCAGAATGGCGTAATTGGCCAGCACCGCAGGCGCTGAATAAATGCGTATTTCGGCGTATTCCCGTGCCAGCGGAGTAGCGGTTGCGCTGCCATCGAGCAGCCATAGCCCCAGGGTGACCAAGGGGGTAGCAAAGACAATCAGTAAAACGCCGATAACCATTGCCATGATCAGTGCCTGACCCAGCAGGTTGCGCACCTCGCTGTCGCTTTCCCTACCCACCGCCTGGGCGGTCAGCCCTGTGGTGCCCATGCGCAGAAACCCGAACCCCCAGTAAAGGAAGCTGAACAGGGTAGCGCCCAGGGTAACCGATGCCAGGTAGCGGGAGTCCGGAAGGTGGCCAACCACAGCGGTATCCACCAGCCCCAGCAGCGGGACAGTAATATTGGAAAGAATGATCGGCCACGCCAGCGCCCAGATGCGCTGGCGGGGTAAAGCAGATGAGCGGGTAGTCACGTCAGAGACAGGATCAGGTTGGATGGTGGTCGCTTATTTCTCAGTAATGCGGTGGTACTTTTCCATCAGCTCATCGTGGGTCTCGCGCTTGTCGGGGTCGAGGGGAATGCAATCAACCGGGCATACCTGCTGACACTGCGGCTCATCGTAATGTCCCACACACTCGGTGCACAGGTTAGGGTCAATCACATAGATTTCCTCGCCGGGCGAGATGGCGTCATTGGGGCATTCCGGTTCGCAGACATCGCAGTTGATGCACTCATCGGTAATCATCAGGGCCATGGGGTTACCTCGCGTAGGGTCTTGCCACTGGAATGTCCAGTGGCATATACCTGAGTGTTTTACTCAACAATACGTTGGTGGTCAACTATTGTAGTGCCTATACAGTGCCTGTGCGACCTGTGGATGTACCATTAGCGAGACATCCCCGCCGAGCTTGGCGATTTCACGCACGATAGTCGACGAGATATACGAGTTCTCCACCGCGGGGGTGAGAAAGACGCTCTCCAGCTCAGGGTTCTGGGCACGGTTCATATTGGCCAGCTGGAGCTCATATTCAAAATCTGACACCGCTCGCAACCCGCGCAGGATGATAGTGGCTTTCTGCTGATACATCATGGTGGTCAATAGCGAGGAAAATCCGATGACCTCAACGTTATCAAGCCCGGCGCACACGGTGGCGGCCAGCGTCTTGCGGGTCTCCAGTTCAAGTGTGGGGCGCTTGCCCGGGCTTTCCGCAACGGCGATGACGACCTTGTCGAACATCCGTGCGCCGCGCTCGATCAGGTCAAAGTGGCCGTTGGTGATCGGGTCGAAGGTGCCTGGATAGACGGCGATATTCATCACGATGACGCGTCCTCTGGCGATGGGTCTTCAAAAAACGGATCAGTCAGTTGGCCGAAGGGATTGTCGACGTTCAGTGATACGGCCTGCTGGTAGCCGGGTATCGCAATGTGGTCGGCATGAACCTCCAGCTCCGGCCCTTCCAGTACCTGCTCGCCAAACTGGTAGCGCGGCTGGTAATGGCCAAGATCCGCCTGGCTCAGATAGTGGTCGGCGGCACTGCGCACGCTGTCACGGCGTGTCTTCCAGGCGCTGACCGCTGCCTTGCCGTGGCGCTGCACAAGAAGGCGTTCGGTAACGTCTGGCGAGAGCACCACACCGGTCGCGTTGTTGCCTCCAAAGCCCTTGGCGTTGATAAAGACCGCGTCCGCCTGGAATGCTCGGGTGGCCGATGAAAAACTCAGGCGTTCGGCATACACATCATCAGCGACGGCATCCAGAGTGGGAATGCCCGGCAGCAGGCTGTGGGCAAAACTGCCCAGGGCGCTGACCAGCTGGTCACCGGCGGCAGAGCCCTGTGAATGGCCAACAAACGCCTTGACGGCCGCAACCGGCCACTGGGTAATGCCATTGGCTCGGGCAATTTCATCAAAGACATGGGATTCGGTGATGCGGTTCTTGGGCGTACTGGTGCCGTGGGCGTGCAGATAGGTACGCTGTTGGAGAGCCTGTTCGCCAAGGATATTGCGCACCAGAGAGGCGGCTTTGCCCAGAGTAATATAATTGCCGATGCCCGGCGCAGAAATCGAGCGTTTATAGCCGTCAGCGTTGACAAAGACCTCGGGCACAGCACCGAGAATATCGGCGCCGGTTTCCAGCGCCAGTTTGTCATCCATCAGCATGACAAACTGGCTGGACTCCGCCATGGTAAAACCGCAATTGCGCGCAAAGGGGCGGCAGGCACGCTGATAGTCGGCGTCGCTGAGCAGACTGATGGCGTCCAGCGCCTTGAGGCTTTCGTCGTCGGCCAGAGCACCCATGGCGCGGAAGCCTTCGATGATTTCCGGCGTTATGGGGGCATCGGCAGTGCCCACCATAACGATCCGCCGCCGACCAGCGCGAATATCGTCAATGCCCAGGCGCAGGTTGTAAAGAAAGCTGGCACAGGCGCCAAGCGCCGCGCCTGTGCCACCTACGCTGCCCAGCACATAGGCATTGAGGAAGTCAGCCGGCATCTGGCCATAGCCGAGCGGCATCTGCTTGGAAGTGGCGCGCTGGCCGCTGACCAGGCTCTTCAGCAACCCACCCCAACCTTGCTCATCCAGCTGGCCAATGGAATTGCCGGCATACACTGCAATCTGATCGGGGTCCAGCTGCTGGCGCAGGCTTTCCCACTCGAAACCACTGGCGCCCAGGCAGTCACTGGCGCTGAAAATGGCCATGGAAAGTCCGCGTGGGTGATGCACGCTACGGTACAGGGCGGCCGGGTCAAAGCCGCTGGGCAACTGGCCTGCTGCACAGACGCGGGGCATTTGCCTGTCCGGCAGCAGGACGTTGAGATCACCCGCAGGAACGCTGACTTCAACGCGCCTGTGATCAAGCTCGCGCACCTGCCAGTGGGTAGGCAGGTGTTCGGGCAGCTCTCGGCGCCTGAGTTCAAAGCGCAAGGGGGTGTCCAACGTCATTGATGCACGACGGTTGGCAGGCATTCCTGGCGCATTGAAGCGTGGGTCTTCGTTGCGGCGGATCAAGGTGTGGCGGAGCACAGCGTCGCGCAGTTCAGCATCCGGCATCGGCGTGCCGTCAGCCGATGTATCAAGACGCATCAAGGCTGCCAGGCTGTGCAGCGTCTGACGTTGCTGTTCGGCAGGGAGTGCATCAAGTACGGTGCGGCGAAAGGCCTGATGGCCCGAGGTTCTGCCGGCGGGATTGATGCCGCCCATGCCGACAATCACCGGTAAGTGTGACAAGCCGGGGTCCTCGTGGTGCGGTAGTGGTTAAGACGCCATAAAGACGTCATTAAAAACATTGTTAAGATGTGACCAGGATATGCTGGCAGACACAGCGTTTTGTCAGTGCGTGCTGTATAACCTTGGTCATTGACTGGCTAGTGATCATAGCACCGGGCATGCAATGGCGTCATGCTGGAACCCTGTCAGACTGGTAGAATCTTTCTTTTTTTAGCAATCAAAGGGCAAAATCGCCATGCAGCACGCTTCCCGGGCGGTGATTTCCAATCAGACAGGGCCGCATGAAGACGTGGGGCGCAGGGTCGCGCGTGCGCTTGAACACCCGTTACGCAAACCCTTGGCGGCTCATAATCAGCTGGCATTTGAACAGGCTGCCAAATGGCTGCAGGCTCAGGCAGCGCCGCTGATTCTGGATGCCGGTTGCGGGGTAGGACTTTCTACCCGACGGCTGGCTCAGCGTTTTCCGCGACACGCCGTGATCGGGATAGACCGCAGCGCAGATCGACTTGGGCGTGACCATGGGGCTGTACCGGAAAACGCCTGCCTGGTACGCGCGGATCTGGTCGATTTCTGGCGGCTGGCGCTCGATGCAGGTTGGGCGCCGCAACGCCACTACCTGCTGTACCCTAACCCCTATCCCAAGGCGGCTCATCTGAAAATGCGCTGGCAAGGGCATCCGGTGCTGCCCGTCATGCTAGCACTGGGTGGGCTTCTGGAAGTGCGCTCCAACTGGTCAATATATGTGGAAGAATTTGCTCAAGCGGTGGCTCAGGTTACCGGTCAGACGGCCGATATCTGTTGTCACGATCCGCATAACGACTACCTTACGCCCTTCGAGGCGAAATATGCCCGCAGTGGCCAGACCCTGTGGCGGCTCACTGTTGCTTTGGAATCGCGATGACCTTTATTTATCTTGTGCTCGCCGTGGTGGCTGAAGTCGTGGCGACCAGTGCGCTGAAAGCCTCCGACGGTTTTACCCGGCTATGGCCCAGTCTTCTAGTGGTGTTCGGCTATGGGCTGGCCTTTTACTTGCTTGGGCTGGCACTGCGAGTGCTACCGGTCGGGGTGGCCTATGCGATTTGGGCAGGCCTGGGCATTGTGCTGGTGACCCTTGTCGGTATGGTGGTCTTCGGTGAACGACCGGATTTGCCAGGCGTGTTGGGCCTTGTATTGATTGTCTCAGGCGTTGTGGTGCTGCAGGTATTTTCAAAGATGAGCGTGCATTGAGTGGGTGCACCGACAACAGCTGAAGGGCAGGCGCGAATATGAAGACGGACAGGTTCGGCAAGGAGCAGTTCATGGGTAAGCCCTCTTTCGGCCGCTGGCTGGCGCTGGCCTTGGCCAGTGCGATGGTGGCCAGTAGCACACTGTTGATTAGCCCAGTGGCACTGGCGGATTTTTCACGCCTTGCCCAGTTGCAACAGAAAGGCTTTGTGATCAGTGCTGAAGCGCGCCTGATTGATGCGCCCAAGGCCACTCTTGGAAGTATCAATCCGCAGGCGTTACGCTCGCCGGCATCGGTGACCAAGGCGTATCTGGCTGCAGCAGCGCTTAGCCGTTTTGGCCCACAGCATCGCTTTACCTCACGTCTGGCAAGCCTGAGTGAGCCGGATGGCAATGGCGTTCTGCAAGGGGACCTGATCTTTGACGGCGGCGGTGACCCAGGCCTGACCAGTGAAGACCTGTGGCGTCTGGTTCAGCGGCTGCAACAGGCAGGTGTGCGTGAAGTGCGCGGTGCCCTGGTGGTTAACCAGTGGCGTTTTGGCCCCGTGGAATGTCTGACCACCGACCGCTGTGAAGCACGCACCCGGGTGGATAACAGCTACAGCGCGCCCCTGTCGTCGGCAGGGGTCAACTTCGGCAGCTGGTGCGTTAATGTGGCGCCTGCCGCCAACCCTGGGCAGCCCGCCCGAATTACTCACTGCGATGGCCCGTCTTCTCTGGTTCGAGTCGACAATGGTGTCATCACACGGCCGGACAACAGTGGCACTGAACTAAGCGCTGAGCGTATAACAGACGCCAATGGCGATCTGATGCGCATCAGCGGACAGATATCCACCAACGCCAGGGCGCGGGATATCTATCGTGGTGCCAGTGACAGTGCCGCACAAACCGCGCAAACCTTGCACGCCATGCTCACCCGTGCTGGCATTGCCATTACAGGGGCGCCCCGGGTCAGCGCGGAACGCTTGCCACAATGGACGCAAGTCCTCGCCGCTGTGGATGGCAAGCCGCTTCAGGAACTGCTGCTGCGCACCATGAATTATTCCAACAACTATATGGCCGATGTGCTGGCACTGACCCTGGTAGAAACACCGAGGGCCGAGTTGCGCCAGGCAGGGCAGGCATTGGAGGGCTTTACCAAGGGCCTGCCGGGGCATGGCCCGGCCACCTTTGAAAGCGGTAGTGGCTTGACCACCAGCAATCGCACCAGCGCCCATGGGGTCAATGTGATGCTTGAATCCATGTTTCACGAAGCAGCACTTTTCCCGAGCTTTGTAGCCACTTTCCAGTCGCCGGTTAACGGTGTCATGCGCTTTATCCGGCGCGGTTCGGACAGCTTCCAGAATAATGTCATGATCAAGACGGGTACTCTTAACCAGCCGTTTTCAGTACGTGCAGCTGCTGGTTATTTCCGCACCGCCTCCGGGCGCTGGGGGGTGTTCAGTATTATGGTCAATGGTAATGCCAGTACGCCCTATTTAAGCTGGTCGGATGTGTTGGCGCCTTTGTCCCAGGATCTGGATGCCATGATTCTGACCCACTGATGCCGGTCAACCGGTGTCTGACAATCTGAACTCGTCAGAGGAAACAAGGAAACGCTATGAAACCCAGTCATACAGGCTTGAAGCATCTGGTGCACTCAACCCGCTATTCGCTTAAAGGGTTGCAGGCGGCGTTTTGCCATGAAGCCGCGTTTCGTCAGGAAGTCGTGCTTAGCGTTTTGCTGCTGCCTCTGGCCTGGTGGATTGCCGATGACCCGCTAAGCTGGCTGATCCTGATCGGCTCCTGCCTGGTGGTCTTGATCACCGAGTTGCTGAACAGTGCGGTCGAAAGTGTGGTTGACCGGATCGGCACGGAAAAACACGAGCTGTCCGGGCGTGCCAAGGATATCGGCTCGGCAGCCGTGATGTTGGCGCTGTTGCTGGCTGGGCTATGTTGGGGGCTAATGGCCTGGCAGAAATTTTTTGGCTAATCGCAAACGTGGCCTGAGGAGAAAAACATGCAACTGGATGATAGCTGTTTAGCGCTTGATACACTGCCAACGCCTTTGCAGCCGCCTGCGCAACAGGCGCGTACGCGATTGAACGAAGCCCTGGCCCAGGCAGACAACATTGCCTCAATGAGCGGGCAGGAATTACCGTCGGAAAACTGGGCAGGCTTGTCCGCTGAGCGCTGGGCCGCCCTTCTGCGGGTGATCAGCATCTCGACCTTTGCCCTGGACATCCTGGCACGCACCCCTGACGTGCTGTTTGAGCTGGATACGGCGGGCGAGCTGGATGCTACGCCGGAACGCGATACCCAGGCCAGCTGGCTGGCAGAGCGCCTCAATGACGCCGAAGACGAAGCAGCCATGCACAGCGTAATCCGGCGTTTTCGCCGCGCGCGTATGTTGGGTATCGTATGGCGGGATCTGAATCGCCCTGCCGGTTATACCATGTGGGATACCGCCGCGGCGGTGACGTCCCTGGCTGAAATTTGCCTGGAAGCAGCGCTTGGCTGGCTGGAAGCTTTTCTGGCGCCCCGCTGGGGGCACCCCGCCCAGCGCGCTGATGGCAGTGAACAGCGTCTGGTCATTTTGGGGATGGGGAAACTGGGTGCCGGGGAGCTTAACCTGTCATCGGATATCGACCTGATTTTTGCCTTCCCTGAAAACGGCGAGACCCAGGGTGGACGCAAGTCATTGGAGCATCAGGAATATTTTACCAAGCTGGGTCAGAAGCTGATTGCCGCTCTGGATGCGGTAACGGCTGACGGCTTTGCCTTTCGCGTCGATATGCGTCTGCGCCCACTGGGCGATGGTGGCCCCCTGGTGGGCAGCTTTGCAGCGCTTTCCGCCTACTATCAGGATCAGGGCCGCGAATGGGAGCGCTATGCCATGCTCAAGGCCCGCCCGGTGGCCGGTGAGCTGGATGCCGGAGACGAGCTTTTGGCCAGTCTGCGGCCTTTTGTATATCGCAAGTACCTGGATTTTGGCGCGATTGAGTCGCTGCGCGAACTCAAGGCAATGATCAACCGCGAGGTCAAGCGCAAAGGCATCGAAGGCAATATCAAACTTGGCCCCGGCGGTATCCGTGAGGTCGAGTTTGTGGTGCAGGCCTTTCAGCTGATTCGCGGCGGGCGTGATACCGAGCTGCAGGTCACTTCGTTACGCAAAGCGCTTAAGCGCCTGCCGGATCTGGGTTTGCTGCCCCAGCCGGTGGTGGATGAACTGCTGCCGGACTACGCTTTTTTACGCGACCTTGAACATATCCTTCAGGGCATGGAAGACCGCCAGACCCAGCGTCTGCCGGATAATGACCTGGATCGTGAGCGGGTTGCCCTGGCCCTGGATATGGAGGATTGGCCCGCAGTGATGGCGCGCCTGGATGAGGCTCGTGCCCGGGTGCGGCGTCATTTTGACGCCGTGATTGCCGACCCGGAAGATGACGTCGAAGATACCCATGACAGCCAGGCTCAGGCGCTGGAACAGTGGCGCCTGCTGTGGCGCGGTGAGCTGGAAGACGATGTCGCCGAGACCAAGCTGACACAAGCGGGTTTTGACAAGCCTGGAGATGCGCTGAAACGGCTGCATCAGCTGTATCACTCCCGTCAGGTGCAGAATATGCAGCGGATTGGTTTCGAGCGTCTGGATGCCCTGATGCCGTTGTTGCTCGATGCCCTGGCGCAAAGCGAGCATCCCGATACCGCCTTGCCGCGGGTTCAGCCGCTGCTGGAAGCGGTGTTGCGGCGAACGGCCTACCTGGCCCTGCTGCGTGAAAACCCTCATGCGTTGGAACACCTGATGCACCTGTGTTCCGCCAGCCCCTGGATCGCCGAGCATCTGGCACGCTACCCGATTCTGCTCGATGAGCTGCTAACCCCGGAATCGCTCTACACGCCCGCTGATAAAACGCGCCTGGCCGATGAGTTACGCCAGACGCTCAACCGTATTCCTGAAGACGATGAGGAATCCCTGCTGGAAGCGCTGCGGGTCTTCAAGCATGCCCAGACGCTGCATGTGGCAGCATCGGACATTGCTGGTACCCGCCATCTGATGAAGGTCAGTGACTATTTAACCTATATCGCCGAAGTGATACTGGATGCCGTGCTTGCCATGGCCTGGAAGCACCTGACCCGCAAGCACGGCACGCCCCCCGGTATGCAGCAGGAAACGCCGGATTTTCTGATTGTCGGCTATGGCAAGTTGGGGGGTATCGAGCTTGGCTACAGTTCCGATCTGGACCTGGTGTTTCTGCATGACAGTGATGGCAAGGGTACGACGGATGGCCCGCGACCGGTTGATACGCCCGTGTTTTTCACCCGTCTGGGGCAGCGGGTCATTCATCTTCTGACGGCGGTGACCCCGGCGGGCAGCCTGTATGAAGTGGATATGCGCCTGCGCCCGTCCGGCAACGCTGGGCTGCTGGTCACCTCGCTGGACGCCTTTGCCGATTACCAGCGCGACAACGCCTGGACCTGGGAGCATCAGGCTCTGGTACGTGCCCGAGTGGTGGCGGGCAACGAACAGCTGGCTACCAGGTTTAACGCTCTGCGCGGTGATATCCTCGCCCAACCCCGCGACCGCGAGGCGCTGCGCGCTGATGTGGTCAAGATGCGTCACAAGATGCGTGATCATCTGGCCAGCAAGCAAGCCGATACCTTCAACCTCAAGCAGGATGCCGGTGGCATGGTGGATATCGAGTTTATCTGCCAATACGCCGTCCTGGCGTTTGCCCATGAGACCCCCGCCTTGCTCACCCATAGCGACAATATCCGTATTCTGGAAACCTTGGAGGACAGCCACTATCTGCCTCAGCAGGAAGCGGTGCAGCTGCGAGAGGCCTATCTGGCTTACCGGAGCACCACTCATCGAGCTGCCTTGACGGGAGATAAAGCCGTGCTTGATGCCCATGCCTTTGCCAAGGAGCGGGAAACCGTCAGCCAGCTATGGGCTCACTTGTTGGGCGAGGAAGATTAAGTGCTTAACCATATTCTGGCGACTCTGCTACCGGTGTTTTTGATTGCGGGATGCGGTGCCGCTTACGGACGTTTCCGTACGCCGGATATCCGCAGTCTTAACACCCTCAATATGGAGCTGTTTGTTCCACTTTTGGTGTTTGCCGTGCTGGCTGACCGCCAGGCGCCGCTGGCCGATTATGCCTGGCTGGCACTGGCGGCCGCCTGTGTGGTGCTGGGCTCTGGCCTGGTGCTATGGCCGCTGGTCAAGTGGCTAAAACTGGATGTTAAAACCTTCCTGCCACCGATGATGTTCAACAACTCCGGCAATATGGGCGTGCCGTTGATCGTGCTGGCCTTTGGCGAACAGGCCCTGCCGGCTGCCGTCGTGGTGTTTATTGTTGAGATGCTGCTGCATTTTTCGGTCGGACTTTACATGCTCGATCCGCGCACCCCGCTGTGGCGCCTGCTGAAAATGCCGATCGTGTTTGCCAGTGTACTCGGGCTTGGGGTCAACATGGGGGGCGTACCGCTGCCAGGCTGGTTGCTGGAGGCCATGCACATGCTCGGCGGCGTGTGTATTCCGCTGATGCTGTTTGCCCTTGGGGTACGCCTTTTGGAGATTGATTTCAGCGACTGGCGCACCGGCATGCTGGGGGCACTGCTGTGCCCGCTTTCCGGGCTGGTTATTGCCTTGCCCCTGATGTGGTTATTACCGCTGGATCCGCTGCAACTGGCGGTTTTACTGGTGTTTGCAGCCTTACCGCCTGCCGTATTGAATTACTTGGTTGCCGAACAGTACAAGCTGTCGCCGCATCATGTCGCGTCGCTGGTATTGATCGGCAACCTGGGCAGCCTGATCGTCATGCCGTTGACCCTCGCGGCTGCCTTTGCATGGTTTTATGCACCGGTTTAAAGCCAGTCTGTCATGACCGCTTGTTTGGTTGGTTGCGGTCTGTGTTTTTGACCTCATAGTGGCCTTCCAATGTGTGCTGGGAGGCGTGCTCTTCACGCTGTGCGCTGCCGCTGCCGATATCCTGGGCCTGCTGGGCGCGTATTTCGTCCATGCGTTTGTTCACCTTGCGGCGTAAAAACGGCATCATTGCCCAGCCGACCAGCATGAACACCAACCCCAGCAATACGGCAACCAGCATGAGTGCGCCTACCGCCAGCCAGATGAAAAACAGTTTGATGGAACCCAGCAGGCCGGTTGGACGCGTCTGGGCGGCACGTGCCCGCCACTGGTTGGCTGCCTGCCAGGCGGCGTTGCGTTGCTCGCGATCGTTGTGTGGCATTCCTGTCTCCAGATGGACTGTCTGCCCCATTTGAACATCAATTCAGGTGCAAGTTCACGCCGTTTAATGCGGCTGTTGTTTGTGCCGATCTTGTATATGATGACTATTGACGCTGATCGTTGGCTTGTAGCGTGAAACACGCTGGCTGTAGGACATAAATGACAGGGAGGTTGATTAATGATGCGACAAGGGCGACGTGGAGCAACCCGCCGAACACAACCGGCAGGGGCCTTTGATCGCTGGTTGAACCTTGCGGTTAGTGTTGCCGTTGGGGTGGCATTATTGGTAGGGCTGGCAGCGGTACTGGCGCACCTTTTCTTCACTCCTTGACATGATTGCTGACTAAGGCCTCTGAATGATTCCTGATCCCTATGCTGGAAATCTGCTGACAGAGGGGCGCCGTTTGGCCTCCCGGCGTGAAATATTTGGCTGGGCAATGTTCGATTTTGCCAATCAGGCCTTCACTCTGCTGATCATTACCGTGGTCTTTGGCGAGTTGTTCACTACCGTAATTGTCGGCGATCGCGGTGATAATTTTCGTCTGGCCAATCTGCTCTGGAGTCTGGCGCTGGCAGTGAGCTTCCTACTGGTGGTGTTAACCGCGCCTCTGTGCGGCGCGATAATGGATTATCGCGCCGAGAAGAAGCGTTTTCTGTTTGCCAGTTATCTGGCCACAGTGGTTGCTACGGCGCTGCTCTACTTTGTGGAACCTGGCTATATATGGCTGGGGATGCTGCTGATTATAGTGTCCAATTACGCCTATTCAATGGGAGAGTCCTTTATTGCCGCTTTCTTGCCCGAGCTCGGGCCACCAGAATTTTTAGGTAAGATTTCGGGTTTTGGCTGGGCGTTGGGTTATATCGGTGGCTTGTGCGCGGCAGGATTCACCCTGGTGGTGTTGGGCGAGGCAAGTGCTGAAAACTTTGAGCGGATTCGATGGGTAGGGCCTTTTGCAGCAGGTTTTTTCCTGCTTGCGGCCATTCCAACCTTTGTGTGCCTTAAAGAACGCGGCCAGGCGCAGCCGGTGGTCACTAACTTCCACCAGATTGCCTGGCAGCGGGTGACCACTACCCTGCATGAACTGCATCGTTTTCAGGATCTCAGCCGGTTTCTTGTATCACTGCTGTTTTCGATGGCTGGGGTCTACATCATCATTGCCTTTGCGTTTATCTACGGTGCCCAGGTGATCGGTTGGGATGAAAGTGTCCGTAATATCATGTTTATCATCGTCCAGATAACCGCTGCCGCCGGCGCAATGGGGCTGGGCTGGGTGCAGGATCGCATCGGCGCCAAGCGCACTTATCAGCTGACCTTGTTACTGTGGGTGTCAGCAGTTATTGCCATCTGGGCAACGCCACAGGTAACGGCCCTGGTCAACTACCTGTTTGGCTGGCAATGGCAGGCTCAGTATGTCTTTCTTGTAGTTGGATGCCTGGCTGGTTTGAGCCTGGGCTCCAGCCAATCGGCCAGCCGTGCGCTGGTCGGGGTGTTTTCGCCGCTATCCAAGTCTGCGGAGTTTTTCGGTTTCTGGGGGTTGGCCAACAAGCTGGCGGGTGTACTGGGTATCGTGATGCTGGGCAGCTTGCAGGCAGTAGTGGGGTTGCAGGGGGCTATCCTGCTGTGCGCGCTCCTGTTTGTAATGGCCATTATAGTCTGTATGGGTGTCAATGAGCGCCGTGGCCGTGAGGCGGCACAGCAATGGCGCGGCCTTTGAGCTTGTTATTGAACCTTTAGGCGGCCTGAGGAGACAAACAATGAGATGGCGTGAGTATGGCAGTAGCCTGATGATGATGCTGTTATTCTGGATTGTGCTCATGGCAGTAGGGACCTGGTGGGTACATGGTGGCTGGCAGGCCATGCTGCATCCTAATACGCATATACTCGATACCGCTGAGTCAGGTAAGCCGTTGACGCTGAAGCGCAATCGTGCTGGTCACTTTGAAGCCCCCGGCTTCATCAATGACCAGCCAGTCACTTTTTTGCTGGATACCGGCGCAACCTACGTGGCCGTGCCCGCCAACCTGGCTGATGAACTGAACCTGGAACCTGGCCGTAGCACCTGGTTCAATACGGCCAATGGTCGGGTTGAAGGGGCCTTGACGCATCTTGATGAGGTACGACTGGGAGCCATTCATATGGCGAATGTGCAGGGCTCGATAAGTCCAGAAAGCGAACAGGATATCGTACTGCTGGGAATGAGTTTTCTTGGCTTACTCAATATCCAGATGCAGCAGGGTGAAATGAAACTTTATCCTCCGCAAGAGCCTGTATCGCAGTAATTGGCGACGAACAGGAACTACTGGTTGACTTTATTTTTACGTTAAACAGAGAAGAGAGATGAACAATGGGAATTGAAATAGGCGGGCTTCTGGGCCTGATCTGGTTGATTATTCTGATTTGGGCCATTGTCAAGGTTGCCAAAAGCTCGTCAGGCGCCATATCCAAGCTGTTATGGATCCTGATTCTGCTGTTCTTCCCGCTGGTAGGGTTTATTGTCTGGCTACTGCTGGGGCCAAAGGGTTAGCCGGCCCCAGGCTCGTCATAATGTTATTTCTTTCAGGAGGTGAATGTTGATGTTTGCCTTCTGCACCTTGGCCTGTATCTTGGACGTTTAACCGCTATTTTCCTCTTTTTCGGGCATTCTGTAGTGCCCGGGAATTTTCAGGCGTTCGCCATTAGGTAAGTCGTAAATCTGAGTAGGGACATAGACGCGCTTAATGATGCTTTTGGGTTTGCTGTCGGGCATTGTCGCTGTCTCCTTGGAGGTTGACATTTCTTGACATTCCTACCTTAGTCGCCTCACGCGAGTGATTCAAGGCTATATATGTCAGCTGAAACTCATAAAAATATCCGTTTTAAGTGGATTAGAGCAGGCGGATAAGGGTTTTTCGGGTATTCTGATACAATGTAAATAGGTGTTTCTTTGGCGGGCATCTCAATGGGCATTCCAAGAAGTGCAAAAGATTCAAGTGGAGCATAAAAGACAAATGGTCGATGATTTAGAGAAACAATTTGCGGCATTAGGGAATGAGGAGCCTGTGGCACCTGATTTTCCCGACCAGGATCATGTGTTGATTATTGAAGATGATAAGCGCCTGGCCGAACTGACCCGTGAGTATCTGGAAGCGAATGGTTTCCAGGTATCGCTTGAAGCCGATGGTTCCAAGGGCGTTGACCGTATTCTGACCCTGCAGCCGGACCTGGTGATTCTTGATCTGATGCTGCCGGGTGAGGACGGGTTAGCGATATGTAGACGCGTGCGGCCTAATTTCTCGGGCCCGATCATGATGATGACAGCGCGTACCGATGATCTGGATCAGGTGCTGGGCTTGGAAATGGGTGCTGATGACTATGTATCCAAACCGGTGCAGCCCCGGGTATTGCTGGCCAGGATGCGTGCCTTGTTGCGTCGGGCTGATCAACCATCACCCAGTGGCGAAATGCGCTTACGTTTTGAGAATCTTGAAATTGATAACGCAACCCGCGAAGCCTGGCTGTCAGGTGAGCGCATTGATCTGACCAGTGCAGAGTTTGATCTGCTATGGCTGCTTGCCAGCAATGCAGGCCATGTGCTGACTCGTGAAGAAATTTTCACTGAGCTGCGCGGCATCAAATATGATGGCCAGGATCGCTCTATCGATGTGCGTGTGTCACGCATCCGCCCGAAGATTGGTGATGACCCTCACCAGCCACATCGCATAAAGACCGTGCGCAGCAAAGGTTATCTGTTTGTAAAGGATAGCTAGGCAACCATGACTTGCCAGGGAAGTTGAGTGGATTATGTGCTGGATGAAGTACCGTGGTTCCTTTTTACGTTTCTATCTTCTTTTGGGTCTGACGCTGCTGGCAATCTTCTTGATTGCAATGATAGGGCGGATAGTGATCGAGAGGGTAGGCCATGACGACTACCGGGAGCAGTTGGCGCATTTTCCCATGGCAGTACTGATGGCTGAACTTGCGCCGCTGTCAGTCGCTGAACGTGAACAGCGTCTACCTGCGCTGAGTCAGCGGCTTGGCTCAGCGGTAGAGCTTGATCTGGTGCCTGTGGCAGACGCCAGCCTGAATTTTTTTGAACAGCAGCGTTTGGATCGCGGTGCCATGCTGGTTGAAACTTCTCCCTGGAGGCTCCGCCAACGCTTGGGCAACGCTCCCTGGTTGCTTAGCCTGACTCTGGAGGGATGGAAAGAGCAGCATTGGCAGGCGACAGTGGCACTAGCCGCTGAAGGATTGGCTGGCTTGGGCGTCGAACGTCGTGCAGCGCGCCTTGAGGAGCTGGCCAGTACGCGCTGGAATCTGGAGCTGATCAACCAGCTTCCGGAAGAGCTTACGGCCCAACAGCATCATGCCTTGGCCAATCGCCAGGTGGTCACCCGCCTTGCCGGAGAGCGGCTCGATATTACTCTTCTAACACCACTGTCAGGCACTTCTCCGCTGAGTCCTCTATGGCTTGAAGCTGAGCTTATTGTTTATGACGACCCCTTGCCCCTGCACCTGTATCTGATGCTTTTATTAAGCGTCATGATGATTCTTACCTTGGTGATTTATCTGATCATGCGCAATATAGAATCGCGGATGGTTCGGCTGGAGTTGGCCGCCACACGTATTGCCAATGGACGCCTGGAAACGCGTGTCAAAGTTCAGAAAGGTGATTTTCTCGGACGCCTGGGCATGGCCTTCAATGTCATGGCCAGCCAGGTACAGACGCTATTGCGCGGCCAACAGGAAATGATTCGCGCTGTTTCCCATGAGCTGCGTACGCCGGTTGCTCGGATTCGTTTTGCCGTTCAGATGGTAGAGGACATGACTGACAAGCCGGTTATTCAGCGCCAGCTGCAAGGTATCGACGCGGATATTTCCGAGCTCGATAAGCTGATAGACGAGATTCTTACCTACGCGCGCCTGGATGGTGATGCTGTCAATGCAACCGAGATGGAGACCTCACTGGTAGATTGTCGCGCCATGGTGGAGCGGGTACTGGATACTCTGACGCCTCTTCACGACGACATGACGCTGGCGCTGTTGCCCGGAATGGAAACGGAGCTGCTTGCCGAACCGCGCTATTTGCAGCGGGCACTGCAGAATCTGGTCAGCAATGCCTGCCGCCACGGTCGCTCCCGTGTCGAAGTGCGGGTCTGGAATGAGTCGCATCTGGTGCGTATCGATGTAGAGGATGATGGACCGGGAGTGCCGCATGATTCGCGCAAAGAGATTTTCAAACCCTTTACCCGTCTGGATGACAGTCGCGCAAGAAGCTCTGGCGGCTATGGCCTGGGTCTTTCGATTGTACAGAAAATCATCATTAGACACGGTGGCAGTATTACCACGGATACCAGCCCCAACCTGGGGGGGGCGCGGTTTACGCTGTTGCTTCCACGTCGCGATTCGCTGGCTTGATCCCCGTGAGTACAGCAAAGGAGGTGGCGCGTGCGGTGTCCAGAAAATCTTCCATCCAGGGTATTTCCAGACTTTCTTTGCGAATGGCCGCATACAGGGTGTTCCACACTCCCTGCTCGCCCAGCTTGACTGCCACCACATAGTCGCGCTGCAGGTATTCGGTCAGCGCCCAGTTGGGCAGGGCACATACGCCGCGCCCACTGGCCACCAGCTGCATCATCATCAGGGTAAGTTCCGCTGTACGGATTTCTTTGGGACGAACATTGGCGGGAGTCAGAAAACGGCTGAACACATCCAGACGAGTGTGCTCAACCGGATAGGTAATCAGGGTTTCATCGGCAAGTTGACCCGGCGTGACAAAGCGCTGGTGTGCGAAAGGGTGCTGACGGTCAACCGCCAAGAGCCCTTCATAGCGAAATAGCGGCGCATAGTGAACGCCTTCCAGCGGCTGGGGGTCGGCGGTAATCACCAGGTCCAGCTGCTCTCGGGTCAAAGCCGGCAAAGGGTCAAAGTGATGGCCGCCTGGAATATCGACCTCAACTTCCGGCCAGTGATCACGAAAATGATCCACTGTGGGCATCAGCCACTGAAAACAGCTGTGGCATTCGATCGCCATATGCAGCCGCCCTTGTTCGGCGCCGGTCATTTTGGCGATATCCCGCTCCGCCCGGCGCACTTCCGGCAGGATACTGTCAGCCAGATAGAGAAGTCGCAAGCCCGCCCGGGTGAATTCCACCGGGCGGGTCTTGCGAACAAAAAGCGCCGCATCCATACGGTTTTCCAGGTCTTTCAACTGATGGGAAAGTGCCGATTGAGTCAGGTGCACCCGCTCGGCTGCTTCTACCAGTGAGCCTGTTTCACGCAGGGCAAGCAAGGTGCGCAGATGGCGTAATTCGATCATTGCGTCAGCTTATCAGCTTTTTGATGCATAGGCGTAAAGTAAGGTCTCCTGGGCGCTGATGGGTGCGCCGTCGCCATGACCCTGGAGCTGGTAACTACCGTCTGATTGCAGCAGCCAGCTCTGGCAGTTGTCCACCAGATAGGTTTCCAGGTCCTTGCGTACTCGGGTGGCCAGCTTTTTATCCAGCAGCGGGAAGCAGGTTTCCACCCGGTGAAACATGTTCCGCGCCATAAAGTCGGCGCTGGAACACCAGGTTTCCGGCTTGCCGTCGTTATGGAAGTGGAATACCCGGGTATGTTCCAAAAAGCGGCCAATGATCGAACGGACACGTATGTTCTCAGAGACGCCTTCAATGCCGGGTTTAAGGCAACACATGCCGCGAATAATCAGGTCGCATTCAACCCCTGCCTGTGAAGCGCGATAGAGTGCCTTGATCAGCTTTGGCTCGGTCAATGAGTTGCATTTGACGATAATATGGGCGCGTTTGCCCTTGCGGGCATTCTGGGCTTCACGGTCAATCATCTCACACAGCCGCTCATGGAGGGTAAAGGGCGCGTGCAGCAGGGTATCAATGCGTCTTGCCCGGCCCATGCCGGAAAGCTGCTGGAACACCCGGTGAACGTCGGCGCACAGGGCTTCGTTGGCGGTCAGCAGGCTATAGTCTGTGTAGAGCTTGGCCGTCTTGGAGTGGTAGTTGCCGGTGCCCAGGTGCGCATAGTGGCGTAGTGCGCCTTTTTCACGCCGTACGATATGCATCATCTTGGCATGGGTCTTGTAGGCCATGACTCCATAGATGACGATGGCGCCAGCCTCCTGCAGCCGCGAGGCAAGCTGCAGGTTGTCGGCTTCATCAAAGCGCGCGCGCAGCTCAATCACCACGGTGACTTCCTTACCCTGGCTTGCCGCATCCACCAGGGCGCTTACAATCGGGGAGTCAGCCCCTGTACGGTAAAGCGTCTGTTTGATCGCCAGCACATCCGGATCGCGAGCGGCCTCGCTAAGCAGGTCTTCAATGGGGGTGAATGACTGGAACGGATGATGAAGCAGAATATCGCTTTTACGGATGGCGTTAAACAGGCTGCCGCTCTTGAGCGTCTTGGGTACACCGGGAGTAAAGGGTCGATAGAGCATCTCGGGCCGGTCGACGTCGCCCAGCACGGCCATCATACGAGTCAGGTTGACCGGGCCTTCTACCCTGTAAAGATCTTCCTGTTCCAGGTTGAACTGGCGCAGCAGGAAGTTGATCAGATCTTCCGGGCAGTTATCTGCCACTTCCAGGCGCACACCGCTGCCGTAGCGGCGGGCGAGTAACTCACCGCGCAGTGCAGAGGCCAGGTCGGAGACTTCTTCCGGGTCGACAGTCATATCCGCGTTACGGGTCAGGCGGAACTGGTAACAGCCACGTACCTGCATGCCGGGGAAAAGCTCTTCGGCGTGGGCGTGAATCATCGAGGACAGAAAGACATATTCCGAATAGCCTTCTTCACACAGCTCCTTGGGTAGCGTCATCAGGCGCGGCAGTGAGCGTGGGGCAGGCAGAATAGCCATGCCCCCTGCACGGCCAAAGGCATCCTTGCCTTCAAGCTCAACAATAAAGTTGAGGCTTTTGTTGACCAGGCGTGGGAAGGGATGAGAAGGGTCCAGCCCGATAGGGCTGATGACCGGCATGATTTCGTCGTTGAACATTTTCCGTACCCAGTCTTTCTGGGCCTGGGTCCACTGGCTGCGGCGCCGAAATCGCAGGCCTTGGGCTTCCAGGGCAGGCAAGAGGGTATCGTTGAGAATCTTGTACTGGCGGGCAATCTGCTCGTGAGCGATCTGGGAGATTTCACTCAGCACGGCTTTAGGTAGGCGGCCATCGGCCCCTGTGGTGTCATCACCCAGGGCGATCTGATGCTTCAGACCAGCGACCCGGATCTCGAAAAACTCATCCATGTTGGATGAGAAAATCAGCAGGAACATCAAACGGTTAAGCAGTGGGTGCGCATCATCCAGAGCCTGCTCAAGCACGCGGATATTGAACTGCAGATGCGAAAGCTCACGGTTGAAATACAGCTGGGGATCATCCAGATCAGTTTCCAGCTGACTTTCCCGCGCCTGTACACCGGTTGTGGTGCGATTAACACGCAAGGTAGGTGTGTCTTGTTCTCCAGCCATGGATTCAGTCCCTGTCTGCGGTTGTTGTTCACCGGTGGTATCCATCACTGCTCCTGATTCATCAAATTTGCCATTCTTTTCTACAGTATGGACGATAAAAATGACAAATGGGTGTCACCAAAAGGTCATCTGGCGTTCATTGGCCAGAAAGGACAGCCGTTCATGTTCAGCCATTGGCTTTGAGAAGCCGGGCCGCGTCGAGTGCAAAGTAGCTGAGAATGCCATCGGCACCTGCGCGCTTGAAGCACATCAGGGATTCGAGAATTACGCTGTCGGCATCCAGCCAACCGTTATCAAAGGCAGCACGATGCATGGCGTATTCGCCACTGACCTGATAGGCAAAGGTGGGTACCTGAAGCTCATGCTTCACCCGACGGACCACATCCAGGTAGGGCATGCCCGGCTTGACCATGACCATATCGGCCCCTTCGGCAATGTCCATAGCCACTTCGTGGAGGGCTTCATCACTGTTGGCCGGGTCCATCTGATAGGTGCGTTTGTCGGCCTTACCCAGGTTACCGGCTGAGCCGACGGCATCTCTGAAGGGGCCGTAGTAGTGGGAGGCATATTTGGCGCTATAGGCCATGATACGGACGTTATGCAGGTGTTCCTGCTCAAGTACCTGGCGTATCGATCCAATGCGGCCATCCATCATATCTGAGGGAGCGACCACGTCCGCACCGGCTTCCGCATGGGAAAGTGCCTGCTTTAGCAGAGTATCGACCGTGCGATCATTGATCACATAGCCCTGTTCATCAATGATGCCGTCCTGGCCGTGGCTGGTGTAAGGGTCGAGCGCTACATCGGTGATGATGCCTAGCCCGGGTAGAGCTGCCTTGAGTGCCCGTACGCTGCGCTGCACCAGCCCCGCCGAGTTGTAGGCCTCTTCGGCAAGTTCCGTTTTCTGTTCCGGGCCGACAACCGGAAAGAGTGCCAGAGCAGGGATACCAAGCATATAGGCTTCGCGAGCCTGCTCAATCAACAGATCCAGGGACAGGCGCTCAACGCCGGGCATGGAAGGAACAGCCTGACGCTGATTTTCACCCTCCAGTACAAATACCGGCAGAATAAGATCGGCGGCAGAAAGGCTGTTTTCCTGCATCAGGCGACGTGAAAAAGCATCGCGGCGCATGCGGCGCATACGCGTGGCCGGAAAATGACGCTGGGTGGAAGTCGTCAATGCTGTTCTCCTTGTTTCTCTGGAAGGGCATGCAGTCAGTCTCTGTGCAGAGTATATCAGTCTACTGATACGGCGAAAGCTGGCTTGTGGCTGTCACATAAACTGCCTAAAGTAGATGGCTGTTAATAAAATGCTATAAAAGAGGATACTTCATGACAAAACAGGTCGCAGTCATTCTGGCCGGATGCGGTGTATACGACGGCTCCGAAATCTATGAAACTACCTTGACGCTGCTGCGTCTGGATCAGCTGGGCATTGGTTATCACTGCTTTGCACCGGATATGGACCAGCATCAGGTGATCAATCATGTCACCCAGGAAACCCAGCAAGGCGAAACGCGCAATGTACTGGAAGAGTCGGCCCGGCTGGCGCGCGGTGATATCAGCCCGTTAAGTGAACTGGATGCCGGGAACTTTGATGCGGTGATTGTACCCGGCGGCTTCGGGGTGGCACAGAACCTTTGCGACTTTGCGCTCAAAGGCGACAGCATGCAGGTTCTGGAGGCGCTAAAGGAAGTTCTGGAAGCCTTTCGTGAAGACGTCAAGCCAATCGGTCTGATATGTATTTCACCGGTAATGGTGCCGCGCTTGCTGGGTGAAGGTATTGCAGTGACTGTCGGCCACGACCCGGGTGTTGCTGGTGCTATCAGTGCCATGGGCGGCCTGCACCGCAGCTGTAGCGTTGAAGAGATTGTGGTCGATTTTGAGAACCGCGTGGTTACTACGCCAGCCTATATGCTGGCGACCCGAATCAGCGAAGCCGCCACAGGGGTTTTCAAACTGGTAGAACGTATTGATGAGATGATGGGCTGACGACGGGCCCTGACTGAAAAACCTCCGGCATTTTAATGATGGCGAAGGTTTTTTATACAAGTTAAAAAAGAAGAAAAGTGAAAACGCTAGCCTTTTTCGCTGAGCTCGTCGTCTGCATCCTTGGCAGCCTTACGGCGTACCAGCCTTCCAAACAACAGGCCAACTTCATACAGCAGATACATGGGGACGGCCAGCAGGCTCTGCGAGACCACATCGGGTGGCGTCAACAGCATGCCGACCACAAAGCAGCCGAGAATCACATAAGGACGCTTTTTGGAAAGGCTTTCGACGGTGGTGGCGCCGCTGAAAATCAGCAGGAAGGTGGCGATCGGAATCTCGAACGCCACCCCAAAAGCGAAAAACAGCTTCAGCACAAAATTCAGATACTGATTGATATCTGTCATTACCTGGATATCTTCCGGCCCGGTCTGGGTGAAGAAGGCAAACAGCAACGGGAACACCACGTAATAGGCAAAGGCGGCTCCCGCATAGAAAAGTCCGACGCTTGACACCAGCAGCGGAATGGCCAGTGCCTTCTCATTATCGTACAGCCCGGGGGCAACAAACGACCACGCCTGATGGAGAATGAAGGGCACTGCCGCAAACACTGCCACCACCAGGGTCAGCTTGAAAGGCGCCAGAAAAGGCGAGGCTACCTCGGTGGCAATCATCTGCGAGCCTTCAGGCAGCAGCGCCATAAGCGGTTGGGCCACGAAGGTATAGATATCATTGGCAAAGGCGTACAGGCCAAGAAAGATCACCATCACCACGACCACAGCACGCATCAGGCGTGAGCGAAGTTCGATCAGGTGTTCAATCAATGGTGCTTGAGCCTGTTTGGGTTGTTGATCCTGAGAGTCACCGCTGCTCATCGGGGATTGCTATCCTGTTGAGTCGACGTCGAGTGAGGCGACGTACTGGAAGAGGACGGAGAAGTCTGTGGGGTAGAAGCATCGACTGATGGCTTTTCCTGGCTGCTTGAATCCGCAGTTGAAGTGCTGGTTTCACGCACTGTATTCAGGGCATCATCAATGCGTGCCGATGCGTCCGCCAGACGCTGTTCCTTGCTTGGTGAAACGCTGCTGCTGTCCGAAGATCTGGGAGCCTCGGCTATATTTTCAACGTCCTGCTTGGCTTTCTTGAGGCTGTCATCCAGCTTTTTCTGCTGCTCATTAAGCTTCTGACGCAGTTCTTCTGATTCAAGCTGAGCGCTGATTTCACGCTGCATGCCGGATACCGAGCGCTTTATCCTGCCGATCCATAGCCCAGCGGTACGCGCCGCACGGGGCAGGCGTTCAGGGCCAAGTACCAATAACCCGACCACGGCGATGATCAGGATTTCAAGAAAACCGATATCCAGCATGGCTTATTTGCGCTCTTCGCTGTGTTCAGTGGATTTTTCCTGCGCCTGAACGTCATAGGTATTGCCATTTTCCTCATGGCCGACCTTGGCCTGGGGCTCATCGGTGTCTTTTTTATCATCGGCTTTTTCTTCATCATGCATGGCTTTCTTGAAGCCTTTTACCGCGCCGCCAAGGTCGGTGCCGACATTGCGCAGTTTCTTGGTGCCGAAAATCAGGATGATAATCCCCAGAACAATCAGCAACTGCCAAATACTGATGCCACCTAACATATGCGAGTCCTCGTGTGTGCTCGGCAAATCAACCGGAAAATAGATGTAATGACGATCAAGTCTTGTTACGAGAGGCTTTTTCGTCGTGACCTGACACACCAAAACGTCGTGCCAGTTCGTTAATCACAGCCTGGTGATCCAGGCCCAGGTGAGAAAGCATGACAAGACTATGAAACCACAAATCTGCCGTTTCGGCGATAAGCGCCTGCTGTTTGGCTTGATCGCCACTTTCTGCATCCTTGGCAGCGAGCAGGGTTTCAGTGGCTTCTTCGCCGACTTTCTCAAGTATCTTGTTCAATCCCTTATGATGCAAGGAGGCAACATAGGATTCGTCCGCTGCTGCGTGACGACGTTGCCTGAGCACCTCGAACAGGGTGTCGAGTACGGTGTCGTCACCGGCAGGTGATGGCGTCTTGGTCATGATGTGTCCTTGTTTACCATTACAGCACTTTGCCGCTTAAAGCGTTGAAGTCTCAGCTATTGCCACCCTGATAATGGCCTAGTGCCACACCAGCAGCAAAAGCCCGATAGCCGCTGCAGCCAGTACCGGCCAGTCCTGCACGCTGGCCCACTGACTGAGCGGCTGCCAGGTGAGGGCAATAGCGAGCAGGATCAAGCCGAGCTTGAGACGGTAGTGGCGTTTGTTTTGCTGGGTCAGCGTCTGCCGGATAGAGGTGATGGCACTAGCCTGCTGATGGCGCTGACGGTGCTCTTTCTCCATCCGGCTGAGAGTCTGGTGAGCCAGCACCGGCAGCTCAGGTAACTGGTGGGCCAGTTCTGGGGCCTGGCGCTTGAGTGAATCCCATAGCCCGCGCGGGCCAGCGCGTTCCTTCATCCAGCTTTCCAGAAACGGTCTGGCGGTGCTCCACAGATCAAGGTCGGGATACAGTTGTCGCCCGAGCCCTTCAATGTTGAGCAGCGTTTTCTGCAGCAGCACCAACTGGGGCTGCACTTCCATATTGAAACGCCGGGCGGTCTGAAACAACCCCAGTAATACTTGCCCGAACGAAATATCCTTTAACGGTTTTTCCAGAATGGGCTCGCATACGGTGCGGATGGCAGCGGCAAATTCGTTGGCACGGGTATCCTCGCTCACCCAGCCGGATTCAATATGCAGCGCCGCCACTTCGTAATAATCCTGATGAAAGAAGGCCAGCAGATTGCGCGCCAGGTAATCCTGGTCTTCCCGGGTCAGGCTGCCGACAATGCCGCAATCGATAGCAATATACTGAGGGTTTTCTGGGTCATCGCAGTTAACAAAGATATTGCCGGGGTGCATGTCGGCATGGAAGAAATTGTCGCGAAATACCTGGGTAAAGAAAATTTCAACGCCACGCTCGGCGAGTTTCTTCAGGTTGGTGCCTCGGGCGCGCAGAGTGTCGGTATCCGCGACGGGCACTCCGCGAATGCGCTCCTGAACCATCGCGTGGCGGCGGGTGTAGGTCCAGTGAATGGCCGGCACGTAAAGTAGCGGCGAATCCTTGAAGTTACGCTTCAGCTGAGAGGTGCTGGCCGCTTCCTTGTAAAGGTCCAGCTCATCAAACAGGGTAGCTTCGTAGTCGCGAATGACCTCCACAGGCCGCAGGCGGCGAGCTTCAGGAATAATGGTCACCAGCCTGGCTAACTGATACATCAGGCCCATATCTTGGCCCATGACCCTGTCGATGCCAGGGCGGATAATCTTGACCACCACCTCTTCACCGCTGTGCAGCTTGGCGACATGCACCTGGGCAATCGATGCTGACGCCAGCGGCGTGCGGCTGAAACTGGCGAAGGCAGCGCTCAGCGACATGCCCAGTTCTTTCTCTACTCTGGCAACTGCTGCCTCGCCAGGAAAGGGCGGAACCTGATCCTGCAGACGCTTGAGTTCGTCAGCAATATCTGCTGGCAGGAGATCGCGACGTGTGGAAAGCATCTGGCCGAACTTGACAAAAATAGGGCCGAGCTCTTCAAGGGCCAGCCGTAGCCGTTCGCCGCGCGGGCGTTGACCAAGTGGAAACAGCTTGAGCGGCGAGATGCTCATCAACAGGCGCAGCCACCATGGCAGGCGCGCTATCGGTATCAGGGTATCAAGGCGGTAGCGGGCAATCACCCGACCAATGCGCAGCAGGCGCAGGCTCATGAGCCAGAATCTCCTTGTGACAAGCGCTGTGTCAGGCGTCGGTGCAGGCGGTTAAGCCGGGCTTCCAGCCTGTCGGTGGATATTTCCAGTTCGCTGAGGTGATCGCGCAATACGTCGCGCTGCTGGCGACCAGGTAGCAGCTTGGCCTCTTCAAATACGTATTCGGAAACATCCGCCATCAGCTCGTTACTGGCACGTAGACCCCAGCGGCCGGCACGACGCAAACCTTCGGCAAGCGAGTGTGCGGGGATGTCGCCAAGCCAGTTGGCCAGTTCGCCTTCCCAGTCGATATCCAGGTCGGTCATCAGCTCCTGGGTGGCTTCCAGCAGCTGGATGCGCCCGCGTACCGATAGCTTGCCTGCAAACATCAAGCGCTCGACAGAGCTGCCGCTGATCCATTCCGAGAGGGTTTCCGGCGACAGCTCAACTACCGCATCAGCGCTGGTCTCATCGATGTCTTCGCCGCGTAGCAGGTCAATGCCTGACGGGTGAAATGCCATCACCAGAGCCAGCTGGGGTTGCTCCAGACGAATCAGCAGGCGGCTGCCTGCCAGGGCGTCCAGGCGCTGCGGAGAGGCAGGGTCGCGAGCCAGCAGGGCGTTGAGCATACGTTCGCAGCCTGCCAGCAGCAGGGCGGGAGTTACCAGCATGCCAACCTCACTGTGTGTTTGATAATGGCGTGCTTCATAGTTTGATGCCACGGTGCAGGGCGACAATGCCACCCGTCAGGTTGGTGTACTCGACACGATCCAGGCCGGCGGCTTCCATCATCGCCTTGAGGGTTGGCTGATCGGGGTGCATGCGAATTGATTCTGCCAGATAGCGGTAGCTCTCGGCATCCCCTGCGACCATCTGGCCCATGCGCGGCAATAGTCGAAAAGAATATTCATCATAGGCTTTGGACAACAAGGGGTTACCGGGTTTGGAAAACTCCAGTACCAGCAAGCGCCCGCCCGGCTTGAGGACCCGTTGCATGGAGCGCAGAGCCGCGTCTTTGTCAGTGACGTTACGCAAGCCAAAGGCGATGGTGATGCAGTCAAAGCTGTTATCCGGGAAGGGGAGACATTCAGCGTTGGCCTGGACGTATTCAACGTTATTCCCGACGCCGTTATCAATCAGCTTGTCGCGCCCGACGCGCAGCATGGAGGCGTTGATATCCGCCAGCACGACCCTTCCACGGGGGCCGACCATACGCGAGAACTTGAGCGTCAGGTCGCCTGTTCCACCTGCAATATCAAGTACCTGATGTCCAGGGCGAACGCCGGAACGCTCAATGGTGAGGCGTTTCCAGAGGCGGTGAACGCCCATCGACATCAGGTCATTCATGACATCGTAGCGGGCAGCCACGGAATGAAAGACGTCAGCGACGCGGGATGCTTTTTCATCAACGGGAACTTCCTGGTAACCGAAGTGAGTCGTACGTTTTTCTGTGGGGCTCATGGAGGGGCGGCTCCCGAATTCGAGACGGTGAAGGCCAGCCTGACGGTGTGTCAATGCCTGGCTGCAACCGTCGTTAAAAAGTTGCCGCTATTGTAGCCTTGTCAGGCTAGGCTTGTCTGCGCCTGGTGTCGCTTATACCTGTTTGATTTCAATGCCCAGTGGTTCGCGGGATGCGCCCGCCTCTTCCAGGCGTTGCAGATAGTCGCGCCAGTAAGCGTCCTGATGGGTGCCCAGGTCGTACAGGTAGTTCCAGGTAAACAGGCCGCTATCGTGGCCATCATCAAAATGCAGCTTGAGCGCATAGTTGCCTGCCTGGGTAATATTCTGCAGGCCGACAAATTTCTTGCCGACCTGCAAGACTGCCGTGTCGCCACCATGGCCGCGCACTTCAGCGGAGGGTGAATAGACACGCAGCAGCTCAATCGGTAACAGAAAGGTGTCGCCGTTGGCATAGCCGAGCTCAAGCTCTCGGGCCTTGCGGTGATAGTGAACGCGGGAGGGAATGGGAGCGTCCATGAAATGCCTCATGAAGAAGTGGATGTCAGCCTGACATTTACCATACGCAGACCCTCACTGGCCGTGCAAGATTTTCCGTTATTCTTAAAGCCAGGTTGTCCTTCAAAAGCGGACAACCTGGCTATGACCTGGCAATCGTTTACAGGATATAGCGAGAAAGATCCTCATCGACAGCCAGTTCACCCAGCTGAGCGTTGACGTACTCAGCGTCGATTACCAGCGGACCGTCAAGATCACCGCCCTTGAAAGAGGCTTCTTCAAGCAGACGTTCCATAACAGTGTGCAGGCGGCGGGCTCCGATATTCTCGGTGCCTTCATTAACCTGCCAGGAAATTTCTGCAATCCGCTCGATGCCGTCCGGGGTGAACTCGACATCCAGCCCGTCAGTGGCCAGAAGCGCCTGGTACTGGCGGGTCAGTGATGCTGAAGGCTCGGTCAGAATGCGCTTGAAGTCGCCGGGGGTCAGGGCGTCCAGCTCGACACGGATGGGCAGACGACCCTGAAGCTCAGGGATCAGATCCGAGGGGCGCGACAGGTGGAAAGCACCGGAGGCAATGAACAGGATGTGGTCGGTTTTGACCATGCCATATTTGGTGGACACCGTAGAGCCTTCGATCAGCGGCAGCAGGTCGCGCTGGACACCCTCGCGAGAGACTTCGCCACCGCTGGACTGACCGCTACCCTTGGCGACCTTGTCGATTTCATCCAGAAAGACAATGCCATGCTGCTCAACGGCTTCTACCGCACGGGCCTTGATGTCTTCTTCATTGACCAGTTTGCCAGCTTCCTCATCGCGTAGCAGTCCAAAGGCATCCTTGACCGCAATTCGGCGAGTCTCGCGCTTTTGCTGACCCATGTTGGAAAACAGGCTCTGTAGCTGGTTGGTCATTTCCTCCATACCCGGCGGGGTCATGATATCAACGCTGGGGCCCTGCTGGGAAAGCTCGATATCGATTTCCTTGTCGTCAAGCTGACCTTCGCGCAGTTTCTTGCGAAACGACTGGCGAGTGGCATTCTCTTCGCGAGGCTTGTCTTCCTGACCACGGGGCGGAGGCAGCAGCGCATCCAGAATCCGGTCTTCGGCGGCATCCTCGGCCCGGTGGCTGACCTCCGCCTTGGCGTCTTCGCGCACCATCTTGAGGGCGGCCTCCATCAGGTCGCGAATGATGGATTCCACATCACGTCCCACATAGCCCACTTCGGTGAATTTGGTTGCTTCCACCTTGATGAAAGGGGCCTTGGCCAGCTTGGCCAGGCGACGGGCGATCTCGGTCTTGCCGACGCCAGTGGGGCCTATCATCAGGATGTTCTTGGGGGTGACTTCACTGCGCAGGTCGCTGTCCAGCTGCATGCGGCGCCAGCGATTGCGCAGGGCGATTGCTACCGCACGCTTGGCATCTTTCTGGCCGATAATGTACTGGTCCAGGGCGTGGACAATCTCACGGGGAGTCATCTGTGTCATGGCTTATAGCTCTTCCATGGTGATGTGGTGATTGGTGAATACGCAGATGTCACCGGCGATTTCGAGGGACTTCTCGGTGATCTCACGAGCGGAAAGCTCGGTATTTTCCAGCAGCGCCCGAGCACTGGCCAGGGCGTAGTTGCCACCCGATCCGATGGCGATAATGCCACGTTCGGGTTCCACCACATCACCGTTGCCGGTAATGATCAGTGAAGCGCTGTGGTCCGCCACCGCTAACAAGGCTTCCAGGCGGCGCAGGGCACGGTCGGTGCGCCAGTCCTTGGCCAGCTCCACGGCGGCCTTGGTCAGGTGGCCCTGGTATTTTTCCAGCTGTGCCTCAAAGCGTTCAAACAACGTAAAGGCATCAGCGGTGCCCCCAGCGAAACCGGCCAGCACCTTGCCGCGATACAGGCGGCGTACCTTGCTGGCATTGCCTTTCATCACGGTATTGCCCAGAGAGACCTGGCCATCGCCGGCGAGAGCGACCTGGTCGCCGCGACGCACAGAAACAATCGTAGTCATGGAGTGAGCTCCTTGTGGGAGGCGTGCTCCCGATGACGGTGCAGCTGCCATGCAGCAGCCGGTGAAAAAAGGATGTTCACAACAAAATGCGGGCGGCTGATAAAAAATCAACCGCCCGCGAGGCAAGTGTTGGTGCAAACAGGTCAGATGGCGTCAATTCTGCAGCTGTAGCAGCAGTGGTTCAATGCCTTGGGTGTTCATCAGATCCTGGGCGCGATTAAGCTCGCGGGGGTCGTCGTAGGGGCCAACCTGAACGCGATGCCAGGTATCGCCATTGGCCTGTACCTCGCTGATATGCGCGAGCAGACTGAGATTGCGCAGCCGATCGCGCATTTTGCCAGCATCGCTTTCGGAACGAAACGACGCTGCCTGCAGCATATAGCGCTGCTGTTCTTCCTGGGGTGCTGCTTCAGGTGCTTGAGAAGTCTCGGCACTGTCAGTGTTGGCGGCAATCAGTTCGGCGATAGGATCATCGTTGCTGACCGGCGTTGACTCTTCAATGGGCGCGTCAGGCGTGGCTGTCTGTTCGTCAGCGGTCAGCTGATTGACCGCGTTGGCGGACGCCTGCTCAACGTCATCGGTGGGAGCTGGTTCGGGCCGCGTGACCCGAGAGGGCACCACACCATCGGGGGCGATAATCTCGGTTTCCGGCAGCAGGGTATAGAATTCAAAGGTCGGCGTGGAAGCTGCCGGTTGGTCTTCGCCATTCTCAGTCGTCTGGCTGTTGTCGGGCTGCTCCTTGGAAATAACGGTCGCCTGAGGGGCTTCGCTGGCATCCTGCCACGGCGCAGTGCCATGTTGGTGCTGAGCCAAGAAAAACCCCACGACAAGTCCACCCAGCCCCCATAGCCAGCCAGGCAGGCGGCCGTCGGGAGAGGTTTTTTTCGTCGCCCTGCTGCGCTGCGTAGTGGCACCGCGACGGGGAGGGGGTTTACGTGGACTGGGCATTGCTTACATCTCCTCTGGCGCACGGACACCCATCAGGTCGAGGCCGTTGCGCAACACCTGGCGGGTTGCCAACCCCAGCGCCAGGCGCGTATTGCGCAGGGTGTCATCGTCTACCATGACTTTGACGGCGTTGTAACAGGTGTGAAAATCGCCCGCCAGATCAAGCAGATATTGCGCGATCTGCTGGGGTTCACGGTTTCTGGCGGCCACCTCGACAACCTCAGGGAAGCGTGCCAGGCGGTTGAGTACGGCCTTTTCCTGATCGCTGTCGAGCAGGACAAGATTGGCCAACGCCAGATCATGATCAAATGGCTGCTGGGCGGCTTCGGCCTTGCGCAGCATGCTGCACACCCGAGCATGGGCATATTGTACATAGTAAACCGGGTTTTCGTTCGACTGAGAACGGGCCAGATCAATATCAAATGTTAATTGGGAGTCGGCGCGGCGGGCGGCGAGGAAAAACCGCGTGGCATCGCGGCCAACTTCATCAATCAGGTCACGCAGGGTGACATAGCTGCCGGCGCGCTTGGAGAGTTTTACCTCAACGCCTGAGCGGGTCACCATCACCATCTGGTGAAGCACATAATCCGGCCAGCCTTTGGGGATGCCTACTTCCAGCGCCTGCAGGCCAGCGCGCACCCGGGTCACGGTGGAGTGGTGGTCGGCGCCCTGCTCATTGATTACCGTCTTGAAGCCACGCTGCCATTTGTCCAGATGATAGGCCACATCGGGCAGGAAGTAGGTGTAACCTCCCTCGCGCTTACGCATGACGCGGTCCTTGTCATCGCCAAAGGTGGTCGTGCGCAGCCAGGTGGCGCCGTCTTCTTCATAGGTATGGCCATTGTCGGTGAGCTTTTCGACAGTGGCATCCACCTTGCCATCCTCATACAGTGAGGACTCCAGAAAGTAGACGTCGAATTCCACGCCAAAGGCTTTCAGATCAAGGTCCTGCTCGCGACGCAGCCAGGCCACGGCAAAGGTCTGGATGGCGTCAAGGTCATCCGGGTCGGCCTTGGCGGTGACTTCGCGATCATCGGCGCTGACGGTTTTTCCGGCCAGATAATCCTCGGCCACATCAATAATGTAGTCACCCCGATAGCCGTCTTCCGGCCAGCTGCTGTGGTCGGGGGTCAGCCCCTTGACCCGGGCGTGAACGGAGCGCGCCAGGTTGGTGATCTGGGCGCCCGCATCGTTGTAGTAGAACTCACGGGTGACATCATAGCCAGTGGCTTCCAGCAGCCGGCACAGGCAGTCGCCAATTGCGGCACCGCGACCATGGCCAACGTGCAGTGGCCCGGTCGGGTTGGCAGACACAAACTCCACCTGCACTTTCTGGCCCTGGCCCAGCATGCTGCGGCCGAAGGTGTCGCCGCAGTCGAGCACCTGAGCGACCACCTGGGCAGCGGCGTCGGTGGCAGCGAAAAAGTTGATAAAGCCGGGACCGGCAATATCGGTTTTCTGTACGGCGTCGCTGGCAGGAAGGGCATTCACGATGGCTTCCGCCAGGTCGCGAGGCTTCATGCCGGCGGGCTTGGCCAGCATCAGGGCAAGGTTGGTAGCGTAATCGCCGTGGGCCTTATCTTTGGCCGGGTCAACCTTGATGGTTGGCTGAACGTCCTGGGGAAGCACGCCCTCTTGCTTGAGTGCCTCAACGGCGCCTTCAAGCAGGGTGATCAGTGTGTCTTTCATAAGTGAGTATCCGGTAACGTCGGTGGCGGCGTGCGCGTGCGCATCGTAAACGGGCGTATTATCGACGATTGTGGGTGACTTTCAAACATCATCCCTTTATCGGTCTGGCTAGCTGAGCGTTTGGGGGTCGATATCCAGTGACCAGCGGACTCGGCGAGCCTCACGGTTATTCTCCAGCCAGTAGGTCAAAAAGCTGGCAGCCTGATGCAGGTGGCTACGCTTGTCGGCGCTCAACATGACGTGCAGGTGGTAGCGGTTCTGGCGGCGTTCCATGGGGGCAGGTATTGGCCCCAGGCAGCGTACCTGTATGGGTTGGGTCTCAAGCCAGTCGCGTACCTGCTGAGCGGCGTGGGTGGCCAGCTGGGTGGCAGCATCGACCTGAGGGCTTTCAACCCGTAACAGGGCCATAAAACTGAAGGGTGGCAGTTGGGCACTGCGCCGTTCAGCAAGCAAGTGGCGCGCCAGGGCGGCGTAACCATGTTCGGCGAGCTGGTTCAGGTGTGGGTCATCCGGGTGCAGAGTTTGCACCAATACGCGGCCGGGATCAGCGGCACGCCCCGCGCGTCCGGCCACCTGTTCCAGCAGCTGAGCGCTGTGCTCCAGGGCACGAAAGTCGGCCGCATACAGGCCGCCATCCGCGTTGATCACCACCACCAGAGTGACGTGTGGCAAGTGGTGCCCCTTGGCCAGCATCTGGGTGCCGACCAGCAGGCAGGGTTCGCCGCGGGAGACGTCTTTCATGATCTGCTCAAAGCTGTCCTTGCGCCGGGTGCTGTCGCGGTCGATACGATGGATGAGCGTTTTGGGGAACAGGCCCTGCAGGGTTTCTTCGGTGCGTTCGGTGCCGCTACCCAGGGCGCGCAGATCGCCGCTGGCGCATTCCGGGCAGGCGGGGGGGAGGGCCCGGCGGGCATCGCAGTGGTGACAGGCCAGCAGCGGCGGCTGGCGATGCAGGGTCATGCGCGCATCGCACTGATGACACTCGGCTACCCAGCCGCAGGCGTGGCAGGCCAGAGTGGGCGCAAAACCACGCCGGTTGATAAACACCAGCACCTGCTTGCCCGCCTCCAGCGTCTTTTTGATCGCCTTGACGGTGCCCGGCAGCAGGCCGCCACGGCAGGGCTGGTGGCGCAGGTCGGTCAGTTCCAGGCGGGCGGGAGCATGGCGACTGGCGCGCTGGGTTAACGTCAGGTGACGGTAGCTGCCTTGCAAGGCCTGCTGAAGGCTTTCCAGCGAAGGTGTGGCGCTGCCCAGCAACACCGGTATGCGGTGATGGTGGGCGCGGGCGATGGCCAGGTCTCGGGCGTGGTAGCGCAGGCCGTCATGTTGCTTGTAGGAACCATCGTGCTCTTCATCGACAATGATCACGCCAGGGCAGGCCAGGGGGGTGAAAATGGCTGAGCGGGTGCCGATGATGATCAGCGCGCGGCCCGCAGCGGCGGCCTCCCAGACATCCAGGCGCTCCGGGTCGGTCAGCCCGGAATGCAGGGCCAGCACCGGCACATTAAAGCGCTGGCGAAAGCGTGCCAGAGTCTGGGGCGTCAGGCCAATCTCGGGAATCAGTACCAGTGCCTGCCGACCCTTGCTGACAACGGCGTCAATCAGCTGCAGATAGACTTCGGTCTTGCCGCTGCCGGTCACGCCTTCCAACAGGCAGGGGTGAAAGTCGTCCAGTTTCTCGTGCAGGGCACCAAGTGCTACTGCCTGTTCACGATTAAGGGGCAACGCCGGATTGGCCAGTAGTTGCTGGGTGTGTGCAGGCGCGGCTGCTGTCAATGCCTGGGTGATGGGTGTAATCAACCCCTTCTGTGCCAGGCGGTTGAGGGTATCCTGAGTAAAACCGTGAGCGCTGATCACCCGGCTGGCCAGGCCGTTGGGGTGCTGGCCCAGCAGTTCCCAGAGTTCCGCCTGACGGCGTGCACGGCCAAAGTCGAGTTGATCGGCAGCATCCGGGCTACGTTTCCAGAACGTTTGGGTCCGTCCGGCCATGGGGTGGCCCTGGCGCAGGCGTGCGGGCATGGCGTTAGCCAGCGTATCGCCCAGGCTGTGATGGTAATAGCGCGCGGTAAAACGGCACAGCCACAGCCAGTCGGCTGGGAGCGGTGTGTCATCCAGCGCATTATTTACACATTTAAGCTGTTCTCGGGGGAGTTCGCTGTGGCTGGCCAGTTCAATAATAACCCCCACTACCTCACGGCGCCCGAAAGGAACGCTGACCCTTAGTCCCACTTGCCAGCCATCTGTAGGTGGAGTCACTGCTGGCAAGTAATCGAACAGGCGGCGCAATGGCGAGGGCAGCGCCACACGCAGCACAGGAGCGGTCAAAAGAGGTGAACGCGGCAATTGGCCTCCGGCGTCAGGTTTGCTAGAATATGCAGCCGCCCAAGGTTAGAAAGCCCTGGCGGCTTGACCGGTTAATCGATTTCAAACCCGTATGCGGTGCCTGGCAAGTGATCAGGTGGCGGCATACAGCTTCGCGAGGCTTAAGATGAAACAAGGTATTCACCCGAATTACAACACGGTAACGGCAAGCTGTTCTTGCGGTGCCAGCTTCCAGGTCGGCTCAACGTCAGGGCATGACTTCTCTCTGGATGTGTGCTCTAACTGCCACCCTTTCTATACCGGTAAGCAGAAGCAGGCAACCACCGGCGGCCGTGTAGAACGCTTCAACAAGCGCTTTGGCGCGGCTGTCAAACGCGGTTGATAGCATTTCACCTGCGTCATTGCTGATGCTCAACCCGTGTCAGCATGTTCAGCACTCAAAAAGACCCTCAGCCCATGGCTGGGGGTCTTTTGCTATCGGGTGCCAACTTGAGGCAATGGCGGTTTTTCTATATTCTCCAATGCCGTTTTTGCGTTATCAGGTGACGTTTTCAGCATTTTTGTTGCAGTGTCGACGCCCTTTAATCTTTCAATCGGACATTCCATCATGACGGATGCATTCAAGCAGGCTGCTTTGGATTATCACGCTAAACCTATTCCCGGAAAATTGTCGGTCGAGTTGACGAAACCTGCCGCCACCGCACGGGATCTGGCGCTGGCCTATAGTCCAGGCGTGGCTGAGCCGGTGCGTGAGATCGCCCGAGATCCTGAAAATGTATTCCGCTATACGGGAAAGGGCAATCTGGTCGCCGTGATTTCGGATGGCAGTGCGATTCTGGGGCTGGGTAACCTGGGGCCATTGGCTAGCAAGCCGGTGATGGAAGGTAAAGGTGTGCTGTTCAAACGCTTTGCCGGTATCAATTCGGTGGATGTGGAAGTTGAGGCGGAAAACCCTCAGGCGTTTATCGATACTGTCGCGCGGATTGCCAGCACTTGGGGTGGCATCAACCTTGAGGATATCAAGGCGCCTGAGTGCTTTGAAATCGAGAAGGCCCTGATTGAGCGCTGCGCTGTTCCAATCTTTCATGATGACCAGCATGGCACCGCCATTGTAACGGCGGCGGGGTTGCTGAATGCCCTGGATATCACCGGTAAGCGTATTGAGGATGTCAGGATTGTCTGCATGGGCGCCGGTGCCGCTGCGATTGCCTGTATGCGCCTGCTGATTGCCTGTGGTGCGCAGCGGGAAAACCTGGTGATGCTGGACCGTCGGGGCGTTATCCATAGTGATCGTGAAGGGATCAATCAGTACAAGGCTGAATTTGCCCGGGATACTGATATGCGTACCCTGGATGATGCCGTTGATGGCGCCGATGTGTTTATCGGTCTTTCCGGGCCTGGGCTGCTGTCAGCTGATCAGGTCAAGACAATGGCGCCGGATCCGGTGATTTTCGCCTGCACCAATCCGGACCCTGAGATCCACCCGGATGTGGCCCGTGAAGCGCGCCCGGATGTAATCATGGCCACCGGGCGTTCCGATTACCCGAACCAGGTCAATAACGTGCTTGGCTTCCCGTTCATTTTCCGGGGGGCGCTGGATGTACGCGCAACCCGCATCAATGAAGCCATGAAACTGGCTGCCGTTCACGCCCTCAAGGACCTGGCCCGCGAACCGGTGCCCCAGTCCGTGCTGGACGCCTACGAACGGGATTCAATGAGCTTCGGGCGTGACTACATTATTCCCACGCCGGTGGATGTTCGCCTGCTGGGTCGGGTATCGGCTGCCGTGGCTCAGGCAGCAGTGGATTCAGGTGTGGCACGCAAGCCTTACCCGGCGCACTACCCGCTTGAGAGCGTCAACCATGTTTACGGTGCTTGACAGCTTGATGTTAAGTTCAGCTTTGTATAGCACTAACGCCCGCTTTTGCGGGCGTTAGTCGTATAGAGACGCCATTCTGAGCGCTAACCCTCAACGTATGGGCGCATCGTGCAGGCGCATCAAGCCTTCCTGTGCCGTAGAGGCGATCAATTGCCCCTGGCGATTGTAGATCTGGCCGCGCGCCAGGCCACGGGCGCCGCCCGTCCAGGGGGAATCGGTGGTGTATAGCAGCCACTCATCCAGACGGGCGTCCTGATGCAGCCAGAGGGCATGATCAAGGCTGGCGATCTGCAGTTTGGGGTCTTTATAGTCAATCCGGTGCGGCAGCAGGCCGGTGGTCAACAGATTAAAATCGGACACATAAGACAGCAGGTGGCGGTGCAGAGCCGGGTCTTCAGGCAGCTTGCCCGCCAGGCGAAACCACAGGTATTGATGGGCTGGCGCCTGATTGGCGCCGCTACGCGCGAGATAGATGAACTCGATAGGGTGACCCGGAAAGCGGCTGTGTTGCGCCTTGCCGCTGTCCAGCAACGCCTCCGGAGTAGGCACTTCCGGCATCGGGCTATGGTGGGCCAGCGGGTTGGTTTCTGGCGTCTGAAAGGAAGCACTACAGAAGAAGATGGGCCGACCTTTCTGGATGGCGGTCACCCGGCGGGTAGTGAAACTGCCCCCGTCACGCACCTTATCGACCTGATAGACCACGGGGCGGTGAGGGTCTCCGGGGCGCAGGAAATAGCCATGCTGGGAATGCGGCCGGCGGTCTTGCGGCACCGTGAAACTGGCCGCTGCCAGGGATTGCCCAAGCACCTGGCCGCCATACAGTTGGGGAAATCCCAAATCCTGGCTCTGGCCACGAAACAGTGTCTCTTCCAGGGTTTCGAGGGCCATCAGGCTGACAAGCTTATCGAGTGATGCTTGTGTTGATAGACCGGTGTGAGGAGTGTCAGTCATAGTGGCGTATCCTGTCAGGCATTGCTGTTAAGTCATGTCAGTTGAGGCGTTCTGTTACAGGCGTGGCGATTAAGGTATCAATATCATAGCCAATCGTCGTCTCTATCATACGGCCGTTTGTCTACCATAGCGGAGTTTGGCGCCATGCGCAGCGATGAATTCTATATGTACCGGGCGCTTGATCAGGCCCATCTGGCATTTGAGGCAGGCGAAGTGCCGGTAGGGGCGGTCGTCGTCTCTGCGCAGGGAGAGATTCTGGCCGCTGCGTATAATGCGCCCGTTTCTGGCTGTGATCCCTGCGCTCATGCGGAAATTCTGGCCCTGCGAGCCGCCGGGCAAGCCGTTGGAAATTACCGGCTGGAAGGTGCCACCCTGTTCGTTACCCTGGAGCCCTGCATGATGTGTACCGGTGCCATGGTGCATGCCCGTATTGCCCGTTTGGTATATGGGGCCGCTGAACCACGCACAGGTATGCTGGAGTCAAAAGCCAATCTCTTGGCGCAGCCCTGGTTTAACCACACAGTCGCGGTCAGCGGTGGTGTCCTGGCCACTCCAGCCAGGCGGCTGCTGAAACGCTTTTTCAGCGAACGTCGTTAGGCGGGTTCAGCGGCGGAACCAGTTCAAAGTTCAAGGCAGACTCATCGTCAATACTTGTCTGTTCCAGCTGGAAAAACTGCTGGCGGCTGCGCTCAACGTAATCCAGCATTTCGTAGTAACGGCGTATATTGCGCACATAAATTACCGGTTCGCCGCCGCGTGCATAGCCGTGGCGGGTCTTGCTATGCCATTCGCGATGCTGCAGAAGTGGCAGGGACTCACGCACATCTTCCCAAAGATCCGGGTCTCCGCCACGCATTTCGGTAATCTTGCGGGCATCGTAAAGATGGCCAAGCCCCACGTTATAAGAAGCCATGGCCATATATAGACGGTCATCCCCGGTGATGCTTTCCGGTAGCCTGTCGATCACGTGGCGCAGGTAGCGGGAGCCGCCATCGATACTTTGCGCCGGGTCGCGACGGTTACTGATACCCATTTCCTGGGCGGTGGCGTTGGTCAGCATCATTAAACCGCGCACCCCGGTGGGGGAGACGGCGTCTCTATCCCAGTGAGACTCCTGATAACCCAGCGCCGCCAACAACTTCCAGTCAAAGCCGGTTTGCTGGGCGGCCTGTTTGAAAAGCTCGGTATATTGCGGCAGACGAGAATCCAGATGTGACAGGAAGGTGCGTGTGCCGACATATTCCAGATAGTCGTCGTGGCCAAAGTGGCGGTTGATCAGTGAATCGAGCTCGCCGTTATCATGCAGGGACTGGATAAAGTCGTTGGCGGCGTCGATCAGCCCCAGGCCTCGGCCACTGGGTAGCGCCCAGACCATGGACAAAGGTTCGCCAAGCAGAAAACCGCGCTCGACCTCCGGGAAGAACAACCGGTTAACGCGAAACTGATGATCAAAAATAATCGCCGCATCCAGGGTGCTGTTCTGGATGCTGGCGAGCAGGTCAGCCACTTCAATGTCGCTGGAGGCCTTCCAGTTGAGCGCCGGATATTGTGGCTGCAAGCGCTGTAGTGTCGCCGTCAGGCCTGAGTCGTTGAGGGTGCCGACTTCCAGATCGAGCAGGTCAGCCAGGGAATCAATGCCGTTTAGCCCCCGGCGGTAAACTACCAGCGGCTGCATCTCGATAATAGGGCGAGTGTAATGAATGCCTTGAGTGTCAGGTATCAGGGGTAGCCCCGCCGCGCCGATATCGCCCCGGGCACGAACCGCTGGCAAGATGCTGTCCAGGTGGTGGTTGGCGTCCAGGTTCAGGCTGACCTCCAGACGCTCGGCAAAGCGGCGCATCAGCTCGTACTCGAACCCGGTCGGGCCACGCCGACCCTCATAATAGGTGGTGGGCGAGGTGCGGGTATGAAAGGTAATAAAATCGCGACTTTTAATCAGCGCCAGGTGTTCATTCCCGGTCGTTGAAAAAAAGGGCGGCGCGAACAGAGATACGTTCGAAACCGCAGGGATCATCACCAGCAGTAATCCGATCGAAAGTGCCAGGCACAGGCGATAAAATAACGTCATGGGGGATTTTATGGGGTTCAGCATGGCAGCTTTCGGGTATCTGTCATGGGCTCACGATACCCAGCTCCAGCCAGGCTGTCACTATCTTGATTTCGTATGACCTCTGCTTTCCAGTATCATAGCGTCAAATGCCGCCCCGCGGCGCTACTGTTTCCTGCTTGCAACTCCTGCTTTAGAGGCTCCCAGATATGCTCGAACTGCGCGGCTCGTCAGCCCTTTCTGTCTTCCGTCATGCGCGTTTATTGGCCTTGCTTCAGGCGCACGCGCCTGAGGTCGAGGCGTTATCGGCGGACTATGTTCACTTTGTTGATCATCGCACTGAGCTTTCGCCTGCCACCCGTGAGCGCCTGGAAAAGCTGCTCGACTATGGCCATTCCCAGATTTCTGCCGAGATGCAGACCCTGACCGACGGGGCGCAGCGTTTTCTGGTGGTGCCGCGTATCGGTACCCAGTCTCCCTGGTCTTCCAAGGCCACGGATATCGCTCATAACTGCGGCTTGGGTGACATTGCCCGCATCGAGCGCGGGGTTGACTACCGTCTGAGATTCAGTACCACCCCGGATGAAGAGACCTTCACAGCCCTGGTGACGCTGCTTCACGATCGTATGACCGAAACCGTGTTGCACAATGCCAGCGATGCTGCCCAGCTGTTTGCCCGGCATGACCCGGCGCCGCTGGGCAGTGTGGATATCCTCGACGGTGGGCGTGAAGCGCTGGCGACTGCCAACGTTGAGCTGGGCCTGGCGCTGGCCGAGGATGAAATTGACTATCTGGTCGACGCCTTCCGCGAGCTGGCCCGTAACCCCACCGACGTTGAGCTGATGATGTTTGCCCAGGCCAACTCGGAGCACTGCCGCCACAAGATATTCAATGCTGACTGGGTGATCGACGGTGAAGAGCAGCCCTACTCGCTGTTCAAGATGATCAAGAACACCTTTGCGACCGCGCCGGAAAACATCCTTTCTGCCTACAGCGATAATGCGGCGGTGATCAAGGGCAGCCACGCCGGGCGATTTTTCCCCACGCCGCTGACTGGCGCTGACGACGAGCAGGCCCAGTACGCCGCCCATCAGGAGCCCATCCATATTCTGATGAAGGTGGAAACCCACAACCATCCGACGGCAATTGCGCCTTTCCCCGGTGCGGCGACTGGTTCAGGCGGTGAAATCCGTGATGAAGGCGCGACGGGTATCGGCGGCAAACCCAAAGCCGGTCTGTCAGGCTTTACGGTTTCCAACCTGCGCATTCCTGAGTTTGTTCAGCCCTGGGAAGCTTTCGACTACGGCAAGCCTGAACGCATGCAGTCGGCGCTTGCCATCATGCTGGACGGCCCGGTTGGCGGTGCTGCTTTCAATAATGAATTCGGCCGCCCCAACCTGACGGGCTACTTCCGCACCTATGAGCAGGAGTCGCTTAACGAAGGGGGCATCGAGCGGCGCGGTTTCCACAAGCCGATCATGCTGGCGGGGGGCTATGGCAATATTCGCGCCCAGCACGTCCAGAAGGGTGATATCCCGGTGGGCGGCAAGCTGATTGTGATGGGCGGCCCGGCCATGCTGATCGGCCTGGGCGGCGGTGCGGCATCATCCATGGCCTCGGGGGTTTCCAGCGCTGACCTGGATTTTGCCTCGGTGCAGCGTGAAAACCCGGAAATCGAGCGCCGCGCCCAGGAGGTAATTGACCGCTGCTGGGCGCTGGGTGATCGCAATCCGATCCGCTTCATTCATGATGTGGGCGCAGGCGGGCTGTCCAACGCCTTGCCAGAACTGGTCAAGGACGGTGGGCGTGGCGGGCGCTTTGATATTCGTGCTGTTCCCAATGCCGAGCCGGGGATGAGCCCGCTGGAAATATGGTGTAACGAAGCCCAGGAACGCTATGTGCTGGCGGTGGCCGCGGAAGATCTTGATACCTTTGATGCCCTCTGCCAGCGGGAGCGCTGCCCTTACGCCGTGGTCGGCGAGGCGCTGGAACAGCATCATCTGCAGGTGCGCGACGGCCACTTTGAGAGCCAGCCGGTTGATTTGCCAATGAGCGTGCTGTTTGGCAAGGCGCCAAAGATGCAGCGCGAATTCAACCGCCAGACGCCAGAACTATCGGGTGTGATGCTGGACAACCTTGATCTGCGTGAAGCCATGGATCGCGTGCTGCGCCTGCCCACCGTGGCCTCAAAAGGCTTTCTGATCACCATCGGCGACCGCTCGATTACCGGCCAGGTGGCGCGGGACCAGATGGTCGGCCCCTGGCAGGTGCCGGTTGCTGATGTGGCGGTGACCACAGCCAGCTTCGACACCCACGCCGGCGAGGCCATGGCCATGGGCGAACGCCCCCCGGTGGCGCTGATCAGCCCGGCAGCCAGCGCCCGCCTGGCAGTAGCGGAGGCGATCACCAACCTGGCAGCAGCGCCGATTGCCAAGCTGGGGGATATCAAGCTTTCTGCCAACTGGATGAGTGCGGCCAATCATCCGGGGGAAAACCAGGCGCTATATGATGCGGTGCATGCGGTGGGCATGGAACTGTGCCCAGCGCTGGGAATTGCCATCCCGGTGGGCAAGGATTCCATGTCAATGCGTACTGCCTGGCAAGATATCGATGCCCAGGGGGAAGCCGAAGATAAAAGCGTCACATCGCCGCTGTCGCTGGTAGTGACCGGCTTTGCCCCGGTGACCGATGCCATGGCGACGCTGACACCTGAAATCAATCTGGAGCAGGAAGAGTCCGACCTCATCCTGATTGATCTGGGTAACGGCCAAAACCGCATCGGCGGCTCGGCGCTGGCGCAGGTCTACGGCCAGGTGGGTGACGAATGCCCGGATGTGGACGACCCGGAAGATCTCAAGGCGTTCTTCGAGGTGATTCAGGGGCTCAACCGGGACGGCAAGCTGCTGGCCTACCACGACCGCAGCGACGGCGGCCTGCTGGTGACCCTGCTGGAAATGGCCTTTGCCGCCCATGCCGGGCTTGAGATCAAGCTTGACTGGCTGATTGATGAGCCGGTCGAAGCTTTCAATGCGCTGTTTGCCGAAGAGCTGGGCGCGGTGATCCAGGTCAAGCGTGCGGATACGGAAGCGGTGCTGACCCAGTTTGCCATGGCGGGTATCGAAACCTGCGGGGTGATTGCCCGTCCGCGCTACGATGATCAGGTTCGCGTGACCCTGTTTGAAGAACCGCTGCTGGAAACTACCCGCCAGCTGGCTCAGCGCACCTGGTCGGAAACCAGCTACCGCATGCAGGCGCTGCGCGATAATCCGGAGTGTGCCAAGAACGAGTTTGATAACCTGCTGGATACTCGTGATCCGGGGCTTTCCGCCACGCCCACCTTCGATATCAATGACGATATCAGTGCGCCTTTTATCAACACGACCCGGCCTGCGATGGCTGTACTGCGCGAGCAGGGCGTTAACGGCCAGGTGGAAATGGCCTGGGCCTTTGATAAAGCCGGTTTCAATGCGGTGGATGTGCACATGAGTGACATCCTCTCTGGGCGCGTCAGCCTGGAGGACTTCAATGGCCTGGTGGCTTGCGGCGGTTTCTCCTACGGCGATGTGCTTGGCGCCGGCGGCGGCTGGGCAAAATCGGTGCTGTTCAACGAGCGCGCCCGGGAGCAGTTTGCATCCTTCTTCCACCGTGAAGACAGCTTTGCCCTGGGGGTATGTAACGGCTGCCAGATGCTTTCACAGCTGAAAGGCCTGATCCCGGGTGCCGAGGACTGGCCAGATTTTGTGCGCAATGAATCTGAGCAGTTTGAAGCGCGGGTGGCGATGCTGCGAGTGGAGAGAAGCCCTTCTATCCTGCTTGCCGGGATGGAAGGGTCACGCCTGCCGATTGCTGTGGCTCACGGTGAAGGCCGCGCCGCCTTCCGTGATGCCGCGCACCTGCGCAGCATGCAGTCGAGCAGCCAGATTGCGCTGCGCTACATCGACAATTACGGCCAGGTAACCACCCGCTATCCGGCCAACCCCAACGGCTCGCCAGCGGGGATTACCGGTCTGACTACCCCGGATGGCCGCGTGACCATCATGATGCCCCATCCGGAGCGGGTCACCCGTGCGGTGACCAACTCCTGGCGCCCGCCGGAGTGGCGTGAAGACGCCCCCTGGCTGCGTATGTTCCGTAATGCCCGGGTCTGGCTCGGCTAACCTATGTCTGCCAACTACCTTCACAAGGCGACCCAAGGGTCGCCTTTGTTGTCATCTCCTCCCAGCCTACGCCCTTACCAGCGTGAGGCGGTGGAGCGGGTGGTGGCGCATTTTCGCGCTGGCAGCGACCCTGCAGTGGTGGTGCTGCCGACGGGCAGCGGTAAATCCCTGGTGATTGCCGAGTTGGCACGGATTGCCCGTGGGCGGGTGCTGGTGCTGGCCCATGTGCGTGAATTGGTTGAGCAGAATCATGCCAAGTATGAGGCGTATGGGCTACAAGCGGATATTTTCAGCGCCGGGCTCAAACGCAAGCAGGCTGAGCGCCAGGTGGTGTTTGGTTCGGTGCAATCGGTGGTGCGCAACCTGGAAAGCTTCAGCGATGCGCGCTTTACCCTGCTGGTGATTGATGAATGCCATCGGGTATCACCCAATGAAGATGCCAGCTATCGTCAAGTGATTGAACATCTGAGAGCGCATAATCCGCAGCTTAAGATCCTTGGCTTGACCGCCACGCCTTATCGCCTGGGGCAGGGGTTTATCTACTATCGCCATCACCACGGTATGGTGCGCGGCGATGAAGACAGCTTCTTCCGCGATTGTGTGTTTGAGCAGCCGCTGCGCCTGATGGTCAAGCAGCATTATCTGGCACCACCGGTGCGCCGGGATATGGCGGTGGCGCATTATGATTTTTCTGCCCTCCAGCCGGGCAGCTCAGGGGCGTTCCGCGATGAAGAACTAAACCGGGTGGTGGCGGGCAATCGGGCAACGCCGCAGATTATCGCCGATATTATTCATCACGCAGCCGACCGCCGTGGGGTGATGATTTTTGCCGCCACCGTGGCCCACGGCGAGGAAATACTCGGGTATCTGCCCGCTGAGCAGGCGGCGCTGATTACCGGGGCGACTGAATCACACCAGCGTACTCGGCTGATTACGGCGTTCAAGGCTGAACAGCTCAAATACCTGGTCAATGTGGCGGTGCTGACTACCGGCTTTGATGCCCCGCATGTGGACCTGATCGCGATTCTGCGCCCCACGGAGTCGGTTAGCCTTTACCAGCAGATTGTCGGGCGCGGGCTGCGCCTGGCACCCGGTAAAACGGACTGCCTGATTCTCGACTATGCGGGCAACCCCTGGGATCTTTATGCGCCGGAAGTCGGCTCGCCAAAACCGGATAGCGACAGCGAACCGGTGCAGGTAGAATGCCCGGCGTGTGGCCACGCCAACCTGTTCTGGGGTAAGCGCGAGGGTGACATTGTGATTGAGCATTTTGGCCGCCGTTGCCAGGGGCTGATTGAGGGTGGCAGCGGTAGGCAGCAGTGCGATTTTCGCTTCCGCTTTAAAGTGTGCGGTGAATGCGGCGCGGAAAATGATATTGCCGCCCGGCGCTGTCATGGCTGCCAGACGCTACTGGTGGATGCTGATGACAAGCTCAAGGATGCGCTGAAGCTGAAAGATGCCAGGGTGCTCAGGGTCAGCGGTATGCAGCTTGAGGCCACCACTAACGGGCGCGGTTTGCCACGTCTGAAAGTCACCTATCACGATGAAGACGGCGCCAGCCTGGCAGAGTGGTTTGCACTGGAAACCCCAGCCCAGCGCCGCGCTTTTTCTGCAGCCTTTCTGCGTGACCACCTGCGCGCCCCGGCATCTGGCTGGCAACCGATGACGCCCGACGAGGTCATAGAGGAACAGCAGCGCCTGCGCGCTCCGGATTTTGTTGTCGGGCGCAAGGTCGGGCGTCACTTCCAGATTCGCGATAAACTGTTTGATTACCAAGGCCGCTTTCGCAAGGCAGCCGAGGCTTCATAGAATCACCAGCGTTTGCTGGGCCTTGGAGTTTAATGTTTGTATCAGGAGATATGCGTAATGCCCGTTATTTTACGCTTGAATGGATTCAGGTTTTTCTTTTACTCAAATGAAGGCAATCCTTTGGAACCGCCACATATTCATGTGTTTAAAGCGGGCTCAGAAGCAAAATTCTGGTTGACTCCTGAGGTTCAGCTGGCGAGTAATGACGGATTTGATGCGAAACAATTGCGTATTATCACTCAGATGATCATTGAAAACTGCAGCTTGTTGGAGGCTTCTTGGCATGACTACTTCTCCTAAAAATGTGACTTTTGACGATAATAACTTCTGGGTGGCTTTAAATGATGGGCGCACCTTAGGGGTGCCGCTGGCTTGGTACCCACGATTACTCAGAGCGACGCCGCAGCAGCTAGCCAGCTATGAGCTAAGTGCACGAGGGATTCATTGGGATGTCCTTGATGAGGACATTTCCATTGAAGGCCTGCTGGCAGGACAGGGTGATATGACCAAGCACCGTCAGGCGGTTGCCTGAGTCTTCACCGCGATTAAGTGCATGCCATCCTCCATTCATTTCAGAGCCCGCAGACCACTATGGACGCGACGCAGGAAGCGCCAGAGCAGCAGGTGTCACAGGCCGTGGCGCGTCTGTTTGATGAACCGATTAACCAGATGCCGGAAGACCTCTATATTCCGCCGGAAGCGCTGCGCGTTTTCCTGGAGACCTTTGAGGGGCCGCTGGATCTGCTTTTGTATCTGATTCGCCGCCAGAACCTGGATATCCTGACCATCAACGTGGCGGCCATCACCCATCAGTACATCGAATACGTGGAGCTGATGAAAGCCATGCAGATTGAGCTGGCTGGGGAATATCTGCTGATGGCGGCCATGCTGGCCGAAATCAAATCGCGTACCTTGCTGCCACGCCCGCCAAAGGAACAGGACGGCGATGAAGAAGACCCGCGCGCTGAACTGATCCGCCGTTTACAAGAGTACGAACGCCTCAAGGAGGCGGCAGAAACCCTGGATACGCTGCCGCGTATGGGGCGTGACTGGTTCAGCGTGCATGCCGGCTTGCCAGAGTTGGAATCCCAGGTCATCCATCCTGATGTAGAGCTGGACGAACTTCTGGGCGCGCTGAAAGGCCTGCTTAAGCGGGCTGATCTGACCCAGGCGCATAATATCAGCCGCGAAGTGCTGTCCACCCGTGAGCGCATGCTGGCGATCATGGACCAGCTGCATCAGGCATCCAGCCGCTATGTCGCCTTTGAAGCACTCTTCGCGCTTGAAGAAGGCCGCGCCGGGGTGGTGGTGACCTTTATGGCAATTCTGGAGCTGGCTAAAGAAGCAATGATCGAGATCGTTCAGAATGCACCGCTATCGCCGATTCATGTGCGCGCCCGCCAACAGCAGGACGGCGCCTTTGACGAGGAGCCTGCATGAGTGACGTCACCACAACGTTGGATGATATTCTTGAAGCTGCGCTGCTGGCAGCCGGTGAGCCGCTGTCGCTGGAGCGCCTGGAAACGCTGTTTCGTGAGGCCGAGTGCCCGCCGCGCAGTGAACTTAAACAATCGCTAACGCGACTGGGCGAGCGCCACACCACTGGCGCGCTTGAGCTTCTGGAAACTGCCTCTGGCTACCAGTTACGCATTCGCCCAAGGCTATCGCCCTGGGTCTCGCGGCTATGGGATGAGCGCCCACAGCGCTATTCCCGGGCGCTTTTGGAAACCCTGGCGCTGATTGCCTATCGTCAACCGGTGACCCGCGCCGATATCGAAGAGGTGCGTGGGGTAGCGGTCAGCACCACCATCATGCGAACCCTTACCGAGCGGGGTTGGGTTCGCGTGGTGGGTCACCGTGATGTACCTGGCCGGCCGGCCGTGTTTGCGACGACGCGCACCTTTCTGGATGATTTTGGCCTTAAAACCCTGGATGCCCTGCCGCCCATGCATGAGCTTATTGCTGAAAGTGGCGAGGCGCCGCTGGACGCCGACGCCAAAACGGTGCAGGATGCGCCCCCTGAGACGGCAGAGAGTGCCGACCCACACGCCGAGACGGCGTTAACCCAGCCGCTGAGCTTTGCTGATCTAGAAGCACGGCTTGCGGCACGCGAGCAGGCTCAACCACAAAGCGAGCAGCCCGCGCAGAATGAGAGAAAGAGGTCAGATGACCATGAGTCAGAATCACACCAGTAATGCCCCCAGTGGTGAAAAGCTCCAGAAAGTCCTGGCTCGCGCCGGGCTTGGTTCACGTCGCGAAATGGAAAAAGCCATTGTTGATGGTCGCGTCCGCGTGAACAATCAGGTAGCCACCCTGGGCGACCGTATTGCAACCCACGATAGAGTCACCTTTGACGAGCGCCTGGTGACCCTGGTGGCTGAAGATGACGTGCCGCGCCGGGTCATCATGTACAACAAGCCTGAAGGCGAGCTGTGTACCCGCAAGGACCCGGAAGGGCGGCGTACCGTCTTTGACCGTCTGCCACGCCTGAAAGGCGAGCGCTGGATTGCCATCGGGCGCCTGGATATCAATACCAGCGGCCTCTTGCTGTTTACCACTGATGGTGAACTGGCCAACCGGCTAATGCATCCGTCCACCCAGGTAGAGCGTGAATACGCGGTACGTGTGATGGGCGAGGTCAAGAAAGAACACCTCGTAGCCATGGTTGACGGTGTCATGCTGGAAGATGGCCCTGCCCGTTTCACGGATGTTCAGGAATTTGGCGGCGAAGGCATCAACACCTGGTTCCACGTGGTAATTCTGGAAGGCCGTAACCGTGAAGTACGCCGCCTCTGGGAATCACAGGAGCTGACGGTCAGCCGGCTCAAGCGCGTCCGTTATGGCAATATCTTCCTCGACAAGCGGGCAAAAGCGGGCGAGTGGGTAGAGCTTACCCAGGCAGAAGTGGATGATCTGGCTACTCTGGCATCACTTGAGTCGCGCAAGGTGCCTGAGCTGACACCTGATGAAAAAAACCGTTGGAGCCGCGACAAGAACAAACGGCGTCCAGTCCAGGCGATGCGCAAACCCAGAAATAATCGTTAAGCAACTCTGTGGGGCTCGCCGGACAGTATGGTCGGCGGCTTTCAGCAGGCTCGATTCATGGTAGCCCTGAGGTCGTAGCTGAAATAATGCAGACCCTCACGCTTATGCCTAACAAGTGATCGCATTCTGAGATTGTAAAATTAGGTGCCAGTAGGTTCAGAGTAGCCAGTTGAGTGTACTTTGTTTGAGCCGTTGCTCTGAATTTTCCCGACCCTGGCATTCTAGGGTCGGTTGACGTTTCATCACGGTCACGCGCCAGAGGCCCCGCTACAGCAACGTAGTTCACGATGAAACGTCAACATACTCTAAGTTCTCTTTACCCATCAATTGCTGCTGCGAAGGTGACTGACTCTTTCTCGGTCTTGGTTTTTACGCTGCGTCCGATCAGCTCCTGCCACGACTGCTATGGAAGACCTCTCTTCGGTCATGGCTCCTGACTGTAACTATCACTTCATCAGTGATATTGAAATATCCATACAATAAATATGCCTGTTATCCTTTTTATTATTATTTGTTAGCAATTGCAGGCGTTTAAATCTTTGATAGCACATGCTTATGTGAAAGGTGCTGTTCTAGAGGCGTTTATTAGTGCCTAGCTGTTTCCTGGTTGCATTACACGCTTTCCTTCCATAGTCATAAATTTCTGCTGACCATGAAAGGCTTTGTCATAACAATAAAAGCCTGCTTACTAATCTATTAACAATTGTTGTTATTCTAAGGGCTTTGAAGTATTGACTAGACGCTTTTGTTGTTAGTTATTTTGTATTTCTAAACTATTCAGTAGCTTGCCGCTTCCTCGCTGCAATGCAGCTTTTTAATATAATCGCAACATTGTCTTTTTCATCAAAGTAGCCGAATCAAAAAATATCAACGGCATGGTTGTTATCATTTGTTTTCAATCTTAGCTGCTGATCTTGTTGATGCTAATACTTTGTTGGGCTAACTTGTGAACACTGTTCTATCTAAGTAGTGCGCCGTATAAGTGCTTGATTGTTAAAGTTGCATTCTTTAACTATCAGGTGTTTCTTCACGGTGTTCGACTGGTATTCAGGATTCGCCCATGAATTGTCATGGCGTCAATGAAGACTTGTTGCCTGCGAGAGGGAAAGGATGATGAAAAGATACATAAAGTTAATAGCGGTGCCCTTGGGTGCCTTTTTTTCATTGGTTATCGGGTCCCTTGTTAGCATTGCCAATGCTGAGGCTTTCTCTGACCTTGCCAGAGACCCCGCTGAGCTTAATCAGCAATTTATTCGTTATGGTGTTGATCTTCCAATAAAAAATGTTCAAGAAGTTTTTGACGGCCAAGGAGAGCTGAATAGGCAGTCTGTTACAGATCTCCTTGGTTCGCCCAATGATCCCCTCGCAGCTACTGATTTAAATGATTGGTTTTATAACATCAATCTGCCTCTTAGCGATGATGATTACCTGGTGTGTCAGCTTAAGCTTTCCTTTTCTGAGCAGGTCTTGACGTCTGCGCAATGGAGACGACAGCAATGCAGCACCCTGCTGGAAGCGCTTAAAGAGCCAGCTCAGCAGCTTATAACCTTCTCAGCAGATCTTTTGTTTGATTTTGACAGCTTTGTAATTAGCAGTGCAGGCAATGAAAAGATTTCCCAAGCTGTCCAGGACGCTGTGTCCAAATTTGACGCTCCTTCCTTTTTGGTGACTGGCCATACAGACCGGCTTGGCTCAGCTGAGTACAACCTGCAGTTATCCGAGAAAAGAGCAAGAGCAGTCGCTGACGCTATGACGAGGAATGGTATTTCATCTCGGCAAATTAGCTTGAGAGGCCGTGGAGAGAGCGACCCTCTAGTTGAGTGTGCTCAAGCGCCAAACCGGGATTCGTTAATAAACTGTCTGGCACCCAATCGTAGGGTCGAAATCCTGATTAATGAGACCAGATAGATCAAGTTTTGTCTGATTAGCCGAGGCTTAGATGTCTCGGCTTTTAGGGCTTCAGGCGAGTGAAATTTAATAAATTGTTGCTTCTTCTTTTCAGTTGGGTGTCCGTTCGGTTGGCAAAGGGTGCGGACCAATAACGAGCTGAAAGTGGCAATTTCATAGCAATGATATTGCAAAGCCAAGCAGGTAATTGAAATGGATAACTCATTGATAACGGTTACTTCTAAAGAAGGTGGTGATGTGGCCGGTGTGCCACTGGACGGTGAGATCATTCTTGATGCTCCAAGTGTGGTCAAAATCCCGGTAGGGCCTGAAGAAGTAAGCGAATTTGATCGTCAGGGCGCGGACCTGGTTCTTACGCTGAATTCCGGTGAGCAGATTGTCATCGTTGGTTTTTTTGATGAATCTGAGGGGGGGCGCAGCGAGCTTTTACTGGAAGATCAAGAGGGTGTCGTCTGGTGGGGGCAGTTTGAGGCCCCATGGTCGGGCTTTGAGTTCACAGAATTTAATGAAGTGGTTGCATCCGCAGGCGGCATTCCACCCTGGGCAATCGCTTTGGGCCTGATTGCTGGGGGTGGCTTGATTGCTGCAGCCTCCTCATCCAGTGGTGACGATTCTCCTGGCGCTGTTGTTGAACCTCCTCCTTCTCCCGTCGTTGATAACCTAACCAATACCTTCGACGAAAACGGCGAGCCGGACGGCACGACCGTGAGCGGGACAGCTGAGCCTGGCAGTACAGTAGAAATCCGTGACGAAAACGGCGTTGTTGTTGGTAGTGGCACCGCAGACGAAGACGGCAACTTTAGCGTCACCACCGATGCGCCGTTGGAAGACGGTAAAGACTTCGACGTCGTTGCGATTGATAATGATGGCAATGTCTCCGAGCCAATTTCGGTGACTGGCGATACTACCGGTCCAAACGAGCCACTGGTTGACGATGTGGCTAACACCTTTGATGAAAACGGTGACCCTGACGGCACGACCGTGAGCGGGACTGCAGAGCCTGGCAGTACAGTTGAAATCCGTGATGAATCCGGCGCCGTTGTTGGTAGTGGCACTGCTGACGAAAACGGAAGCTATGAGATCACGACTGATGAGCCTTTGGAAGGTGATGTAGACTACAATGTTGTTGCGATTGACAGTGCAGGTAATGTCTCTGAACCAACCGTAGTGACTGGCGATTCCTTGGCGCCTGGAGCCGGTGGAGGAGACACGGACGCTGCGCCGACCATCGACGACGTCACCAACACCTTTGACGAAAACGGCGAGCCGGACGGCACCACCGTCAGCGGTCAAACCGAGCCGGGCAGCCAGGTCGAAATCCGTGATCCTGACACCGGTGACGTAGTCGGCAGTGGCACCGCCGACGAAGACGGCAACTTTAGCGTCACCACCGACGCGCCCCTGGAAGACGGCAAGGACTATGACGTTGTCGCCACAGATGAAGACGGCAACGACAGCGCCCCAGCCCAGGTGACCGGTGATACCACCGCGCCAGACGTCAGCGTTGATGACGTGACCAACACCTTCGACGACAGCGGCGAGCCGGACGGCACCACGGTCAGCGGTCAAACCGAGCCCGGTGCGGACGTTGAAATCCGTGATCCTGACACCGGCGACGTAGTCGGCAGCGGCACCGCCGACGAAGACGGCAACTTCGCCATCACCACCGACGCGCCCCTGGAAGACGGCAAGGACTACGACGTTGTCGCCATCGACGGCGCCGGCAACACCTCTGCGCCGGAAACAGCCACGGGCGACACCACGCCTCCGGACACCCCGACCGTTGACGACGTCACGAACGTAGAAGGAGGAACCGAGGTCAGCGGTCAGGCCGAGCCGGGCAGCCAGGTCGAAATCCGTGATCCCGAGACCGGCGACGTGGTGGGCAGCGGCACCGCCGACGAAGACGGCAACTTCGCCATCACCACCGATGAACCGCTGGAAGACGGCAAGCCCTACGACGTTGTCGCCATCGACGACGCCGGCAACACCTCTGATCCAGCGTCCACGCAAGGCAATGACGCGCCGACCATCGACGACGTCACCAACACCTTTGACGAAAACGGCGAGCCGGACGGCACCACCGTCAGCGGTCAAACCGAGCCGGGCAGCCAGGTCGAA
>JBNJGW010000005.1:0-62450 GCA_051748005.1 Pseudomonadota bacterium | reverse complement strand
TGAGAGTGATTGGTGCAAGGGGGAGATCCACATGAAAAAAGTGCTACCCGCGATGATAGCAGCAGCGGCCATGATTCCTAGCAGCATGGTGATGGCAGAAGACTTGCAAGACTATAAAGACCGTTTTGAAGCGTTGCCCCATCTGCCGCCCATACCGGCAGATAATTCGATGACAGCGGCAAAAATAGAACTGGGTAACATGCTGTTTTTTGAACCACGCATTTCATCCAGCGGCGTCATCAGCTGCGCTACCTGCCATAACCCTGCTCTGGGCTGGGCTGATAGAATACCAAGAGCGACAGGGCACGACGGCCAAGTAGGCGAACGCAACACGCCTACCGTTCTCAATAGCGCCTTCCTCGGCTCTCAGTTCTGGGACGGACGTGAACCTGACCTGGAAGGACAGGCTCTTGGTCCAATAGAAGCTGATGTTGAAATGGCCATGGACCTGGATGTCGCCCTGGAAAGGCTGACTGAGTTTGACATTTATCGTGACAAGTTTGCCGAAGCTTTCCCTGACGATGAAGACCCGATCAGTGGCGAAAATCTGGCATACTCCATTGCGGCGTTTGAGCGTACGCTGAATACACCAAACTCACCTTTTGATCGCTACTTGAGTGGCGATGAAAATGCCATCAGCGAACAGGCCAAAGATGGCATGGTGGCCTTTGTAGACAATGGTTGCGTCGCATGTCACCGCGGTCCTGCCCTGACAGACAGCCAGTTCCACGCCATTCAAGTACCTGGCTCCGAGGACCTGGGACGCTATCTGGTGACGGGTGAAGAAAGTGACAAATACCGCTTCAGAACGCCAACTTTACGCAATGTCGCGGTAACTTATCCCTACATGAACAACGGCGCGACCGAAACGCTTGAAGAAGCTGTGGCTATCATGGGTCAGGAGATGCTGGGAAGTGAGTTCGAACAGGAAACTGTTGATGACATTACTGCTTTCTTGCATACGCTGACAGGTGAGATGCCAGAATTCGAAATTCCGGCACTGCCCTGATAACCAGGTTTAACCTGAAACTATATAAAAACTGCTAGCGGTTCGCCGCTAGCAGTTTGTCATTCAGGGCCGGCTAGCGACAACCACTGAGATCATATATAAGGTGTAAGCAACAAACATCAGGAGCAGGAAGCCGCCTTCCCAGCGATTAATACGACGCGTGCGCCCACGCCAGGAAAATGCAAACACCATCATCAGCACAGTCATTACCAGCATGACCAACCAGTCTCGAGTCAATACCTCACTGCCCGTCTCAATCGGCACAATCACACCCGCGAGCCCCACAACCCCCAAGGTATTGAACAGGTTCGAGCCCACTACATTGCCAAGCACCATTTCATGCTCTTTGCGACGTAGCGCACTGATTGACGACGCAAGTTCAGGAAGAGAGGTGCCGATTGCCACGACTGTCAGCCCAATGATCAGCTCGCTGACGCCAAATGCAACGGCAATATCAACGGCCCCCCATACCAACAGACGCGAACTGATAATCAGTAGAGTCAGGCCAACCAGGGTCCACATCAGGGCTTTACCGCGAGACATGGGCTGGTCTTCCAGTGTGGCCGACACTTCTTCAACAAACGCATCATCCTGGCTACTACGGGAGTAAATAATGCTGATGGTGATCAGCAACACCAGAGCTGCGAGCAGGCAAACAGCTTCCCAACGGGATATCCATCCATCCAGTAACATCCAACCCGTCAACAGAGTGACTGCAAGCAATACCGGCATTTCTTTACGTACAACGCCAGAATCAACAGCCAAAGGGGACAGCAAGGCAACAACACCCAAGACCAGCCCGATATTAACTATGTTGGAACCATATGCATTACCAACTGCCAAACCCGGGCTACCTTGAACTGCAGCCAGCACGGAGACCATCATTTCAGGCGCTGATGTCCCAAAACCGATAACCAACATGCCGATTAACAGCGGCGAAAGCCCCAGCCAGCGTGAGGTAGCGGCAGCACCATCAATAAATTTTTCCGCGCTCCAGATCAGCAGGACAAGCCCGACAAGCACGGCAAGTAAAGGCATTAACATTGGATTTCCTATATTCATTTACAGTATGCACAATGGCTGCAGCAGCCTTGGGCAGACATTTAAAATAGTCAAGCGGTTCGTCGCCTGCTCCCGTATCAAGACATCAAGGTTCATCATCAGTTTATTTATAAGGCCGTCACATGAAAATACAGCAACGCTCATCAATGACGCGCCCTGAACTGGCCAAAGCACGCTTTCGAAAACTGGCGGCCACGGCCTCCTATGCTGATCTCTCGCCACCTGAAACAAGAACCCAACGCAGGCGATTAAGAGCGTGTCAGGAATGCGATTGGGTGTCGGCCCTTCCGCCTTTGAAGTCAGGTGAAAAAGCCTGCTGTCCGCGCTGTGAACATGCGCTGGTCAAACGCCATCGTTATCCGGCTCAGCGCAGTATGGCCCTGGCCATCTCAGCGCTGGTCGCCCTGGTCCTCGCCGTGTCTTTCCCGTTTGTACGCTTTAGTGTCAGTGGCATCGGCAATGAAATTGAACTGACCCAGACAGCCACTACACTGATTGGCTTTCACCAGCCTGTCGTCGCTATTGCAGTCATCATGAGCATTGTTGTTCTGCCAGCTGTCTATCTTATCGGCTTGATATGGCTACAGTTCAGCCTGCTGATTGATAGAAAACTGCCTTTCAGCAAAGATGTGGCAAGATCCCTGACCCATCTGACGCCCTGGCTAATGGCAGACGTTTTTATTGTCGGCGCACTGGTCAGCCTGATAAAGATTGCCGGCATTGCTCAAATAACCTTAGGGGCTTCTTTCTGGGCCTTCTGCGCATTTGCCGTGCTGTTGCTATTCACCATCCAATCGGTAGATGCCGACTGGATGTGGTTTTCCCTCGAAGACGGTGAGCCTCTGGCGCCAAAAGGCACTCAGACAGGTACAACGGCTGCCAGCCAGGGCGTGATAGGATGTGCCACCTGCGGGTTGATCAACCGCCCGGACTCAGATACTCGAAAACCTCGCTGCAAGCGTTGTCACGAACGTCTACATTCACGTTACCCCCATAGTCTACAGCGTACCTGGGCACTTCTGGCAGCGGCCATAGTCATGTATATTCCCGCTAACCTTTACCCCATCATGACCACTACCAGCCTGGGCAACGAATCTCCGTCAACGATCATAGGAGGCGTTGTCGAGCTGATTCAGATGGGCTCTTGGCCAATCGCGCTGGTCATTTTTGTTGCTAGCGTAATTGTCCCTGTTGGCAAGCTGGTTGCCCTGGTCTGGCTGTGTCTGGTGGTGAGTCGCAGTAGCGAGCTGAACGCCCACAACCGAACCGTCATTTACCGGGTTACCGAATTTATCGGCCGCTGGTCAATGGTGGATGTTTTTGTCGTTGCCATACTGGTCGCACTGATTCGCGCGGGTTCATTAATGTCGATCACCCCAGGTCCTGCCGCACTGGCCTTCGGTGGCGTTGTGGTCTTGACCATGCTGGCCGCCATGATGTTCGATCCGCGCCTGATCTGGGACACTCCTTTACCGCGCAGGCATCGCCGCACTCACGTCAACCAGGAAGCTGTTGATGGATAATGAAACACGAAAAGAACATCACGAGGAAGAAACTTTACATCGGGCCAAAGTTTCCCCCCAGGCAAGGCTTTCACCTATATGGATCATTCCCCTGGTGGCCATTGCAATCGGTATCTGGCTGGTTTACGACAACTACACCAGCCGCGGCACTCTTGTCACACTGACCATGGATAACGCCGACGGCATTGAGGCAGGCAGCACCTTGATCAGAAGCCGTAGCGTTGAAGTTGGACGCGTCGAAAGTGTCCAGCTATCGGATGATTTATCCCATGCGGTCATATCCGCACGGATCAATCAGGAAGCCCAGGAAATGCTCAACGAAGGAAGCCGCTTCTGGGTTGTAAAACCTCGGATAGGCAGGGAAGGTATTAGCGGCTTGGGCACCGTCCTGTCAGGCGCCTACATTCAGCTTGAACCTGGTAACTCAGAAGAGTTTCAGGATGAATTCAGCGTCAGTGATGTCCCACCAGTCGCCCCCGCCGGCATTTCAGGCCTGCAGCTAGAACTGGTCAGCCAATTGGGAAACTCGCTGCGCCCGGGAGACCCGGTGTCTTATCAAGGATATACGGTTGGGCGTGTTGATGAAGTAGAGTTCAATCCCGAAGAACGCACCATGAACCATACCATTTTTATCGAAGACCCCTACTCCAGCCTGGTGACAACAGGCACCCGTTTCTGGACAGCAAGCGGCGTCGATTTTCGTCTTGATGCTGACGGTGTACGCCTGAACCTTGAATCACTGGAAGCCTTGCTTGGCGGCGGTGTAACCTTCGGTGTGCCGGAAGATATGCCCATGGGCCAAGCGGTTGAATCCGATACCCGTTTTGATCTTTTCGCCGACGAAGATAGTGCCCGCCAGGGTACTTTTCAGCACTATCTGGAATATGTCCTCCTGGTTGATGACACCGTTCGTGGACTCAAAAAATCAGCGCCTGTTGAGTTTCGCGGTGTCAGAGTGGGTACAGTGACCGCTGTGCCATGGAACTTTACGGCATCACAGCCGGAGTCACGCACAAGTTTTGCCATCCCGGTATTGATCAGAATCGAACCTCAACGGCTGGGCATTGAAGGTAGCAACATAGATCTTGATGAGTGGGAGGAACGCTTCGAACGGATGTTCTCGATGGGTTTGCGCGCTTCACTGAAAAGCGGCAACCTTCTCACTGGCGCTCTGTTTGTTGACTTGAACTTCCAGCGTGAACTTGCCGGAGACTACACTCAGGAAACGTTTTCCGATCGCAGCGTGTTCCCGACTGTAGCTGGCGAGTTCGCCCAGATTCAGGCTCAGATAACGGCATTACTTGACAAGCTGAACGGGCTTGAAGTTGAACCACTGCTGGCCGGGCTGGATCGCAACCTGCAAGCATCAGAGGCAGTGTTAAATGAGACGCAGCTATTAATAAGTGAAACTCGCGATGTATCCAGCTCCATCAACCAGGTGCTGAATGACCCTGAAACACAGGCGATGGGCAGCAATATCAATACCACGCTGGAAGAGCTGCGTAACACCCTGCAAGGTATCTCGCCGTCTTCACCTGCCTATGAGGAATTAATCTCTACCACCCAGCGTATCGATCGCCTGTTACGTGACCTCCAGCCTTTGACGAAAACCTTGAATGAAAATCCGCGCGCCCTGCTGTTTGATAATCTGGACACCACAGACCCTGTTCCACGGGCACCGCAATAAGTAAGGAGACTGAGTATGGCAAGGCGTTTTGGTTTGTTCACAGCGATGCTGTTAATGGCACCTTTGCTGGTGGCCTGTGCCAGCAGCGTCACACCGCCAGCGCGCTATCTGCTCCCTACCGTGTCAGCGCCTGGCGTTCCGGCAGCACCGGTGGTTGATATTCAGGTGGAAGTGCCCCGGCTGGCACATTATCTGGATGTCGACGGAATCGTGCTGCAGCTTGATGATATCGAAATGCGCGAGGCCCGTGAGCATCAATGGGGAGATACGCTGGCCCGCCAACTGGAGCGTAACCTGAGAGGTGAGCTGGCACGGGCGTTACCGGCATCGCGCTTATCGCGTGCCAACAACACCCCGGGCGACGCCCTCTCCATCCGTCTGGACGTTGATGAGTTTCAGGGCCGTTATGACGGCTATGCCGTCGCCAGCGGCCAATGGCAGTTACGCGACGCCGACAACCAGCTGCTGCACCTGGGCAGTTTTAATCAAAGCGCAGCCTTGAGTGATGACGGCTACCCGGCACTCGTCAGAGCGCTGGGCCAGGCCTGGAGTGATGTAGCCGACGAAATCGCCCAGACGCTGCAAAACAAAGGCTATGCCCGTTAGCCGCTGGTACACTTATACACTTAACTGTCACAATTAACCTGGCAATGCCTCATCAGTGTCGCACCATGGAAAGATGAGGACATTGCCATTATTTATTTCATATGCCGTTCTATTCATTCAGGAGTCACTCGATGGCGTCATCGCAATTAATGGCAGAATACCGCCGCTGGCTGACCTTTCAACGCCAGGAACAACTGAGTCGTGAGCACCAAGGGATTGTGCAGCGCCTTGAAGACGCCCGGGTATCAGCCTCTCAAGTCGTACAAGCCTACCGCAGCATGGCTGAAAAAGCCGCCAAGGAAGGCGCCTGTTACCGCACCTTGTTTTTACGCACCACAGCAGATCAACCGTCTCTGGTATGCGAAGGCTGGCTATTTGTACGCCGCATGCTGAGTGAAGGTCAGCAGACGCGCATCCGCGCGACACTGTTGGAAACCTTTACGCTCGAGGATGGCATCATAGCCTTGGGTGATAAACCTGCTAAAAAGATCACCCTTGAAATCTACGATTATTTGGATATCAACAAAGGTATGCACACCTCGGCAAGAGTTGACGCTCTGGAATCATCACAGGATACCCAGTTCCTCACATTACTGGATGCCGTTCGCGGCGATTTACGTTCACATATGAAGTAAGCCTATCAATGACGCAACGTCACCCCCTTATCTTTCTCTTTCTGATGGTTGTCGTCGGGCTTAACTTGCGCCCGGCGCTTTCATCCGTTGCGCCACTGCTGACGCGCTTGCAGGAAACTGCGGGGCTGACACCTACAGCTGCGGGTTTATTAACCACCCTCCCCGTACTGTTTCTCGGTCTGTCGGCTCCCTTGGCTCCCCTACTTGCCCGATCAGTCGGCAGCGAACGCGCCTTGAGTATTGCCCTGTTCATACTCACAGCAGGGCTCATCTGGCGCGGCCTACCTTTTGGCGGAGCGCTGTTTATCGGCTCAGCAATGGCAGGCTCGGCAATTGGCCTGGGCGGCACCTTGCTGCCAGCACTGGTCAAGCGCGAATTGCCGGGCAGTGCAGACCTGGTGACTGGTCTTTATACCATGGCACTGTGTATGGGCGGTGCCATTGGCGCTGGCCTGAGTGTCCCCTTGACCGCTTGGCTCGGCAGCTGGCAAGCCAGCCTTATGAGCTGGTCTCTGCTCGCCTTTTTCGCGCTATTACTCTGGCATTTTGCCTTTCCCCATCCCAAGACCGCTGTTGTCACACCGCTTCATGCAAGCAGTTTGTCCAAGATACTCAATAAGGGGCTGACCTGGCAGATAATGCTGTTCATGGGATTACAGTCTTCAATGGCCTACGTCGTATTTGGTTGGCTCCCTTCACTGCTTGTTGACCGTGGATACAGCGAAGCAGCCGCCGGGTGGACAATGGCGATTTCGATCATGTGCCAGCTTTTTGCCGCACTGTCCGCCCCCTGGTTGGCACGCCTCGGCCGTGATCAGCGACCCGCTCTGATCATCGTTCAGGTAATCACTGCCACAGGGTTATGGATCCTGCTGATTGGCCCGCTCAGCTGGAAATGGCCAGGCGCAGTGCTGCTAGGTATAGGTCAGGGTGGCAGTTTCAGCCTTGCCCTGAGCCTGCTGGTCTTGAGAACTGCCAATTCACGTCTGGCAGGCCAGTTATCAGGACTGGTTCAAGGAGGTGGTTACACCTTGGCATCTTTGGGACCTTTCATCGTTGGCTGGCAATTACAGTCAGGTGCCAGTACGACCTTTATCGGCTGGTTTCTGATTGCGGTGATTGCCCTGTGCTCCTGCTTTGCCCTGTTTGCCGGGCTCAACCGGCGCTTGGATGATGACAGCGGGCAATTAGTGGTCCATCGTTACTAGGACATTCTATTTCCATAGCTGCCGTCTGGATGATGGTTGCCATCTGCATAGCATTGGAGTTACACCATGAGTACGCTTTCCCTCACTGCCTGCGCCCCGGAACAAGAACGGGTACTGGTTATCTACACGGGTGGCACAATCGGCATGCAGGCCTCAACCCAGGGCTTGACCATCAGTGGCGACATAGAAGCAAGAATTGCCCAGGCCCTTTCCACGCTGCCCGTCAAGGAGCGCCAGCAGTTACCGAAATATGATGTACTCAGCTATACCAAACTGATTGATTCAAGTGCCGCCACTCCGTTGAACTGGCAGCAACTCGCGACCGATATAGATGCCAACCTCAACCGCTACGCGGGCTTTGTTATCTTGCATGGCAGTGACACCATGAGCTGGACAGCTTCGAGTCTTGCCTACCAGCTTCAAGGGCTGGATCGCCCGGTAATTCTGACAGGTGCCATGCAACCGCTTGACGTTGCCAACAGCGATGGACTGGAAAATATTGTTGGAGCTTTACGTTTTGCAACCCGGTCAGATCTGCAGGAAGTCACTGTCTACTTTGCTGGCCGCTTACTACGCGGGGTGTGCAGTACCAAGCAGCACACAGAATCTGCTGACGCCTTTATCACTCCCAACTATCCGCTTCTCGGCTCACGGGTAGGCGATGACTTTGTTTACTACACAGCGCGTGGACTGGCCTATCAGCAGCAAGGAGCACCCCGCTTTGAGTTGCCTGATTATGCACCACTGGCCAATGGAGAAGTTGCCCGGATTACCTGCTGGCCGGGTATGGCTGCCTGGCAGCTGGAAAGCTGGTTGGGCGACTCCCGGGTGAAGGGCGCCCTGCTACAGCTTTGGGGGGCCGGCAACCTGGGCGAAAATCCCGCCTTATTGGAGGTACTGGCCAGTGCCAGTGGTGAAGGAAAATTACTCGCGGCCACCAGTCAGTGCCAGGCAGGCAGCGTGCATCTTGGGGCCTATGCAGCAGGTCACGGCGTATTTGAAGCGGGAGTGATGTCAGGCGCTGACATGACCGCAGAGGCGGCTTATACCAAACTGGTTCACCTCCTGGCACAACCTCTTTCAGACAAGCAGCGCCGAACACTTTTTGTATCCTCTCTGGTTGGAGAGCGTTAGATCTACTGACGTTTCGATTCCAGATAACCAAGGCAGTGGCAAATCTGCTTCATGAAGCTATCTTAGTAAAAGGCCTTGATTGCTACCCTTCAAAACGGATAGGTTAATACTGCAAGCTGCGCACAATGATCTGATATCAACCAACCTGCTAGCAGATTTGGAGAGTTTCAATGGAAAAACCCGTGCATCATTTCAGCGAACTGTTTGAACAACTTGGCCTGGCAAACGATGCCGATTCGATCGAGCGCTTTATCGAACGTCACTCTCCCCTGGCAGATGAGATGCCACTTGCCGATGCAGCATGCTGGAACGAAGGGCAGGCAGAGTTTCTTCGTGAAGCCGTCGACGAGGATGCCGACTGGGCGGAAGTCGTTGACCATCTTGATGCTTCCATGCATAAAAAAAGCTGACGCCAACCTCAAACCTTTTTGACTGCTTCAACACGGCGCCGAAACCAGGCGCCAATCAACAACAAGACTGCCAGAATGATCAACGGCAGGATAACGTCAAACTGCAATGGATTTTCTTCCTCGATTGCTTCGAGCGCTCCATAAATCGCACTGCTATAAACCATCCATTTGGCTGATAGCCCCAAAGTGGCAGCCATAAGGTAGGTTTTCATTGGCAGCCGGCGAAGACCAGAAGCAAAGTTAATGACTGAATGAGGGAAGCCAGGCAGCAAGCGTAAAGCACACTGAGTCATAAGATCACTACGCTTTTCAAATGTACCCATCACTTTCAATGTAAGTGGCCCTGGCTCCCATCGCTCACCAATTCTGGCAGATAACTGGTAAGCACCGTAGGCGCCAGCCACACTACCCACCGTCAATAGCAGGGTGGCCACCAAAGGTGTATAAAAGGGAGCAATCATCCATACCCCTATACTGCCTGGCAAACCTATCGCCAGGGTTACTGCCATAATCAATATTACCGCTAAGATCACCGCAGGGTGATGCGACATCTGCATGGCCCAATGTTTAAAAGCTATCAAATCAGGCGAATACCATAGCCATGCGTATCCTAATAAAAAAACACCAGCAACGAAAAGCCACCAGAAATGCGGCAAGCGAATACGTTTATTCATTCAGTTTGGCTTCAACCCGGTCAAGTATCTGCCGGCTCACCTTACCTACAAGGGGGGTCGCTGCTTTATTGACCGCTCTCTCCATCAAGCGATTGCGGATCTCATAGGTTAGGGTCAGCGAAACCTCGGTGCCTTCGGGAACAGCACGTAACTGATAGCGACCGTAATTTTTGACCCCATCCACCGACTCCCAGGCCAGCACTTCCGGCGAGCGGGACTCAGTCACTTCCACATCAAACGTCCAGTCCACTCCTACTGCCCGCACATGCCAGCGGTAACGCTCGCCGCCCAAGGGTTCAATACGCTTGATAAGGTCTGAGTAATCAGCGAAGTCTTCTACCTGGCACAGTACGCTGAAGACCTTTTCAGGGGGAGCGGCTATGATTTCGCTGTGTCGGATAGTAGCCATGGGAAGTTTCCGTGTTGATCAAAGGTGCAGGATGACCGATAAAGTCCCGGTTCAACCCTTGGGTAAATCACGCATCAACAGCGCGAACTCGATACGTTCAGACGCTATTGCGTCGCCGGGCACCGGGATACGTACCACATGGCCTGACCCGGGGGCGGCGTTAACAGATTCGCCGCGTCGATTTTCAATATGCTCAAGCGAAAAGCGACGATTGCCGCCCGGCAGCATCAACTCCATATCATCACCAACCTCAAAGCGGTTCTTGACCTCAATCTCAATCACGCATCGCTCGGGGTAATACGCCGTGACTTCGCCCACAAACTGTTGATGTACGCCGATTGAATGACCCTGCTGGTAATTTTGGTACTCATCATGCACGTGACGGCGGTAAAATCCTTCGGTATAGCCCCGATTGGCCAGGTTATCCAGTTCATCCATCAAACGCATGTCAAAGGGACGGCCTGCCACCGCGTCGTCAATGGCACGCCGATAGACCTGTGCCGTTCGCGCCACGTAATAGTGCGACTTGGTGCGACCTTCAATTTTCAGCGATGTCACTCCCATACGAGTCAATTCCGGCACATGCTGCACCGCACGCAGATCCTTGGAGTTCATGATATAGGTGCCATGCTCATCTTCAAAAACCGGCATCAGCTCTCCTGGGCGAGTGCGGTCTTCAATCAGTGCCGAAAGCTCGTCCTGCCCCTCAACGCCACCTACCGTCGCCGTTGACTCAGCGCTGCCGCTAGCCGCCGCAATCAGGCCACTATCATCTGGAGACCACACACCCGCTGAATGGGCTCGTGCAGAATTGGCCGGCACCAGATCGCCGGTTTCATCCTGAGCCGCTGCCACTGTGTTATATTTCCAGCGGCAGGCATTTGTACAGGTACCCTGGTTGGGGTCACGGTGATTAAAATATCCGGACAGCAGACAACGCCCCGAATAGGCAATGCACAGAGCGCCATGCACAAAGGTCTCGATCTCCAGATCAGGGCATTCGGCACGAATTTCACCGATTTCAGCCAGCGACAATTCCCTTGAGAGTATGATGCGGCTAACGCCCTGCTGTTGCCAGAATCTGGCCGCTGCCCAGTTAACCACGTTAGACTGTACCGACAGATGGATGACCTGCTCAGGCCAGCGTTCACGAATCATCATGATCAAGCCAGGATCCGACATGATCAACGCATCCGGCCCTGCTTCTATCACCGGCTGCATATCGCGCAGATAGGTTTTCAGCTTGCTGTTATGCGGCGCTATATTGGACGCTACATAAAACTGTTTGCCGCGCTCATGGGCGTAGGCAATGCCCTTGTGCAGGTTATCGACCTTGAAATCGTTATTGCGCACTCTCAGAGAGTAGCGCGGCTGCCCCGCATAGACAGCGTCAGCGCCATAGGCAAAGGCGTAGCGCATGTTCTTGAAAGTACCTGCTGGAGACAGCAATTCCGGAGCATTCATTAACAACGTCCACTTATTTAAACATTAGGATTATAGTGCCCTGATCGGCTGCTGGAGCCCATGGTATTACAGATGAACACTAACGCTAATAGAACCGACTCTGATAACGCTAACAATCGTACAGCCAAGCTGATAAAGACTGATCAAACTGATGAAGAGAGCAACCACTCTCACAGCAACGAGGGCAACGATAGCTGTCGGCCAGGCTGCGGCGCCTGTTGCATTGCGCCATCCATCAGTAGTCCGATTCCCGGGATGCCACAGGGCAAGCCTGCAGGAGTCCGCTGCCAGCAACTTGACGACAATAACCTGTGTCGGCTGTTTGGCGACAGCCAGCGACCCGACGTCTGTCGTCAGTTTACCTTTGATCGCGCAGTGTGCGGCACCTCTCGTCAGCAGGCTCTCAACAACCTGACATGGCTGGAGGGCCGCACATTCAATCCCTCAGAAAAGTAAAACCGTCACTAACCTTCAACCTTCCAGGCTTTCCGGCGCCATACGATGATCCAGCAGGCTGACCCAACGCACCAGCACCGGAGCATCCGTGTGATTCACCTCTGCCAGCAGGCAGCGAAACGCTTCTCTCGCTGAAGTATCATCAGGGGCAATGCGCGTTAACCATAGTGCCCAGGCAGCCAGTTCCTGGTGCCGGTTGCCATGTTCCTGCGCTTGCTCGATCGCCAGTTCCAGCAATTGTCGAACAACATCCGGAGAATGCCCCATTTTGTCGCGAACACGAGCCAGCTGCACTGCAAGCTCAGGTAGAAACAGGGTGTTGCGTTCACGTGCAATCACCAGGCATTGATCAAGATAATCCTCTGCGGCGGCCAGTTCGCCCACCGCAATACATGCATCGGAATACCATAAAACCGGCCGCTGATAATGGTCACGGCCGTTGAGCTCGGCCATCTGTTCAAGACTTTGGCGAACCTTCAGCACTCCGCTGGTATCGCCTGACAGCGCTTGCTGCCAGCCTAGCACACCTTGAGCAGAGATCTGCCAGAGCTGCAGATCAGGCGTCCCGGTCATGGCCTCAGCGCGCTCAGCGTGACGCGCCGCCAGATGCACGTGCCCCAGTTGCCGGTACAAGGCGGCGGCAAAAAGCAGTGCCATAGCCAGTGTCCCTGGGTGGCCAATCTTCTCGGCCAAGCGAATGGCGGCCGACACTTGTCGCTCGGCGCGCTGGTAATCACCGCGCAGGCATAGCGCCCAGCCCTGAAAACAGGCGGCTGTCACTTGCGGATGATCTGAGAACGGCAGCCACTCTATCATCATCGGGGAATTAAGCGGATCGATCTCATCCAGGTGATCGTAAGCCTGCTGGATCTTGCCAGCCCAATACTCGCAGTGGGCGCGAGCATAATCCGCCAGACGCTGATAACGCGGGTCGTCAAGCCTGGCGGCCAGATCGGCCAGTGTTGATGCCAATGCAAAGGCATCGGCATGGGCATAGCGCTGGCTACGCCCCACCCACAGTCCCCATTTCACCAGGAAGATCTGCTCAAGGTCTTCTGGCTCATCTGACGCTTTGCCTTCATCGCTGAGCAGCAGTTCACGGGCACGCAGAAAACTCTCATGCGCAGTAGGTGAACCATGTCCTTCCAGCGCAAAGGCGGCCTGCCCTCTGACGGTAAGCAGGCTGATCTCCCGCTCGGCCTGATGGTCCACGTGGCGCAGGCTGGCCAGGCCAAAATCGGCCATACGTAACGCCGTTCGGTTGGCACTGACCTTGAGCGCCTCGCGCGCTGCCAGCTCGAAGTAGCGTGCCCCTCTGGCATAATGTCCACTGCGCCGCAGATGGGTAGCAAAGTCGCCGGGATGTCGGCTGATCCACATTGGGAAACGTTCTTCAATCAGGCTCACCACTTGCTGATGCAACCTGACCCGCACATCCCTTGGGCAGGAAAGATAGGCCGCTTCCTGAAGCAGTTGGTGGCTGAACTGGTATTCATATTCCTGGCTCTCATGTTCCACTGGCTCAATGATTTCCAGCTGACGCATATGCGAAAGCGCCTGCTGCAAGGCGGCCTGATCAAGTTCACAGCATTCAGCCAGGAAATCTAATCGGAAGCGCTTACCCAGAACTGCTGCCACGTGAGCCACATGGCGATCCTGTTCCAACTGATCAATCCGGCTGGCCAGCAAGCCCAGCAAGCCCTTCGGCAGATCATCGAACCGCACCGTACGCCCCTCCCGACGATCCATGTCCAGGCGCCGACAGATTTCCTGCATATACAGCGGCACACCGTCGCAACGCTCAATGATCTGGGTCCGCAAGCGCGGACTGAGATGAATGCGATAGCGCCGTGAGAGCTGCGAAAGCAGGCGCGAAGACTGCTGGGGGTCAAGCCGACCCAATGTGATCTGTTGATCCCAGTGCAGTTTGACCGGCAGGGCTTCACGCCCGTGATGACTGGCGACCAGCATGAAGGCCGTGTTGATCGGCAGGCGCGCTTGCAGGCCGGAAAGCACCTTGAACGAAGGTTCATCCAGCCACTGTAGGTCATCCAGCATCAATACCAGAGTGCGTTCAGCGGCTTGATACTCAATCACTGCATGGAGCAGGTTGACGACCAGCTCAAGCGCTTCACCATTATGGATCAACTGTGAAACTTCCTGGACGTCGCGCACGCCCAGAGCTTCTTCAAGTAACTGCTGCTGGCTGTCACTCAAAGTCTTCATGCCCAGACGCGCCTGTAGTTGCGATAGCGTCTCGATATCAGGAGCCGTCTCCAAATGCCAGGTGAGCAGATGACGAGCCACACCGTAAGGTTCCAGCACCGAAAGGCGCGTGGTGGGTTGCCAGCAAATCGCCGCATCCCGGCTGAGTTCAAGCTGACGAAAGCCTACCATCAGGGCTGATTTACCCATACCGGAAGGGCCGCGCACCAGTACGCTCTGACGTAGGCCGATACCTGCCCGCGCCAGCGCATCCCGCAAGGTTCTAAGTGACGTTTCGCGCCCCACCAGGCTGGGCGGCATGGCATCCCGGCCGCCTTCATTGCGGCCCAATACCAAAGCACGCAGGCGAACCCGACCGTCACTTGCCACCAGGCGTGATACCAGGCGTGGCTGCAGATCCAACGCGGGCGGCATGTGTTGGCTGGCTTCCTGGGAAATCACCAGCTCACTGCCTTCCGATGCGCTCATCAATTCAAGCGACGTCTGGGTGACCTGCCCTAATGGGTCCGCTAACTGACGCTCAGGCAAATAAACCACACGCCCACTGTGCAGACCGGCGGCCAGTTCAAAGCGCGGTGGATCACCTTCTCCGCTCCAGTGGCGCTGGCATTCCAACGGCAATGCCTGCCGGCAATGTTCATAAAGAGCAACAAGCTCTGCCAGTTGATGCGCCGGGCCATGGGTACCAAAACAGGCAAGCCCCAGACCACCGGTTGCGCCTGGCAGCCAGAAGCCGCCCAGGTGATGACACTGACGTTCCAGCCAGCGCAGCAGTTCAAGCTGTAAAGACAGGCAGCTACGGGTAGCATCGCGATCCTGCCAGTCACCTTGCAGACGCAGGCGAATAGCCATGACGGATAGCTGACGCAGCTCAATCTCGTCTTCCCTGAGCGGCTTACTGTCAGCAGCAAGCACCCGGCTGTAAGCGCCTTGGGGTGACAGACTGCGAGGGTCCTGAGGCGCATCTGACCAGAAGCTGGCAAGCTGTAGAAAGCTGGGTTCAGGCTGTTGGCCAGACAGAGCCAGAAGCTGCAGGTAGCTATTATAATGCTCATGCGCCGCTGCCATCTGATCCTTTTCAGCCAACTGCTTGACCAGACGCTCATGAAAGGGGCCATAGCCTGAAAAACGACTGACCAAGGCCTCCAGCAACTCATCAGGTACTCCGGCATGCCCCTCTAACACCTGCTCGGCAAAACGGATGACGCGTTGACGCCACTCGTTACGTACCTGCACCAGCCAGCGCTGAAACTCGCCACAATTTGACAGTTGCAACTCTTCAACCAGATCACCCTGGTAACAACTCATCACTGCTTCGAGGGTGTCAAGATCCTGCGGGCCTTCCAGCAAGCGTTGCAGTTCATGCAGATCAACCCGCCAATGGGGAGGCAGTTGAAAAGCAATTGTCTGCCTGGAAACGGTCAACACCTTATCAGCATTTTCACCCAGCGATTGACGCAGGCAGTGCAAGGCATGACGCAAATTTGTGCGCCCGGAGGATAGTCCCTGATCCGGCCATAGCAGTTCTGCCAGGGCAGCCCTGTTAATAGGCTGACGGTGAAGCAGAAGATAAACCAGTAGTGCTTTTACCTTGTCGTAACTGAAATGGGTGATGACATCATCGCCCTGAGTCAGCGAGAAATGCCCCAAAAGCACCAGTTGATCAGTTTCACGAGCATCGAGCATGGTACATATCCTGGTGGGCAGCCAGCGGTTCAGCTTGGAACACCGCTGTGAAAACGGAACGCCGTATCGGGCGATGTAATAAGCGCCTGTTCGCATGCAACAAACAGGGCAATGCGGTCATCAATGGGGGCCTGCGTCTGCTGACGCGCCAACAACAGGTAATCTTCGAAGTGACGTCCTTCCGACTTGACCAGCGTACGATAAAATTTCGCCAGTTCTTCATCGAGGTAGGGTATCAAACGCGCAAAGCGCTCGCAGCTGCGCGCTTCGATCAGGGCTCCTATGATCAGCAGATCAATCAGTCGCTCCGGGTCATTGCTGCGCATGTGCTGGCGCAGCCCCTCAGCATAACGGGATGCGGTCAGGTGATGATAACCGACACCCCGGCTTTCCATCAGCGTAACAACCTGCTCGAAATGCAGTAATTCCTCTCGGGCAAGCTGCGACATCTTACTGAGCAAGAGTGGCTGATCCACATAGCGATAAAGCAGACTCATTGCCGTTGATGCCGCCTTTTTTTCACACTGTGCGTGATCAATCAACAGGATATCCGGGTTGGCGTACGCCCATTCCAGCCAGGCAGACGGTGTCGGACAACCAAGAAAGTCCACAAGACTGTCCGGGAGCAGATCATCAGCTTGCAATTGATGAGACGCTTTCTGTAATGCAGCAGGAGGGTTCGACATAGCGTTTTTTGCTCAAGCCTTTTATAAAGATTGTACAATAGTTATTTGCTGTTACCTATGGTTAGCCGGTAACCAAGGGTATTTTCATTGTCACATGGTAACCCGCCACCCATGGAATCGCACCCGCTTGTGGTCTGGGACTGACAGTTACAGCCAGTATTCACATATCACGTATTAGCGTCACCCAAATCAAGGTCACCTGAACTAGCGGCTAACGAAGCAGGTGTAAAACCCTTGCGGCCAAAGTGCTTGCGGCCAAAGTACTTGCTGCCAAAGTACTAGGGCACTCAACCAGCATCATCTTAACATTGTCGACAGTTTGCCGTAGAATAAACGACATCCAACCAGACGCTGTTTGTCAAGCGTATAAGTGACGCTGGCGAGAAGGTTATTGTCATTCACTAACCTGATCGGTAGCTAACATAAAGTAGATGAGAGGGCCCCAACGTGCTTGAAGCTTACCGCCAACATGTCGAAGAACGCGCTGCAGAGGGCGTCCCACCCAAGCCGCTGAATGCAGAACAGGTTGCTGCACTCATTGAGTTGTTGAAAAACCCACCCGCCGGTGAGGAAGAGTTCATTCTTGAACTGATTACCGATCGCGTCCCCCCGGGTGTGGATGAAGCCGCCTACGTCAAGGCAGGCTTTTTGACCGCTATTGCCAAGGGTGAAGCCTCATCGCCCCTGATAGACAAGATTCATGCTGTCAAGCTGCTGGGTACCATGCAGGGCGGCTACAACATCGTTTCCATGGTTGAGCTTCTGGATAACGAAGAGCTGGCAAAAGAAGTCGGCGAGCAGCTCAAGCATACCCTTCTCATGTTTGATGCCTTCCACGACGTGGAAGAGCGCGCCAAGAACGGCAATGCTGTCGCCAAGGATGTCATCCGCTCCTGGGCCGAAGCTGAATGGTTCCTGTCCAAGCCAGCACTTGAAGAAAAGATCACCCTGACCGTCTTCAAGGTTCCAGGCGAAACTAACACTGATGACCTTTCTCCGGCACCGGATGCCTGGTCGCGCCCTGATATTCCTCTGCACGCCCGTGCCATGCTCAAAAACGAGCGTGACGGCATAGAGCCTCAGGAACAAGGCCAGATTGGTCCGCTTCAGCAGATCGAGGATGTCAAGGCCAAGGGTTTCCCGGTTGCCTATGTAGGTGATGTTGTAGGCACAGGTTCCTCACGTAAGTCAGCCACCAATTCGGTGCTGTGGTTCTTTGGTGATGATATTCCCAATGTTCCCAACAAACGGGCTGGCGGCTTCTGTTTCGGCGGCAAGATTGCTCCTATCTTCTTCAACACCATGGAAGACTCCGGCGCCCTGCCGGTCGAAATGGATGTTTCCAAACTCAATATGGGTGACGTGATCGACGTTTACCCCTATGAAGGCAAGGTCTGCAAGCACGGTACTGATGAAGTGCTGACCACATTTGAACTCAAGACCCAGCTGATTCTGGATGAAGTGCGCGCAGGCGGTCGTATTCCGCTGATCATCGGTCGCGGCCTGACCGGCAAGGCGCGTGAATCTCTCGGTCTCGAACCTTCAGACGTGTTCCGCTTGCCGGACCAGCCTGCTGATACTGGCAAAGGCTTTACACTGGCCCAGAAAATGGTCGGTAAGGCGTGCGGTCTGGAAGGCGTTCGCCCTGGCATGTACTGCGAACCCAAGATGACCACCGTCGGCTCACAGGATACCACTGGCCCAATGACTCGTGACGAGCTAAAGGACCTGGCATGCCTGGGCTTCCAGGCAGATCTGGTCATGCAGTCGTTCTGTCACACAGCCGCCTACCCGAAGCCGGTGGATGTCGATACTCACCACACCCTGCCCGACTTCATCATGAACCGTGGCGGCGTCTCGCTACGTCCGGGCGACGGCATCATCCACAGCTGGCTGAACCGCATGCTGCTGCCTGATACCGTGGGTACCGGTGGTGATTCACACACCCGCTTCCCGCTGGGCATTTCCTTCCCCGCCGGTTCCGGTCTGGTGGCTTTTGCCGCCGCCACCGGCGTCATGCCGCTGGATATGCCGGAGTCCGTACTGGTTCGCTTCAAAGGCAAGCGTCAGCCGGGCGTTACCCTGCGCGACCTGGTACATGCCATTCCGCTCTACGCCATCAAGCAAGGCCTCCTGACCGTTGAAAAATCCGGCAAGAAGAATGCCTTCTCGGGCCGCGTACTGGAAATTGAAGGCCTTGAAGATTTGACCGTTGAGCAGGCATTTGAACTTTCCGACGCCTCTGCCGAACGCTCTGCGGCGGGTTGCACCATTACTCTGTCTGAAGAAAGCGTGTCAGAGTATCTGAAATCCAATATCACCCTGCTCAAGTGGATGATGGCCAACGGTTACGGCGACGAACGCACCATCAGCCGTCGTATTGAAGGCATGCAGGAGTGGTTGGCCAACCCGAGCCTTATGCGTGGCGACAAAGACGCCGATTATGCTGAAGTGATCGAGATTGATCTGGAAGAGATCAAGGAGCCGGTTCTCTGCGCGCCGAACGACCCGGACGATGCCCGCCTGCTTTCCGATGTCGCTGGCGAGAAGATTGACGAAGTCTTCATCGGCTCTTGCATGACCAACATTGGCCACTTCCGTGCGGCAGGCAAACTGCTTGAAAAGCAGCCCGCCGGCAGCCTGAAGACACGCCTGTGGCTGGCGCCACCCACCAAGATGGATCAGCACCAGCTCACCGAGGAAGGCTACTACGGCATTTATGGTCGCGCTGGTGCTCGCATGGAAATGCCGGGGTGTTCACTGTGCATGGGTAACCAGGCACGCGTGGCGGCCAAGAGCACGGTCGTTTCCACCTCGACCCGTAACTTCCCCAACCGTCTGGGTGATGGCGCCAATGTTTATCTGGCTTCAGCTGAACTTGCTGCAGTTGCCGCAGTGGAAGGTCGGCTGCCCTCGGTTGAAGAGTATCAGCGTTACATGGGTGAGTTTGATGCCATGGCAGGTGAAATCTACCGCTACATGAACTTCCACGAAATCGAGGAATACCAAAAGATTGCCTCGAACGTGATTCCGGTTGCACAGGAAGCCTGAGCTACGCATCATAAGACAGGCTAAACCAGCAACGTTATCGCCGATGCTCGCAACATCGCAGATGCAGTCCGCCACAAAAGCGCCCTGCATCTGAGTCGATGACCCAACGCCTCGCACTGGACCTCCAGGCGAGGCGTTTTTATTCACCTTGTAACCCTGCCATTTGATAGTGGCCGTTAATATCTGAAAAGGAGCCCTAGCATGCCCCCTTCTTCTGTTGTTACACCGGATATCTGCGACGCCTACCCTGAGGTGGCCGTTGTTGAGCCTATCTTCGCCAACTTTGGCGGCCTGGATGCCTTTGCAGGCCCTATCCGCACCGTCAAATGCTTCGAAGACAACTCCATGGTCAAGCAAGCCGTTGCCGAACCGGGTGACGGCGCCGTGCTGGTCGTCGATGCCGGAGGCTCTTACCGCTGCGCCATGCTCGGCGACATGCTGGCGGAGCAGGCTGTTGACAATGGCTGGGCAGGCATCGTGATGTATGGCTGCGTCAGGGACGTGGATGTACTGGCAACCCTGAATCTGGGTATTCAGGCGCTGGGCAATCATCCACGCAAAAGCGAAAAACGCGGTGAAGGTCAACGCGATATCAGCGTACATATTGGAGGTGTCAAAATGACACCTGGCCAATGGCTGTATGCTGATAACAACGGCATTCTGATTGCTGAACAGCAGCTTGAACTGCCTGAATAACCGTGATCTGCTTGCCAGCGTGGGCCATGAATGCCACGCTGGTGTTTTTTAGCCGTAATTTTCTGGTGTCATGCAGCCACTTAACATTCTTGGTCGTTTACTGCTTAGAACCCTGCGGGAGCACCTGCGTCCGCTGATTGCCTTCCACCTGTTTTTTACCTTGCTGGCCTCCTTGCTGCTACTGCCTGGCGTGGCCTGGGTCCTGCAGTGGATATTTGCCCAGCTGAATAACAGCGTAATCACCACGAATGCGTTCATTGATCTGCTGTTCAGCCCCATCGGTTTGCTGGTCGCCCTGCCGGTACTGGCAAGTGCCTTCATTGTGCTGTACTGGCAGCAGGCTGGCATGCTGCAGGTTGCCATACGCCCACGCGCCAATCACTATCGGCTGGCTCTGGTGGCGTTATGGCTGAGCACGCGCCGCTTGCCGGCCCTTGTCGGTCTGGCAACGGTTCAGGTCGGCGCGCACCTGCTGTTAGTAGCACCTTTCATGCTTGCGGTCACCTGGCTTTATGATATATGGCTGGGCGGTCTGGATATCTATTACCTTCAGGTGGTACGCCCGCCAGTGCTGTGGTATTTCATTGCCTCGGCCTTGCCTATCGTCGCTATCTGGATATGGCTGGCCAGCTGGCTTTATCTGCGCTGGGTGCTGGCACTGCCTCTGGTGTCTCTGGAAAACATCCCCCCGCTACAGGCACTCAAGCAAAGCGTTACCCTGACCCGTGGCTGGCGCCGTTCAATCGGTTTTGCAGTGTTAGCCGTTCTTGCCGCCATTATTGTCCTGCCTATCCTGGTCACCTGGGTGTTTGATCACCTGTTCACACCTTTACTGTGGTGGCTACCCGAGCATAACGCCCTGCTGATTCCAGCCACCCTGGCGTACCTGACCGGCTATGTATTACTGACTTTGGGAATCACTTTTCTAGGCATTGCCATCAATGCTCTGCTGTCTGCCAATCTTTACAGCCAGCTTGCCCACCCCAGCCCACAGGAAGACCTGCCTTCGGCTTCTCACCCGGGGCGCTTGGCCTGGGCAGTTGAGATTGGGGTGGTGGTATTTGCCGCTTTTCAGGCCTGGTGGATTCTGACCAGCTTTGAGCTGGACGATAGTGTCGACATCATTGCCCATCGTGGCAGCTCCATGGTGGCACCTGAAAACACTCTTTCCGCGGTAAGGCAGGCCCTGGTTGACGGCGCCAACAGCATAGAAATTGATGTTCAGTTATCTTCTGATCAGGAAGTTGTTCTTTACCATGACCGCAGTCTGCAGCGCTTGACGGGGGATCGGCGCAAACTGACAGAATTGACCCGCGCTGAACTTGGCGAGTTTGACGTTGGCCGCTGGTTTGATGAGCGTTTTCAGGGGGAGCGTATTCCTGGCCTTGATGAAACACTCAAAGCGGTGCGCGGCAGTGCGAGCCTGATGATCGAACTGAAACCGCAGTTTGGTCAGGAGCGCCCGCTTGCTGACAGGGTCTTGCAGGTACTTGACGAGGAAAACCAACAGCGGCTGACTTGCTGGTCACAAGCCACTGATGGTATCCAGGCTTACGTTGACTGTGGCTTTCCTGATGTATTGGCTGAAATGCGCATTGCCGCGATGTCTCCTTCACTGCTGCGCTATATTACAGCCGCTGCACCGCAGTTGCGCACCACCCTGCTGGCTCAGCTGATCATGCCAGGCACTCTTAATCGCCGTGGCTTTGATGCGCTCGGGTTACGCCATAACCGGATTACCCGCAACGAAATCCGCCTGGCCAGGGCTTACGGTTATGAGGTGCATGCCTGGACGGTAAACAGCCAAGCACGCATGTCGACGCTTATTGACATGGGCGTGGATGGCATTATTACCGACTACCCGGCGCAGCTTAACCAATTGCTGACTGACCGCCGCGAACTCAGCGATGGTAGCCTGATGCTGGTTAAACTGCGCAACTGGTTACGCGAATAAGCGCTTATTCGCCCATCACAATGCCTTCGCGACGCGGATCAGCGCCCCCAAAGAGGCTTCCATCCGGCTGGCGCATAACCGCCTGTAGCCCGCTGGTCAGATTCCGTTCACTGACATCGTGGCCCAGTGCTTCCAGAGCAGACAGCGTCTCTTGCGGATAGCCCTCGGCTTCCAGATAGACCGCACCACCCAAGGTCACGGCATGAGGCAGACTCAATGCTTCCTGGGCGTCAAGCCCCCAGTCGCGCAGTGCCACCAGGGTTCGCGCGTTGTAGTGAATGATCGCAGCACCGCCGGGGGAGCCCAGGCTCGCCAGCAAGTCACCACTCTCACGGTCGAATACCAGCGTCGGACTCATGCTGGAACGTGGTCTCTTATCCGCCTCAACCCGGTTGGCAACCGGCTGGCCATCCACTTCAGGTACAAAGGAGAAATCGGTCAGCTGGTTATTCAGCAGATAGCCACCAGAAAGCCCTGTGCCACCATCAGCCAGAATCCGCGAGCCAAACGCCTGTTCAATCGAGGTGGTCATGGCCACTGCATTACCATCCTGATCAATGATACTGATATGACTGGTGCCATATTCTGGCTGCGCAGGGGCAGGAGCGAAACTTACCTGCATGTCACCCGGTTGACCCGGCTGAGCAGCACCGCTGCCCATGCTGGCATCAGCCTCAATCAGACTGGCCCGCTCTGCCAGATAATCGCTTTCAAGCATGGTGTTCCAGTCACCACCGGGGGCCTGAACAAAATCAGGGTCAGCAATATACAAACCGCGATCGGCAAATGCCAGACGTGAGGCTTCCAGGAACTGATGCAGCCAACTGCTGGAAGGCAGCCCATCATCAAGCGGTGCCTCCAGCATGGGCTGATGATCCATCATGCCGAGTATCTGCATAATGGTGAGATGGCCTGAAGACGGTGGCGGAAACCCACACACCTCCCACTGCTGCCAGGGCGTACACAGCGCTTCCCGCTCTGGCGACTCGTAGGCAGCCAAGTCTTTCATGTGCATATTGCCGGGGCGCTGCGGATGCGCCGCCACGCGATTGACAATATCTTCGGCGATCGGGCCGGCATAAAGGGCCTGACTTCCCTCGGTCGCTATCTGGCGCAGAATGTCGGCCAGTGCTGGGTTACGCAGTGTTTCACCTACCGCAATGGGCTCGCCTGTATCAGTATAATAGAAAGCCCTGGCAAGCTCGTTGTCACGCAGGGTAGCGTCATCAGCCAGGCTGGTATGAAGGCGCCTACTGACGGCGAAGCCTTCTTCTGCCAGCGTTATTGCCGGAGCAAACAGGCTTTCCCAGGGCAGCTGGCCATGCTGTGCATGCGCGTTTTCAAGCATCCTGACAAGCCCCGGTACCCCAACGGACAGGCCACTGTTAACCGCATCCGCAAAGCTTAGCGGTTCACCGTCTGCATCTATAAAGAGGTTTTCATCAACCCCTGATGGCGCTTTCTCGCGGCCATCGAATGTCTGCACATCTTGGCCATCATAATGCATCAAAAAACCACCCCCGCCGATACCACTGGACTGGGGTTCGACCAGGGTCAGCACCATCTGCACCGCTATTGCTGCATCAATGGCGTTACCTCCAGCTTTAATCACCTGGTAACCGGCATCGGTTGCCAGCGGGTTAGCGGCGGCAACTGCAAAGCTCTGATTTTCCCAGCCAGGCTTTGCTTCAAAACCTGTTTCCGTTTCCGGTGAAATGGCCGGTTTTTCATAGCTGAAACCACTGGCATAAAGCGGCAACAGCATAAAGCTCAACGGTAAGGCATATTTCCAATGGCGCATAAGGCGTCCTCTTAACGGATGATCCTGACAAAGCACTGTTCTTACAAAGTACTGTCTTTATAAACTACTATACGCAATTAATAACGCCAGAACATTTGGCGAGTTCCGTTGTGGCAACCCCGTCATGCAAAGTGCTCGCCAGCAAATACCAGCCAACAAAAAAGCCCGGCGGCAGCCGGGCTTTTTATTGTTAACAAAACGCTGTGGGGTCACTTAGTTGAGGGTTTCACCCGCCAACATAAACCAGGTTTCAAGTACCGCATCCGGGTTCAGGGAGACTGAGTCTATTCCCTGCTCCATCAGCCACTTGGCCAGGTCCGGATGATCCGATGGGCCTTGCCCGCAGATCCCCACATACTTGCCTTGCGCCTTGCAGGCCTGGATCGCCATGGCCAGCAGCTTTTTGACCGCCGCATTGCGCTCATCAAACAGATGCGCGACGATACCCGAATCACGATCAAGCCCCAGAGTCAGCTGCGTCAGGTCGTTGGAACCAATTGAGAAACCGTCAAAGTGTTCCAGAAACTCATCTGCCAATAGCGCATTGGCAGGCAGCTCACACATCATAATGACCTTAAGGCCGTTCTCACCGCGCTGAAGGCCATTGGCAGCCATCAGTTCAACCACTTCACCGGCTTCCTCGGGTGTACGTACAAAGGGCACCATGATTTCGACGTTATCCAGCCCCATGACTTCACGCACCCGTTTCAGTGCCCGGCATTCCAGCTCAAAGCACGGCCGGAAAGCATCGGAGATATAGCGTGACGCACCGCGGAAACCCAGCATGGGATTTTCTTCGCCCGGCTCATAAAGTTTGCCGCCAATCAGGTTCTCATATTCATTGGATTTGAAATCTGACAGCCGCACAATCACCCGCTGAGGATAGAACGCAGCTGCCAGGGTCGAGATTCCTTCAACCAGCTTATCCACGTAAAAACTGACCGGGTCATCGTAGCCCGCCGTTCTCAGGTCGATGGTCTGCTGCAGATCTGAAGGCAGGGTCGCGTATTCAAGCAGCGCCTTGGGGTGGACGCCAATCATCCGGTTGATGATGAATTCCAGACGAGCCAAGCCGACACCGGCATTCGGCAGGCTTGAGAAACTGAAGGCACGATCCGGATTGCCAACGTTCATCATGATCTTGAAAGGAATCTCCGGCATGGCATCAACGCTTGATACCTTATAGTCAAACTCCAGAAGCCCTTCATACACGTGGCCGGCATCTCCTTCCGCACAGGACACCGTGACATCGCTGCCTTCATTGAGTAATTGGGTGGCATCACCGCAGCCAACAACTGCCGGAATACCCAACTCACGGGCAATAATGGCGGCATGGCAGGTGCGTCCGCCACGATTGGTCACAATCGCAGAAGCCCGCTTCATGATCGGCTCCCAGTCCGGGTCGGTCATATCGGTGACCAGAATATCGCCGTCGTGGACCTTGTCCATATCATCGGGGCTTAACACGATTTTCACCGCCCCGCGGCCAATACGCTGGCCGATCGCACGACCCGTTACCAGAGTGCGGCCTTTTTCCTTCAGATGAAAACGTTCCAGCTTGCCGCCTTCCTGTTGAGAAACCACGGTTTCAGGACGCGCCTGGACGATATAAAGCTCACCGTCATCACCATCCAGGGCCCACTCGATATCCATAGGGCGCTGGTAGTGTTTTTCAATTGTTACCGCTTGCTCGGCCAGTGCCATTACCTGGGCGTCGTCCAGACAGAAACGCCCACGCTCCTTGAGCGGCACATCGACAGTCTCAACGGATTTACCCGCGCTGGCATCATCGGTGTAGACCATCTTGATCAGCTTGGAGCCCAAGTTGCGACGCAGCACAGCCGGACGACCAGCCGCCAGGGTCGGCTTGTGCACATAGAACTCATCCGGATTGACCGCCCCTTGCACAACGGTTTCACCCAGACCCCAGGAGGCAGTAACAAATACTGCATCGCGGTAACCGGATTCGGTATCCAGAGTAAACATGACACCGGCTGCGCCGGTTTCCGAGCGCACCATTTTCTGAATGCCGGCAGACAGCGCCACATTTTCATGGGCATAGCCACGGTGTACACGGTAGGAAATCGCCCTGTCGTTGAACAGTGACGCAAAGACTTCATGTACGGCGCGCTTGATATTGTCAAAACCTTCGATATTAAGGAAGGTTTCCTGCTGACCGGCAAAGGAGGCATCCGGCAGATCTTCAGCGGTGGCTGAACTGCGTACGGCGACCTTGAGGTTGGGGTGCTGCTGCTGTAGCTGCTCGTAGGCGTCACGCAAGGCGGCTTCAAATGTGGGTGGCAAGGGTGTATCAATCACCCATTGACGAATGTTACGACCGGCCTCGGCAAGCGCCTTGACATCGTCAACGTCAAGACGATCCAGTGTGGCATTGATACGCTCGTTAAGGTTTTCATGGGAGAGAAATTCCCGGTACGCATGGGCAGTGGTCGCAAAGCCGCCAGGCACGGTCACACCAGCGCCGGAAAGATTCGAGATCATTTCTCCCAGAGAGGCATTCTTACCACCCACTCGCTCCACGTCGTTCATACCCAAGTGATCAAACCACAGAATGTACTCTTCCACGCAACCCCCTCGCATTTAGCTTCAGCACGGCCAGCGGGCCGCCCAAAATAGATGACGTTACCCTAGCATCACGACTTCCTATTCGCCATTGGTCTAACATCGAAGGGAGTGGAGGATAATTACAACATCAATGAGATTCTGGCATTTTCTGTAGTGGCTACGCGAACCCCTACCATTAACGCGGTCAGAGAAGCGTCTGCTGAGATTGTTTTATCGCTGCCAAGTCGTGACAATAGCGCAATTCACGCCATATTCCCGTATTGATAGAGCGACAACCTGATGACACGCACCGCCTTTTTTATTTCTGATGGTACCGGTATCACTGCTGAAAGCCTGGGCCGCAGCCTGCTGGCCCAGTTTGAAAATGTCGAAATCAAGATGCTGACCAAGCCATATATCGACACCTTGGCCAAGGCACACGCACTGGTTGCCATCATTGACGCCACTGCTGTGAATGATGGCGAGCAGCCCATCATTATCGATACCATTGTTGACCAGGAAATTCGCGATGTGATTCGCAAGGCTACCGGCTTCAAGGTGGATATATTCTCAACTTTCCTGAAGCCATTGGAGCAGGAACTGAACACCCATTCTTCCTACAGCGTCGGCAGAACCCATTCAATCGGCAGCGATGATGTGTATATGGACCGGATTCACTCGGTACATTTTGCCCTGGACAACGACGACGGTGCGCGTACACATCAATACGATAAAGCTGATGTGATTCTGGTAGGCGTTTCACGCTGCGGTAAAACCCCCACATCGCTGTATCTGGCGCTGCAGTTCGGTATTCGCGCCGCCAACTACCCACTGACCGAAGATGACCATGATGAAGACGGTGTACTCAAATTACCCAAGGCACTGGCACCCCATCGACACAAGCTGTTCGGGCTGACCATTGATGCGCGTCGTCTGGCGGCCATTCGCAATGAACGACGTCCCAACAGCCGCTATAGCTCTATGGATCAATGTATGCAGGAAGTTGAACAGGCGGAGTCGCTGTATCGCAGCATGCATATTCCGTTTATCGACACGACGCGCTTTTCTGTTGAGGAAATTTCCACCCGCATGATTGCTGAGACTGGCCTGTCACGGCGTTTCTCACCGCGATAATGTGGTGGTTCAAAGCCCTTTGGGTGCAAAGATCCCTGGGGCGTTACGCCAGTAACCCTTATAATCCATCCCGAAGCCGAATACAAAGCGGTCCGCCACTTCCAGACCGCAGTAATCGGCTTTCAATCCAGGTGCTGCCTTGCGGTCATGCTGCTTATCAACCAGCACCGCCGTAGTGATACTCGCCGCCTGGGCTTCTTTGCAGTACTCAAGGATAGCCGCCAGCGTTGCCCCTTCATCAAGGATATCGTCAATGATCACCACATGGCGCCCAGCCATCGGGACTTCAGGCGAAACCCGCCAGAACAGATCTCCCCCGCGCAGTTCGCTGCGATAGCGGGTCGCATGGATATAGTCGACTTCCAGTGGGAACCCCAGGCGGGTCAACAGGTGCCCTGTAGTAATCAGCCCACCGTTCATTACGCAATAGAAAACCGGCAACTTGTCGCCGAGATCCCGGGTAATTTCTTCGGCCATACGGTCTAGGGCGTGCTCCACCTGTTGCTGGGTAATCAGGCAGTCTGCATCATCCATCAGCTCGCGCATGGAATCGCGCGAGGCCAGTGTTTCGTTATCTAACTTGGCCATCATGTTTCCTCTGGCGTTTTTATAAATGGGCCCTGGTTGCCTAAAGGCCTTCTCGTATGTCGTCGTTCTTTTGACTTCTCGCTTACGTAGCTGAACCTGCCAGTGCTTCCAGCCTGGCATGGGTGCGCCGCCAGCGCCCCAATGCACTCAGCGAATCAAGCGTTGGTCGCGCACGGGCATAGCGTAATTTCATTGGTCGTCTTGTTCCCTTCCCGATGCAGGCATCAAGCACTTCAAGTGCTGCAGCGCGATCATTACATACTAGTAGCATATCGCAGCCTGCCTGCAGGGCAGCGTTGGCGCGCTCTGCTGGTGAACCTGCAGCATGAGCGCCGGCCATACTCAGGTCATCGGAAAAAATACAGCCCTTGAAGCTGAGCGTTTCACGCAACATGCCAAGCCAGGCCGGTGAGAACCCGGCGGGCCGATGGTCAAAGGCAGGATAGATAACATGGGCGGGCATGACGCCATCCAGCACATTCGCCAACCGGGTAAAAGGCACCAGGTCATACTGTTTGATGGCACTCAAAGGACGTTCGTCAACCGGGAGAGCAATATGCGAGTCTTCTGCCACGCTGCCATGCCCGGGAAAATGCTTCCCGACGGCCGCCATCCCGGCATCATGCAGGCCCTGAATCAGCGCTTGGCCAAGCTCGGCCACCTGCTGCGGTTGTTGGCCAAAACTACGATCGCCAATCACGCTTGAGGTGCCCCCATCAACGTCCAATACTGGAGCAAAGGTAATATCCAACCCGCAGGCGGCCATTTCCATACCCAGCAACCAGCCGGTATCCCGTGCCAGGGCTAACCCTTCAACCGCATCCTGCTGATAGCGCTGGCCAATCAGGGCCATCGGCGGCAAGCGGGTGACACCTTCCTTGATGCGCTGCACCCGCCCACCCTCCTGATCAACAGCAACCAGAAGATCAGGGCGCACTTGGCGGATATCATCGCATAGAGCTCGCACCTGGGCGGCACTTTGAATGTTACGCGCAAACAGAATGACGCCGCCCACGGCATCTTTCTGCAACAGCTGACGTTCATCCGACGTTAACGAGCTACCTTCGAGGTCAAGCATGACCGGGCCAACCGAGTGCGTCATGACACAAGCATCCTGAAAAAAAGGCAATTCTAGTTGATCATCTGCTGCATGCAACCTATCGGGCAGTGATGGCGCTGTTGAGTGATTCTCAACATCCACCCAACTCAGCACTCTTAGAGATGTATCCAGACGGGCGTTCCGGCGCCTGCGAAAGCAAATACATCCAGCAGGGCCTGGCGTTCAAGCCGGATGCAACCATGGGATAGCGGCTGCCCCATCGGCTCAGTAGGCGGCGTACCGTGGATATAGATATAGCGACGCTGTGAATCCACCTTGCCGCCCCGGTTAAAACCGCTTTCCAGGCCACACAGCCACAGGATGCGCGTCAGAATCCAGTCTCTTGCCGGATACTGCTCACTTAAGACCGCTGAATAGATTTCCCCCGTCCAGCGACGGCCGCGAAATACCGCATCAGGTGGCGCCTCGCTGCCAATGGCAGCCCGCACATAGTGCCAACCCAAAGGGGTCTGGCCACTGCCATCCTGCTGGCCGGTGCCCGCCTTACCAGTGGAGACCGGCAAGCAAAGCCCACTTGTTTGCCCCTGCCACAGGGTCAATACCTGGCGTGTAATATCGACGTCAATCCACTTGCCAGCTTCAGGGGGAAGCTCAATCAGCGAAGGAGTGCGCATTGTTATGTTCCTTGCTCTCAAGCGCCTTATGTTCAGAGTCAACGGAGGCTGGCAGCGGTGCATTCATGGCCGCCACCACCACAGGGCGCAGGCGGCGAACCAGGTCGCGCACGGAAACATGCTCCTGGTAGTCTTTCTGAGCAATATCTCTCAGCGCATCCAGACCGGAAAGGGTAAAAATTACTGTTCCCAGCATGAAATGCAGCCGCCAGAAACGTTCAGCATCCGGTAGCTCAGGGGTAGCCTGGCGCACAAGCTCGGTAAATCGGGTGAACACATCACCATATTGTTCCTGGATAAACCGCCGCAAGTGGCCCTGTGCCTGACTGTAGGCCAATCCCAGAAGGCGCATGAAGACTTTCAGGCTGTTGCGCTCAGCAGGAACCGACAAAACCGTCTCCGCCATGCTTTCCAATAACACTTCCAAAGGAATGACGCGCCCCTGGTAGCGCTCTTCCAGCTCATCCAAGGCGCTATGAAAGCGTTTACTGAAAGGGTCCAGGTAGCGTGAAAAAACTGACTGGATCAGCGCCTTCTTGGAGCCGAAATGATAGTTGACCGCTGCCAGGTTGACCTTGGCCTTGCTGGTAATATTGCGCAGCGATGTTTCAGCAAAGCCGCGCTCAGCAAAAAGGACCTCAGCAGTGTCAAGAATACGTGTCACTGTGTCGAGCTGAGCCATGAAGTTGCTCCAGAAAACAGATGTTTAAAACATGAACAGATATTACGGCATGGCTTGCAGACGCTCAACGCCTGTTGAATCAAAACTGACCCTGAAGTCTTCAAACAGCTGCCGACGATAGCTAAAAACCAGGGTTTTCTCACGCAAGCCTCTGGTATGGCTACACAAAATTCAATACTCAACCTATACTGGACAGAGGCACATACTGTATACTTAATCACATGGTTTATTACGTCCGTTTTTGAAATCGTCTACAGAATCTGCCTATCAGTAAGTAACGACAAGTCTTTACTTATTAATTACCGACACCTTCAGGTGGGAGAGCTCCATGTCTCGTCCTTTGACTGCGCGCCAACAGAATGTTTATGACTTTATCGTCAAAACCATGGGTGAATTTGGTTATCCACCCACTCGCGCCGAAATCGCCAAGGCACTTGGCTTTCGCTCCCCGAATGCAGCGGAAGAGCATCTCCGGGCACTGGAACGCAAGAAAGTAATTCGCATTATCCGCAATACCTCGCGGGGCATTCGTCTGCCGGCCCAGGAAAACGCTGATACTACCACGCCATCAACGCCTGAAAGCCAAGCTGTCGAAAGCATACCTGCCAGTACTGGCAACCACAGTGGCTTGCCGATTATCGGCGAGGTTGCTGCAGGCAGCCCAATACTGGCCACTGAGCATATTGATCGTTACTGCCCATTGCCGGCTGAATACTTCACACCCAAAGCGGATTACCTCCTGCGGGTGCGCGGCCTGTCGATGAAGGACGTTGGTATTCTCGAAGGTGACCTATTGGCAGTCCATCGTACCGAGCACGTTCGCGACGGCCAGATTGTGGTTGCCCGGCTGGATGATGAAGTAACGGTCAAGCGTTTCAAACGTGAGGGCCATCTGGTTCAACTGCTGGCTGAAAATGAGGATTTCCTGCCGATCAACGTTGACCTGCGCTCTCAGTCGCTGGAAATTGAAGGTGTGGGTGTTGGCGTCATTCGGGGTGGCAGCGGACAGGCATTGGGTTAAGCGGCCTACCCGCTGTAGGTCTCATGCCTATTGCATATCAATGTAGCGGTGGTCATTAAAGGTGGCCACCCACTGCGGATGATAGACTAGCAAGACACTTAGCAACATGCCGGTAATAAAGGCTTCTGAAGGCATCAGAAGCGGCAGAAAACGTGCATATTCCTGGGCAAGATACACCGCCTCAGGGTCTGTACCCGCCAGGACAATCAGCCCTACCGCTGTCAATCCGCCTGCCAACGTTGCCAGTGCAGTCCCGAAAAAGCCGCAGGCAAACAGAAAGACCATCAGATTATCGGGCATCTTACGGTCGACAAATCGCCAGATAAGACCTGTCGTCAAAGCAGGCACTATCCCGGTCACCAGGACATTTGCCCCCAGCAACGGCCACTCGTTACGCCCGATCAGCACCATGGCAATATTGATCATAACGTTGCTCAATAACGCCAACGGTGCCTTGAATACCAGCGTCATCAACACAGTAAATACCAGGTGCAGGGTTAGCCAATCCACCGCTTGTGCGCGCAGCTGCCACATAAGCACAACGGCCAGCGTCGCCGCCAGCCAACGATGCTGTAGCGCGGTATCGTCCAGCAGCGCCTGCCAAGGCTTCAGCATTATCACCCAGGCCAACATTGCGGTAGAAAGCAACCCGGAAAGCAGTAAAGCCCAAGGCGCCAGGACACTTTCGGCAAAAGACATAAAAACCAACCTCAAGGGATCAAAAGCGGGATTTCCTAACGAATACTGTCGAGGCGCTGCAGCGCTAATTGAAGACAACCGTCTTGTTGCCGTGAATGATTACCCTGTCTTCAAGATGCCAGCGCACGCCACGTGCAAGCACTGACTTTTCAACGTCACGCCCAAAACGCACCAGATCCTTTGGCGTATGGCAATGCGTGACCCGATGGATATCCTGTTCAATAATAGGGCCTGCATCGAGCTCTTCAGTTACATAGTGACAGGTTGCCCCTATCAGTTTAACGCCCCTTTGGTAGGCCTGGTGATAAGGTTTGGCGCCTGCAAAGGAAGGCAGGAAACTATGATGGATGTTGATCACCCGCCCGCTTAGACGTTCGCACAATGCAGGCGGCAATATCTGCATGTAACGAGCGAGGATAACACAGTCCGCCTGAAGCGTTTCTACCTGTGCTTCAACGGCATCAAAAGCCGGCTGTTTATCGTCAGGATTCACCGGAATATGCTGATAGGGAATACCATACCACTCAGTCAGAGAACGCATGTCATCATGGTTGGAGAGCACTCCAACAATATCACAGGCAAGCTCCCCCACCTGCCAGCGATACAGCAGATCCACCAGACAGTGCGACTCCTTGGACACCATGATCACGACCTTGGGCCGCTTGGCCGTATCGGTTACTGCCCAATCCATCTGAAACTCATCAGCGACCGGACAAAACGCCTCACTGAAGGCATCAGGACCAATCGCCAAGGAATCAGCCAGGATTTCATAGCGCATGAAAAAGCGCCCGGTCTCAAGGTCTGAGTGCTGGCTAGCTTCGGTTATTGAGCCACCCTGCTGGGCAATGAAATTGGCCACTCGCGCCACAATCCCTACCTGATCCGGGCAGGAGACCACCAAACGATAATATCGGGACATAAATAAGACTCTGTGATAACACTGACCTGAAACTGGCGACGACCATGTATGCATTTCGCCATTCTGGGCTGCCTACCTCTACAGAGAGGCAAACAGACAGAATAGTGTACCGGATGCAGGCACGCTGATCACGGTCGCAGATGGATACACAGCGCTGCAGTGATTGTGGCAGCCCCCCTCAATCCCGTATAGTAAAGGCCTTACTTTCAAGGCTTTTCATCCACGATGCATCCACCCCGCGTACATATTCGCCCTCGTCGTCGCCCCCCGCTGCAGCTATTGCCGCTTGGAGGATGCGGCGAAGTGGGAATGAACTTCACCCTGTACGGCTATGAAGACCATTGGATAGCGGTTGATTGTGGCATGATGATCCGTCAGGACATGCCTGGCACTCCTCTGCAGGTTCCCAATCTGGACACCCTGACGTCGCTTGAAATTACCCCGGCGGCGCTGTTTATAACCCATGGGCATGAAGACCATATTGGCGCTGTTGTATGGCTATGGCCTAATTGGCAGTGCCCGATCTACGCCACGCCGCTGGCCGCAGGCCTATTGCGTCTCAAGTTTGCCGAACATGGCCTAAGCCCGGATAAAATCAGCGTTGTCGACCCTGGCGAGGCTCTTTCATCCGGACCTTTCACCCTTCGTCACCTGCCGCTGCCGCATTCCATTCCGGAAAGCTGCGCGCTGATGATGCTGGTGGGTGATTATCGCGTTCTACATACGGGCGATTGGAAGCTGGATGCCCAGCCCCTGGTAGGCAAGCCGGCTGACGCCAGCCAGTTCCGCGCCCTGGCACCACTTGATCTGGTAGTGGGTGATTCGACCAATGCCCCAATGCCCGGCCACTCCGGTAGTGAAGGTGATGTCGCCAAGGCACTTGCCAGAACCATTGCCAGCTGTAAGGGCCGTGTGGTGATTTCCTGCTTTGCCAGCAATGTGGCGCGGATAGTGGCGATTGCCCGGGCAGCCCAGCAGTGCGGGCGCAGAATCAGCCTGATGGGGCGTTCCATGGAGCGTATGGTCACGGTGGCCAGGGGGCTTGGTTACCTTGATGAACTCCCGCCGCTGGTGCCCGCCCACGACCTGGGTTACCTGCCCGCCGATGAAGTCATTATCATTGCTACCGGTAGTCAGGGTGAGCCACGCGCAGCGCTACAGAGACTGGCCCAGCGTCGTCACCCTTTTGTCGACCTGGAACCGGGCGACAACATCATTTTTTCAGCCAAGGCGATTCCCGGCAACGAGCGCCCTATTGAACGCTTGAAAAAACGTTTCACACAGATGGGCATTACCCTGTTTGACGAGTTCAATCACCCGGAACTCCATGCCACAGGGCACCCGGCCCAGGAAGAGTTGAAAACCCTCTACCGTTGGGTAAAGCCACGTCACCTGCTGCCGGTGCATGGCGAGACACGCCATCAGAAAGCGCATCAGAAGTTGGCAGAATCGCTTAATATTGCAGCGCCGGTGGCACCGCTTAACGGTGATCTGATCCACTTTGATTCTCGCGGACTGCGCCATCAGACGCGCTACCCTCAGCCGCCCTGCATTGTCAGTCAGAACAGTGTCGTGCCTCACCCTGGCCTTGAAACATCCACCCAGCACAAACGCCGTGGCAGCCTGTATCTGGCCTTGCCGGTCACCGCCAGCGATATTGGTTGGTGGCGCATCGGTCGGCTAATGCTGGATAACGCCGGAGCAGGCGCACTGGATGAAGACAGCTTCAGCGACTGGCTGGACGAGCAGCTAAGCGAGATTCATGCCGATACCCTGGCGGAGCTCCGCCAGGCACTGCAGCCGCGCCTGATCAGCTGGCTGGCAGAGCACATGCAGCATCTGCCAGAGGTTCACCTGCAGATCATGGCGGCCGAAATGCCCGAGTGGAACACGCCGGACCAGGAAAGCTGAGAAACGTTATCCAACACCCTTACCAGCGGGTCGCATCCTGCTGGTCTGATGCACGCTCCTTCACCCAGTAATCGCCCTCTCGGGCGTGTTCCTTTTTCCAGAAAGGTGCCCGGGTTTTCAGAAAGTCCATGATGAAGTCACAGGCCTCAAAGGCATCGCGCCTATGCGCGCTAGCCACCGACACCCGTACGATAGGGTCGCCAGGCGCCATGTAGCCAACTCGATGAATGATCCGGATTCCCTGTAGTGACCAGCGCTGCCACGCCTGCTGGCCAATATCCTCAAGGGTGCGCTCTGTCATGCCCGGATAATGCTCAAGCGTCAGCCCTGTCACCTCAGGGGATTCGTTGAAATCACGCACCAGGCCTGTAAAGCTGACCACAGCCCCGACATCGCTGCGATTTTCCAGAAGATCCTCATAGCCATAAGCCATATCAAAGGCTTGCGTCTGAATACACACTGCAATATTCATGATTAGCCGCCGGTTACAGGAGGAAAAAAGGCCACTTCATCGTTATCCGTCAGGCGCGCACTGTCATTGACCATCACCTGATTGACAGCACACAGGGTGCGTTGATCACGTAAAACATCAAAGCTGTCTTCTCTGGTGGCAAGCAGCGCTTTCAGACCAGCAACGTCCTTGGTTTCCAGCGCATCCAGGGCAACACTAAGGTCGCTATGCCCCAGCCGCTCGCGCAATTCAGCCAGAAACTTAACGCGTACACACTCGCCCAAACAGCGCACGCCCAACTGCACTTCGCCCGACGCGCTTTCGCCGGTCACAATCGGTGGAACCTCTAGATCACCAGACCCACGCTGGTAATCACCGCTTTTGCCACCCACCTTGCTATCCAGTTGAACGCCTTCAATACGCATCGATTTGTCCACCGCCTTACACATATCGTAGAGCGTCAGGCAGGCCACGGATACGGCTGTCAGCGCTTCCATTTCGACACCGGTCTGCCCGGTCAGGCGGCACATGGCCGATACATGCACACAGCTGTTTTGTGTATCGAGTTCAAAATCCACTGTCACCTTGGAAAGTGCCAGAGCATGGCATAGCGGAATCAGCTCATGAGTACGCTTGGCCGCCTGAATACCGGCAATCCGCGCGGTGGCAATAACATCACCCTTGGGCAATGCCCCGTCTGTCAGCAACTGCAGCGTTTGCGGCTGCATCATGATGCGCCCGGAAGCCACTGCCTCACGACGGGTTGGCTGCTTTGCACCTACATCCACCATATGTGCTTCGCCGTTAGCATTCAGGTGCGTCAGTTGCATATCAAATTACTCCAGAGTCAATCGAGACCGTTAATGAAGATTACCTAATTCCAATGCCTGACATTACTGTTGCTCTCGGCGCTGCATCCAACCATAAATCCATTCAGCAATACCGGGTACGTCATCAATATCAAGACGCTCTACTGTTTCTGCCAACGAGCGGGTATCTGAACGCTTGAGAGCCGCTGCACAAACCCAGGCATCTTCCAGAATACCTGGATCACCCACTTCCTGACGATAAACCACCAGCTTGGGCAGAGGCCAGGCCTTGAACCCCTCAACAATCACCAGATCAGGAGTATGCGGTGCCATCAAGGTCAGCAGGTGATTCAGGTCAGGTTCTTCTTGCCCCGGTGTTTCCTGCATCAATGCGTAACGCTGATGGGACGCTACCAACATTGGTGATGCACCTGCCTTGCGCAACTGGTAGCTATCCTTGCCAGGTTTATCCACCTCGAAGCTATGGTGCGCATGTTTGATCACACCTGCCCTGAGGCCGCGTTCGCGTAGCGCTGGCAGCAGGGCCTCAAGCAAGGTCGTCTTGCCGGTACCGCTCCAGGCCGCTACGCCTAGAACAGGAAATTCAGTGGCCACCAGGGGGGCAATCTCTGAGATGCTCATAGCGATCCTTTTTCAAACCAATGGCAAGCTTTATTCATCTTCCTGGGCGCGCGGCAAGACCAGGTTCAGAACGATCCCTACAATCGCCGCCAGGCTAACGCCCTGCAAGGTGAACTGGCCGCCCCCAAACTGCATGCCACCAATACCGAATACCAGAATCAATGACACTACTACCAGGTTACGCGGCGCCGTCAACGATTGCCCTGCCCTGACCAGGGTGTTCATCCCCACCACTGCAATGGAGCCAAACAGCAGTGTCATGATACCGCCCATCACAGGCGCGGGGATGGTCTGCAGCAAAGCACCCAGTTTACCAATAAAGGCCAGTAGAATGGCGATGACAGCGGCAATGATCATATACATCGGATTGAATGCGCGGGTCAGGGTTACCGCACCCGTCACTTCTGAGTAGGTGGTGTTAGGCGGGCCACCAAACAGGGCTGCCACTGTGGTGGCCAGACCGTCCCCTAACAGGGTGCGATGCAAACCGGGGGTTTCCAGATAGTTTTTACGCGTCACCGAGCCAATCGCGACCATATCACCAATATGCTCAACGGCAGGGGCAATGGCTACCGGGATCATGAACAGAATCGCAGCCCAATGAAAGCTTGGCGCGGTAAAGTTGGGCAGAGATAGCCAGCTTGACGAGGTTACCGGCGAAAAATCCACGACCCCCATGATCAGCGCCAGCACATAGCCACTGATAATACCGCCCATAATCGGCACCAGACGGAGTAGCCCACGGCCAAAGACCGCCAGAATCAGGGTGATCAAAAGGCTGGTCATGGAAAGGAAAATGGCCGCACCATAATCAATATTATCGCTGTTTTCACCGGTTGCCATACTGACCGCTACCGGCGCCAGAGCCAGCCCGATCACCATGATCACAGGCCCCACGACGACCGGTGGCAGCAAACGATGCAGCCAGGCGGTACCCTTCAAGCGCACAACCTGGGAAATCACCACGTAGACCAGCCCCGCTGCCATCAAGCCGCCCAAGGTAGCCGAGACGCCAAAGCTGGCAATCGAGCCCTGAATAGGGGCGATAAAGGCAAACGAAGACGCCAGAAAGACCGGCACACTCTGACGGGTGACCGCATGGAACACCAGGGTGCCCGCACCTGCGGTAAACAAGGCAACGCTTGGGTCAAGCCCCGTCAGCAGCGGTACCAGTACCAGAGCTCCGAAGGCCACAAACAGCATCTGTGCGCCCGTCAGTATTAACTTAGGCCATGAATCGGATTGTGCGGTTGTGGTGGTGTCACTCACAAGCTGCCTCCATTGAATGGGTCAGTGTTTGACGGCCTTGGACCGCTGGCGGACTCACGACAGTCACTCAAAAAAATGCCCCCAACGCCTATAGCGCAAGGGGCAGGAAACCAGGGGCCGCTCAACGCGTCCCAAAAATCTTGTCGCCGGCATCACCCAAACCAGGGACGATATAGCCGTTTTCATCCAGCCGTTCATCCACCGAGGCGGTATAGATCTCGATATCCGGGTAAGATTCCTGAACACGCGCAATCCCTTCCGGTGCTGCCACCAAAACGATCACCTTCATCTGCTCGCAGCCGCGCTCACGCAGCATATCAAGGGTGGCCACCATGGAGCCTCCGGTGGCCAGCATGGGGTCGATCACAATGGCCATACGCTCTTCGATATCGTTGGCGAACTTGGCAAAGTAAGGCACAGGCTGAAGCGTTTCTTCATCGCGATAGAGACCAACCACGCTCACCCTGGCACTGGGAATCAGGTCAGTAACGCCTTCCAGCATCCCCAAGCCAGCACGCAGAATAGGCACAACCGTGACTTTCTTGCCTTTCAGGCGGCGCGTCATGATCGCTTGGCCATTCCAGCCCTGAATTTCGTGGTCTTCCAACTCCAGACCCTGGGTTGCTTCATAGGTCAGCAGCTTGGCCACTTCACCCGCCAGTTCCCGAAAGCTTTTGGTGCTGAGATCCATCTCGCGCATAAGGCCCAGCTTATGCTGTACCAGTGGGTGATTAATGGCATGTACGCTCATGGAACTTCCTCGCGGCGGTTAGACGGTACAACGACGTTCGTCGACTCGACAAACGCGTAAAATTGCGGCGTATTCTACTCTCAACGGGCGCCCAGGTTAAGGGGTAGCCGGTAATTGCCAATCAATCGGTTCACGCCCCTGAGTGACCAGAAAGGCATTGGCCTGGGAAAAGTGCCTAGTACCAAAAAAGCCACGGTGCGCTGAAAGTGGCGAAGGATGTGGGGCTTCGAGAATCAGATGACGCTGCTGGTCTATCAGCGCCTTTTTCTGACGGGCATGACTACCCCATAACATGAAAACGCAAGGCGGCGCCTGTTGGCTGACAGCCTCGATAGCCCTGTCAGTAAAGGCCTCCCAGCCTTTGCCTCGGTGAGAAGCCGCATTGCCCTGCTCAACGGTCAAGGCCGTATTCAGTAACAGCACGCCCTGGCGGGCCCAACTCTCCAGGCAACCGTGGCGCACCGGCTGAAAACCAATATCACTGGCCAGTTCCTTGTAGATATTGGCAAGCGAAGGCGGCACTGGCACGCCAGGCTGAACAGAAAAGCACAGTCCATGGGCCTGATTGGGCCCATGATAAGGGTCCTGACCAAGGATCACTACCTTGACATTGCTTAGTGGCGTCAGTTCGAAGGCACGAAACCAATCAGATGAATGCGGGTAAATCACCTTTCTGGCGGCTTTTTCCGCGGCCAGAAACTGCTTGAGTGAGTGCATATAATCAGCCTGGAACTCGGCGCCCAATGCTTCTGCCCACTCACCCGATAATGGATTTGCCATACCTGCCCTCGTTCATACCCTTCAAGTAGCAGCCGCTTGCAGCTGCGCCCATGCTGGATGAGTCCGCTTACTTCTTGACCTGATCCACCAGCGGCTCAACGTAGGCCACACCCATATCCCAGGGGAACTGGATCCAGCACTGCTGGCCCACTTCGGTCAGATACTGGTCAACCAGCGGTTTGCCTTCCGGTTTGGCATAGATCGTCACAAAATGCGCCTTGGGCAACATTTCCCTGACGGCTCGGGCGGTCTTGCCGGTATCCACCAGATCATCCACCAAAAGCCAGCCATCACCGTCATGGTCAACGCCTTTAAGCACGTCAAGCTGACTCTGCTCCATATGATCGTAGCTTTTGATACATACCGTATCGATCAGTCGCACATTCAACTCACGGGCAATCAGCGCCGCCGGAATCAGCCCACCTCGGGTTATGGCGATAATCCCTTTGAAATCCCGCGCCACCAGCTGATGGCAGAGTTCACGAACATCGCGGTGTAGCTGATCCCAGGAGACCGTAAAATGCTGACGATAACGATGACTACTCATAAAAGGTGTTACTCGCTTTCATTAAAAGAACATACCGCGAACACACCAAAACCGGCATCGCGAATTTTCTGGGAACCGCCCAGTTCAGGCAGATCGATAATCGTTGCCGTTTCAACCACCTGCCCACCGCAGCGCTGAATCAGGTTGGCCGCGGCCAGCATGGTGCCACCTGTGGCAATCAGGTCATCCATGAGCAGAATGCGGTCGTCCTTGTAAAAAGCATCCGCATGCAACTCCACTTCAGAGTGGCCGTATTCCAGCGTGTAGGTTTCACTGATTGTCCTGAAAGGCAGCTTGCCCTTCTTGCGCACCGGCACAAAACTGCAGCCCAGCTCGTAGGCCAGCGGCGCGCCGATGATAAAGCCGCGTGCATCAATGGACGCAATCGCATCAAGGTTCATTTCCTGATAGCGGTGAACAAAGCTATCAATCAACTTGCGAAATGCCGCGCTGTTCTGCAGCAACGGCGTAATATCGCGGAAATTCACCCCGGGCTCGGGCCAGTCAGGAACCGTGCGGATAACGGACTTGATATAATCGCCGTAGATGCTCATTGCGTCTCTCATTGGTTCATCAAAGATGGAGGGTTAATCCAGGAACAGGAACTTGGCTACAAACAGCAGCGCCAGCACAATAACCGCCGGATTCAGGTCCTTGAACCGGCCTGACAGGGTCTTGATCGCCACAAAGCTGATAAAGCCCAGTGCAATGCCCTCTGCAATCGAAAAAGTCAGCGGCATCGCCAGTGCGGCAATCAGCACAGGGGCAGCCTCGGTCGGGTCATCCCAGTCGGCATGTGCCAGACTGCCGGCCATCAATACGGCTACATACAGCAGTGCGCCCGCGGTGGCATAGGCTGGAATAGAGCCCGCCAGTGGCGCAAAAAACAGGCTGACCAGAAACAGAATCGCGACCACGACCGCGGTAAGACCGGTACGTCCGCCTGAGGCAATCCCGGCAGTGGATTCAATATAGCTGGTGGTGGTCGAGGTACCCAGGGCGGCCCCGGCCATGGAGGCAGTGCTGTCGGCCATCATGGCGCGCCCGATACGCGGCAGCTTACCATTTTCATCAAGGAGTTTACCGCGCTGCGCCACGCCTACCAGAGTGCCAGACGTATCAAACAGGTCAACAAACAGAAAGGCAAAAATAACGCTGAGCATGGCCACATCCAGAGCCCCCATGATATCCATCTGCATCAGGGTTGGCGCAATGGAAGGCGGCATGGACATCAGGCCACCATATTCATTGTGGCCCAGCAGAATAGCGACCACTGTTACGCCCAGAATGCCGATCATTACCGCGCCGGTCACCTTCAGGTAGGCCAGGGCAGTAATCACAAAAAAGCCGACCAGGGCATAAATGGCGGCCGGCTCACTCAAGTCGCCCAGCGCTACATAGGTGGCCGGATTGGATACAACAATACCGGCATTTTTCAGTGCAATCATGGCCAGGAAGAGGCCAATACCCGCCGCAATACCCAGGCGTAAAGAAAGCGGAATCGAATTGATGATCCACTCACGCACCTTGAAAATACTCAGCAGGAAAAAGCAGAAACCGGAAAGGAAGACCGCACCCAACGCTGCTTCCCAGGTGTAGCCCATTCCGAGCACAACACCGTAGGTAAAGAAAGCATTCAGGCCCATACCGGGCGCCTGGGCAATCGGGTAGTTGGCCCAGATGCCCATTACCAGACAGCCAATGGCCGCTGCCAGGCAAGTGGCTACGAAGACCGCTCCGTAATCCATCCCGGCTTCAGACAGGATACTGGGGTTAACGAAAATAATGTAGGCCATGGTCAGGAAGGTGGTAACTCCTGCAATAACCTCTGTCTTTATATTCGTCTTGTGTTCTGTCAGCTTGAAGTGCTTATCCAGAAAGTTCATGAGTATGGTTACCCTTGGTGCAAACGCAGCGGCGTCAGAGTGCAAGAAAAGCCGCACATATTACCGAAAGGCCGGCATTCATGCGAGCCTTACGGAAATGAGCAGCCAGTATGAAAGCACAGCACAAGGCTGCAACATCCAACAGACCTAGTTTGCAATATCGAGGCCACGTTTACTCAGCATACGTTCAACGGTTTCAACGATCACCTGGGTTTGCGGGTCAATCTCGATGTTGACGTTATCTCCTACCTGACGATCGCCCAGGCTTGTACGCGCCAGCGTTTCCGGAATCAGATTCACGCAGAACGCCAACGACTCGTTCTCCTCGTTGCGCTCCACTTCCCCCACCGTCAGGCTAATGCCATCAACGCCGATATAGCCTTTTTCAAACACAAAGCGGCCGATTTCTGCTGGCAGGTTAAACCACAGGCGCCGATTATTGGGCGCTTCTTCAATCGCGCTCAGAGTCGCCATGCAAATAACATGGCCCGACATGGAATGTCCGCCGATTTCATCACCAAAACGCGCAGCGCGCTCGATATTGACTCGCGTACCCTCATTGACTGCACCAAGGTTGGTCAAGCGCAGGGTTTCACGCATCAGATCAAAGCTTACGCGATCGCCGTCGATAGCAGTCACCGTCAGGCAAACACCATTATGGGCAACAGAAGCACCGGTGGTCAGCCCTTCGCGCATTTCAGCCGGCATCTGTATGACGTGTGTCCTGAATTGCTCCAGCTCTTTGACGGCCACAACGTCAGCTGTGCCCTGAACGATACCGGTAAACATAAAGACCTCTATTAAAGTACGATCGGATAAATATCCATAATGAAAGGAAGGCGCCATGATAACGCCACTATTGTGCCATTTTTAACTATCAGGCACCCGAAAGATGTACGCTGTATAACATCAGCACAATCATTATTGACACCTTGACTGCTGATGTAACCATTCACCCAGAGGTTTCAGAACAAGTTATTGAGCCCGTTTGAAACACCTTGCTCTAACCCTTTCAACAGAAAATCACCTGAAGAAGCAACAATAAACCAAAAATTAATATCAAATAAGCAATACAGTATAAAAAATCCCACCACAGCGTTTGACAACCTATAAGCTTCATCTTAGACTTTTTGCCTAATCGAAATGACGCCGATTTGTACCCAGATTGCGGGCGTCCATCGTGGTGAGATATCACGGTGAAGTGCAGCTAAAAGGGTGTGTCCAGCGTTGATGGCCACCCGTCAGGGTGGTCTTTTTTTGCCCCCACCCTACGCTTGCCGCCCCCCGCATGTTTCCATATCGGCTTACTGAATCTGGCCCGCAGCTTTCATTTGCGGCCAACCTCAAGGTAACGCCATGATCGAGCTCAACAACGTCAGCAAAACCTACACCAATGGCAGCCAGGTCGTTCACGCTCTGAAAAACGCGAACCTGCATATCCCCAAGGGTGCCATTCACGGGGTCATTGGCCTGTCCGGCGCCGGCAAATCCACATTGATCCGCTGCATCAACCTGCTGGAGCGCCCAACCAAGGGCAGCGTGATAGTTGATGACCATGATATCACCCGCCTTAGCGCTGCTCAGCTGAACCAGGCACGTCATCGCATCGGCATGATCTTTCAACACTTCAACCTGCTAACAACTCGCAATGTCTTCGATAATGTTGCCTTCCCTCTGGAGCTGACGGGGCAGTCCAGACAGGCCATCAAGGAACGCGTTGAACCCTTGCTGAAGCTGGTGGGCCTGGCTGACAAGGCCAGCCAGTTTCCTGCTCAACTGTCGGGAGGCCAAAAGCAGCGGGTGGCGATTGCCCGCGCTCTGGCCAATGAGCCCGCTGTGCTGCTCTGTGATGAGGCCACCTCAGCGCTGGACCCCCAGACCACGACCTCGATTCTGGAGTTGTTGCGTGATATCAACCAGACGCTGGGCATCACCATCTTGCTGATTACTCACGAGATGGAAGTTGTCAAATCCATCTGCCACCGGGTCAGCCTGATTTCTGCGGGCGAGCTGGTAGAAGACGCTGAAGTTGGCGATTTCTTTACCGCCCCGCGCACCCAGCTGGGGCGAGACTTCCTCAATGATTTTCTTCAGCTTACCCCGCCCAAGGAGTTGGTTGAGCGCCTTCAGCCCTCCCCTGGCGAGCATACTCACCCGGTGGTACGTCTGACGTTTTCCGGCGATGCTGTGTCTACACCGCTGATTTCCCGCCTGGCCAGGGAATGCGGTGTTGATGTCAGCATTCTGCAGGCCAAGGTGGAATCAATACAGGAACGCACGCTGGGGTTGATGATTGCTGAACTGCTGGGCGATGCGCAGCAGACCCGTCAGGCAATCACCTACCTTGAATCTCACCAACTTAACGTGGAGGTGCTTGGCCATGTCCAGCGCAATGATTGATCTTATTTTCCAAGCCACCCTGGACACCCTCTACATGGTGGCCATCTCGGGGCTGATAGCGACCCTGCTGGGCTTGCCACTGGGCGTGATGCTTTATGTCACCCGGCCACGCCAGATTCTGGCTAGGCCGGTGCTGAATCAGGTACTGGGGGTCATCACCAATATCGGCCGCTCGATTCCGTTTATTATTCTTATGGTAGCGATTACCCCCTTCACGCGTATGCTGGTAGGTACCTCTATTGGCATCAATGCGGCTGCCGTACCACTTACCATTGCTGCCATTCCGTTTATTGCCCGCCTGGTGGAAGGTGCATTGAATGAGCTGCCTCCCGGCCTGGTTGAGGCTGCTCAGGCTATGGGCGCGACTCCCTGGCAGATCATCTGCAAGGTTCTCCTGCCTGAAGCCCGAGGTGGCATTATCACGGCGCTGACCGTCACCCTGGTGACCCTGGTCAGCTACTCGGCCATGGCGGGTGCCGTGGGCGGTGGCGGCTTGGGCGATCTGGGGATTCGCTACGGCTACAACCGTTTCATGCCAGAAATCATGCTGGTCACCGTCATTATACTGGTGGTTATGGTACAGGGCTTCCAGAGCCTGGGCGACTATCTGGTGCGCAAAAGCGATCGCAAATAATACGCATACCAGGCGCCTATCTCATTAATAGCTATAAATTATTAAAAATATTATTTTTATGCTTTAGTATTGCAACAATCCATTGCTTTTATAAGGAAAAACCATGAAAACACTTGCAATCAGCAGCTTAACAGCACTTGCTCTGTCCATTAACATCGCATCCGCAGATGACCACAGCATCAAGGTCGGCACTGTTGCAGGGCCTGAGACAGACGTCATGGAAGTGGCGGTGCGCATTGCCGGGGAAGAATTTGGCCTGGATGTCGAGATCATCGAGTTTACTGACTACGTCACGCCCAACGCTGCTCTGGCCGATGGTAGCCTGGATGCCAATGCTTTCCAGCACGAACCCTACCTACAGTCGATGATCAATGACCGCGGTTACGACCTGGCCATTGCTGGCCGCACCTTCGTCTACCCGATTGGCGCCTATTCCGAGAAATACACGGATATCGCCGATCTGCCTGACGGCGCCCAGATCGCCCTGCCCAATGATCCTTCCAATGAAGGCCGTGCCCTGATCCTGATGCACAATGAAGGCCTGATTACCCTGGAAGATCCCAGCTTCCTTGAAGCCACACCGCTGGATATTGCCGAGAACCCGCGCAACTTCCGCTTCCGGGAAATCGAAGCTGCCCAGCTACCCCGGGTATTGCCTGACGTGGACATGGCGTTTATCAATAATACCTTTGCCCAGCCTGCCGGGCTGACGCTGGATGACGCTCTGATCAAAGAAGGCCCTGAGTCTCCCTACGTCAACCTGATTGCCGTACGTGCCGGTGATGAAGAGCGTGAAGACATTCGCCAATTGGTGGATGCCTACCAGCGTGAAGAAGTCATCGAAAAAGCCGATGAGCTGTTCAAGGGTGCCGCCGTGCCTGGCTGGGTTGAATAAACGCCAGCCGTATTAAATACTAAACACATCATAGCAACATCAGGTCAGCATTATTGCTGGCCTGATGTGCTTTTACACCACAGGAAAATTGCCTGCATGCCTCAGATTGACTATCTCCTGCTCAACCGACAACTGGAAGCTTTGCTGGATACCCGCGACTGGCTGACTAACAGCGCCCAGGTCTGCGCCTTTGTCTTTCATGCAGTGCCCGACCTTAACTGGGTGGGCTTTTATCTGCAGCGAACGCCAGAGATGCTCAGCCTGGGACCTTTTCAGGGCAAACCTGCCTGTCACCCGATTCCTTTCAGCAAAGGCGTTTGCGGGGCAGCAGCTCGCCAGCAGAGCACCCAGCGCGTTGATGATGTTCACGCTATTGCCGACCATATTGCCTGTGATGCCGATTCACGCTCGGAGCTCGTCATCCCTGTGGAAATTGATGGTCAGCTTTGGGGCGTCTTTGACCTGGATAGCCCCATACCAGCGCGCTTCAGCGAGGAAGACCAGAACGGCATTGAGCGTTTGATTGCGACCTTTCTCCGCCAGACGGATCTGCCCGTATTTTTCAAGCAATAGTTCTACTGCGTCATAAAACTGCTGGCCACAAAAAAGCCCCGAGCATGATGCTCAGGGCTTTTTTGTGGAATCTGTATAAACTTATTAAAACAGCATTAACTGGTAGGACCAGGCGGATTTGAACCGCCGACCTCCACGATGTCAACGTGGCGCTCTAACCAACTGAGCTATGGTCCTGAAGCAAAACGATACTGGCAAAGAATTGCAATAAATTGGTAGGACCAGGCGGATTTGAACCGCCGACCTCCACGATGTCAACGTGGCGCTCTAACCAACTGAGCTATGGTCCTGCTGCTGTGCAACGGATGCGTATTTTACGGCTTTATGTCTCAAAGGCAAGTCATTTTTGTTCAAAAACACACACATGGTACTGACAGGAAGTGTTTCAGCATAAAATCGACACTTATCCAGCCAAGGCGCTAAGATAACTCAAACCTTCACGCTTAGGATAAGGAGATCACCTTTGGCCGGACTTCTGCTGGGAAGCATATCGCTACTTCTGCTGCTGGCAACGCTGGTTGCCTACATTCGCGTTCACTGGTGGTGGATACGTGCCTTTGAGTTTCCCCGCCTGCAGATTGCTCTGCTTGCTCTGTCATGCGCCCTTGCCAGCCTATGGTTATTGGAGCCTGGGCTTTGGCGTACCACTTCAGTCACCTTGTCACTTGCCAGCGCCATTCTCCAATTCAGCCACATTATGCCCTGGACGCCCTTATGGCCAGTGCAGGTAAAAAGATCCGCCCAGGAGGCACCTGAAAAACGCAAGGTGACGCTATTCATTGCCAATGTGTTAACGCCCAATCGTCAATCTCAGGAGCTGGTTGACATGATCATCCGGCATCAGCCCGACATTGTGCTGACGCTGGAATCCAACGACTGGTGGCAGACTCAGCTCGACAAGGCGCTGGATAAAGACTGGCCATACTCTATCAAGATTCCGCTGGATAACCTTTACGGCATGCATCTTTATTCCAGGCTAAAGTTGAAAAATACTGAAGTCCGGTGGCTTATTCAGGACGATATACCTTCCATCCATACTCAGTTGGTACTGGCAAGCGGTGATATTGTGCAGTTTTATGCCGTCCACCCGAGGCCTCCCGCCCCCAACGAAAGCGAGAAATCGCTATGGCGGGACGCAGAGCTTTTATGGATTGGAAAAGAGATTCATGAACATGAGCAAGCAAGCATCGTTGCCGGAGACCTCAACGATGTTGCCTGGTCGCGCACCACACGGCTGTTCTGTCGGGTTGGCAACATGCTCGACCCACGCCGTGGGCGCGGCATGTTCAGCACCTTCCATGCCCACTATCCTGTGCTGCGCTGGCCGCTTGACCATGTGTTTATCAGTGAGCATTTCACCCTCGTAAAAATGCAGCGTCTGGAGAAGTTCGGCTCTGATCACTTTCCGATTCTGACCACATTGTGTTACTGCCCTTCGCGCCAGGCTGAAAATGAAGAACCTGACGCCAACGGTGAAGAGCATCTGGAAGCCCACCAGACTATCCAGCAAGGCAAACAGGAAGAACAGCAGACCTGATTTTTCTTTTCTTCTCTTTTCTATTCACTGTGTGTTGCTATCTGGCTCTTGGCGCCAACAAAACTATTGCGGCACTCCGCCGTGGGTCAGTACAACAGGGTTCAGCAGGCGTTCAAGGGTGGCTCGATCAAGGTCAGTTTCCTCCTCGGCCACATCAATGATTGGCCGCCCGGCCTGATAAGCTTTCTTGGCAACGGCTGCCGCTGCGTTATAGCCAATCACACCATTCAAGGCAGTCACCAGAATCGGATTACGCGCTAAAGGACCTTGCAGGTTATCTTCACGCACCTTGAAAGTGGCAATTGCCCGCTCACCCAATAGCCTGGCGGTATTACTCATCAGAGTAATTGAGGTCAACAGGTTGTGGGCCACCAGTGGGAGCATCACATTCAGCTGGAAATTACCACTTTGCCCGGCCACGCTGATGGCCGTATCCAGGCCGATCACCTGGGCCGCCGCCTGGGCGGCAGACTCGGGAATCACCGGGTTAACCTTGCCTGGCATAATCGAGCTGCCGGGCTGCAGTGCCTCCAGCTCAATTTCCCCAAGGCCTGCCAGTGGGCCGGAATTCATCCAGCGCAGGTCATTGGCAATTTTCATCACCACACAGGCAAAACCTTTCAGCTGCCCGGAAAGTTCCACCGCCGCATCCTGGGAGGCCAGACTGGCAAAAAAGCTGTCGTTAGGCACCAGCGTAAGCCCTGTCTGCTGGCTCAGATCCTTGGCCATCAATTCGGCAAAGCCTTCAGGGGCGTTGATTCCCGTGCCCACTGCGGTACCGCCCTGGGCCAGCCGGCATAAACGCTGCATGGCACTATCAAAACGCTCAATAGCCTGCCCTACCTGGCTCGACCAGGCGCCAAGCTCCTGATCCATGCGCAACGGCATAGCATCCATCAGGTGCGTGCGCCCGGTTTTCACCACCTGCGCAAGTTCTTCTGCACGACGGTCAATGGTGGCCTGCAAACCCACCAGCGCAGGCCGCAGTGATTGTGAGACGGCAATCGCCGCTGATAGATGAATGGCGGTAGGAATCACGTCATTGCTTGACTGCCCCATATTGACATGGTCGTTGGGCGTCACTTCGACTCCCTCACGACTGGCCAACCGGGCCAGCACTTCGTTAACGTTCATATTGGTTGACGTGCCGGAACCGGTCTGAAAAACATCAATAGGAAAATGGTCATCATGCTGCCCATCGATAACCGCCTGGGCGGCCTTTTCAATCGCCTCGGCCCGAGGTTGATCCAGCAGACCCAACTGGCCGTTGGTGCGCGCCGCTGCCAGCTTTATACGTGCCACAGCGTGAATAAACGCGCAGGGCATGGGCGTATTCGAGACCTGGAAATTATTGATGGCCCGCTGAGTCTGTGCGCCGTAAAGCGCCTCTTCCGGCACTTCCAGCGCTCCCATGCTGTCTCGTTCGGTACGCATTGTCATGTCTACCTCCTCGCTTCCGCTCTCAGTAACGCTTCCAGTCCATGTTATTTTTCATTAACAATCATCCTGTACGATGATTCAACCTGAAAGCAAGCCCGTCCAATTCTGTAAAGTCAGTCAAAGCCGGCGGCTCAAGCTTTCACACTCGCCATCTAAACCATCATCCAAATGATGTTGCATTGCACAAAAAGACCCCTTATACTGCAACGCAACATGCAGCAAGACGCATCCATTACTCATTTGTCTTCACGACTTAATGTAATACTAATACCCTGGGAGGGTTTATCATGCGCACTATCAACACTAACGAAATGACACAGCAGTTTGACAACATGTTTATGGCTCCGGCTCGCGCCTTCGCCGCTCTGAACGTCGATTTTGCTGAAAAAATGTTCAACGCCCAGCTCGACGCCAGCAAAGCTTACGTCGACACCAGCATGGCACAGGCTCGCAGCCTGATGAACGTTAAAGATGCTGAAGGTCTGCGCGCTTACATGGAAGGCCAGCAGAAAGTAGCTAAAGAACTGGCTGAGCGCGTTAAAGGCGATGCTGACAAGGTTGTTGCCCTGCAACAGGATTTCATGCAGCAGAGCCAGAAGCTGACTGAAGAAAACGTCAAGCAAGCCCAGGAAACAGCCACCAAGATGAGCAAAACTGCTTAATGGTCTGTTCCGCCGGCTAGCTGTTAGCTAGCACCAAGGCTGACACTGGACCTCAGTGACAGCCTTCTGAAATACCGCCAGCTTGCCTGGCGGTATTTTTTTGTCGGTTGCCATAGCAATATGCAGCCGCTACCAGCCGAGCGCCTGCTTGATAAAGGGAATTGTTAGCCTGCGCTGGGCAGACAGAGAAGCTTTATCCAGCTGTTCCAGTGACTCACACAGCGCGCCCAACTCTCGCGGGCCCCGGTGCAGAATATAACGCCCGACATCGTCCGGCAGCTGCATGCCGCGCACCTTGGCACGCAATTTAAGGGCCGCCAGACGCTCTTCATCGTCCAGCGGCTGAAGATGGAAGGTCATTCCCCAGGAAAGCCGCGAGGCAAGATCCGCAAGCCCCACATCCAGCTGGCGCGGCGCTCCCTTGGCAGCAATCACGATCCGTTTACCCCCGTCGCGCAACCGGTTGAAAGCGTGAAAAAGCCCCTCTTCCCAACGTTTTCGCCCCAGCACGCATTCAAGATCATCCAGCGCCACCAGATCCAGACGTTCAATATCTTCCAGAATCAACGGTGGAAAATGGCCAATATCGGCCAGGGGAAGATACAGTGCGCGCCTGCCAGCATCTGACGCGGCATGACAGGCTGCCTGCAACAAGTGGCTGCGCCCTGTGCCATTGCTCCCCCAGATAAACAGGTACGGCTCGCCCTCTTCCCTCAGCTGCCCCTGAAGCTGGCTAACCAGGGCAGCATTACGCTGGCTGGCATAGAAATTATCGAAGGTCGCGTCGTCGCGTAACCCAACCCCGAGCGGTAACTGTGCCGGTGCTCGGCTCATGATGAATCCCTTCCATCATGAGATCCTCTCTTTTCCAGCTGGCCCTTTACTTCGGCATCTTGTGTCACTGTACTGCCTTCCTCATATAAGCTGCTGTTTTTATAGCGATCGTGGGCTTCACGCAAGAGTACCATGATGACGGCTGCAACGGGCAATGCCAGCAATACCCCAATGAAACCAAAGAGTTCACCGCCTACCAGCACGGCAAAAATAACCGCAACCGGGTGGAGGCCTATCTTATCTCCCAGCAGTTTCGGCTGCAGAACGACGCTTTCAATCATCTGCCCAGCAGCAAAAATCGCGATAACGCCTAAGATCGCCCAGATGGTACCCATCTGGAACACAGCCACCAGCAAGGCGATGGTCAGGCCAACAATAAAGCCCAGAAACGGCACAATGCTGGCAAGGCCCGATACAAAGCCAATCAAGAGCCCAAAATTAAGCCCAAGCAGGCTCAACCCCAGCGCATACAACACCCCAAGACACAGCATGACCAGCAACTGGCCGCGCAAAAAGGCCGAGAGCACTTCGTCACAACGCCCAGCCAGCCGCAGGGTATCCGCAAGCCAGCGCCTGGGCACCAGGTCGGTCAGGCGCTGCATCAGGTGATCCCAGTCGAGCAGCAAGTAAAAGGTAACGACCGGCACCAGGGCTAAAAAAGTCACCCAAGACACCAGCGCCATGCCGGAACGCCCAATCTGACCTAACGCCTGAGCCAGATAGCCACCGGCATCACGCCAGTTTTTGGTCAGTACCTGCTGGATATTGTCCATCTCGGTTTGCAGATCATAGCCCGCCCATTCTTCAAGCTTGGGCGCCAGCACGTTCTTGACCCATTCAAAAATCGCTGGCAAGGATTCCCCGAACTGCTTGGCCTGCTGAATAATCAAGGGCACGATAATCAACAGGCTAATAACCAGCACCAGCACCATAATAAGAAAGACGCTGGTGACGGCCAGCACACGACGCATCCCCCAGCGCTCAAAACGGTCTACCAGAGGGTCCGCCAGATAAGCCAGAATCATCCCTGCCACAAAGGGCATCAGTACTGCATCCAGCAGGAAGACAAGCCCTGCCAGCACCACCAGAAACACAATCCCCCACCACGAATGGCGCATTGTCGCCCCTCCCTGAAAATCATTTGAACATTGCTGGTTTCAGCCGTCCGCCATCATCACAAAGCGCACCCGTCGGCTGCTTGAGCGATGCGTGATGCTATTGTCGGTGTTACAATCCGCCTTTCGATTTATCGTCCAGCTTACATCAGGATTCGCCATGACCCAGACGCCTTCATCAACTTCTCAACCATCGCTTAGCTATAAAGATGCTGGCGTTGATATTGACGCAGGCAATGCCCTTGTCGAACGTATCAAGCACGTTGCCAAGCGTACCTCTCGCCCTGAAGTGATGGGCGGGCTAGGCGGTTTCGGTGCCCTGTGTGAGCTACCCAAAAACTACCGTGAACCGGTGCTGGTCTCCGGCACTGACGGTGTGGGCACAAAATTACGCCTTGCCATGGATCTTGGCAAACATGACACCATTGGCATTGATCTGGTGGCCATGTGTGTCAACGATCTTATCGTTGCTGGCGCCGAGCCGCTGCTGTTTCTTGACTACTATGCCACGGGCAAACTCAATGTCGATATCGCCGCCGATGTGGTCAATGGCATTGGCGCTGGCTGCGAACAGGCAGGCTGCGCCCTGGTAGGTGGCGAAACCGCCGAAATGCCGGGCATGTATGAAGGTGATGACTACGACCTGGCTGGCTTCTGTGTGGGCGTCGTCGAAAAATCCGAGATTCTTGATGGCAGCCGCGTCGATGAAGGTGACGTACTGCTGGGGCTTGCCTCATCCGGACCGCATTCCAACGGCTATTCATTGATTCGCAAGATCCTTGAGGTCAGCGGTGCGTCACTCGACACCCCGATTGATGGCATGCCGCTCAGCGCTGCCCTCATGGCCCCTACCCGTATCTATGTAAAATCGCTGCTATCGCTGATGCGCGATACTGATATTCCGGTGCATGCCCTGTCACATATTACCGGTGGCGGCCTGCTGGAAAATATTCCGCGGGTTCTGCCGGATCATCTTGCTGCGCAAATCAACCTGGACAGCTGGCAGCGCCCTGAGGTGTTCAACTGGCTGCAGAGCAACGGCAACGTTGATGAAACCGAAATGCACCGGGTGCTGAACTGCGGCATCGGCATGGTGGTGGTGGTTCCCGCCGCACAGGCTGAGCAGGCGCGTGAACATTTACAGGCCCAGGGGGAAAGCGTCTATACCCTGGGCAATATCGTCACACGCGCCGCTGAGGCCGTGACGCTGGAGAAAATGGGCGTATGAGCAGCAATGTGACCCCTGATGCGATCACCAGCGAGTTGCCTGCCATACCTGCCGATGCGCCGAGCATTGTCGTGCTGATTTCGGGCAGTGGCAGCAACCTTCAGGCGTTGATTGATGCGCAGGCTCATAACCAGCTGAGCGGCAAGATTGTGGCGGTCATCTCCAACGAACCGGATGCCTATGGGCTAACCCGTGCCCATGATGCCGGGATTGATGCCGTGGTGCTTCCCCACCGGGAATATGACAGCCGCGAGGCCTATGATGGCGCCTTGATCAAGGTGATTGAACGCCACCAGCCGGATATTATCGTACTGGCCGGCTTTATGCGCATCCTGACACCGCGCTTCGTGCAGCGTTTTCTCGGTAAGATGCTTAATATCCATCCGTCGTTGCTTCCCGCTTACCAGGGCCTTAACACCCACGCCCGGGTATTGGCGGATGGCGCCAGCGAACACGGTTGCAGCGTTCACTTCGTGACCGAAGAGCTGGATGGCGGCCCTGTGGCGATTCAGGCGGCGTTAAAGATTGCTGCCGACGATACGGAAGCCACCCTGAAAGAGAAAATCCATGCCCGTGAACATCTGATTTTACCGATCGCGGTGAACTGGTTCCTCGACGGCCGCCTGCAATACAGCGGCACGGGCGCTACCCTGGATGGCGTTGCCCTGCCACCGGAAGGGCTGCGGTTAAGCCATGAGGACGCAGCGGACGAACTTGACGAAGCCTGAACCTGATATCTCCCATAGTGTTAGTATTAGTGTTAGGCGATGAGCAAACAGTAACGCCCAGCCCCTGTTCAAGGGCTGGGCGTTCTGCTATTTACTGATGTCTCATGCTTTTTTCAGGTGCGCGGCAGAGTCACTCCGCGCTGGCCCATATATTTGCCGCCTCTATCCTTGTAGGACATCTCGCAGACCTCATCGGATTCCAGGAAAAGCATCTGGGCGACGCCTTCGTTGGCATAGATCTTGGCCGGCAGGTTGGTGGTATTGGAAAACTCCAAAGTCACATGGCCTTCCCACTCTGGCTCCAACGGCGTGACGTTGACAATAATCCCGCAGCGGGCATAGGTGGACTTGCCCAGACAGATCGTCAGCACACTGCGCGGAATGCGGAAATACTCCACAGTTCGCGCCAGCGCAAAGGAGTTGGGCGGAATAATGCACATATCGCCCTTGATATCCACAAAACTCTTTTCATCAAAGTTTTTCGGGTCCACGACCGCTGAGTGGATATTGGTAAAAACCTTGAACTCGTCTGCGCAGCGCACATCATAGCCATAGCTTGATGTACCATAGGAAATAACCCTTTCGCCATCTACGTAACGTACCTGTCCTGCTTCAAAGGGTTCGATCATGGCCTGCTTTTCGGCCATGCGGCGAATCCAGTTATCCGATTTGATGCTCATGTTGCCGTGTCACTCGCTGAAAGAAATCGTCGGGCCCTGCTGGTCATCGGTGCCGCTGAGCTGGGCAGCCATCTGGCGGGCAATCTGTGCAAATGCCTGGCTTGCCGGGCTGTCAGGTTCCGAAACAACGCTCGGGTTGCCGGAATCCGCCAGCTCACGGATGGAAAGACTTAACGGCAAACGCCCCAGCACCTGGGTATCGTATTCTGCCGCAATCCGGTCGCCGCCGCCGGTACCGAAAATCGCCGCCTCGTGGCCGCATTTTTCACACTGATAAACGCTCATGTTTTCCACAATCCCCAATACCGGCACATTGACCTTGCGGAACATCTCGATACCTTTACGCGCATCCAGCAAGGCAATGTCCTGAGGCGTGGTAACAATCACGGCACCGGCAACCGCGACACGCTGGGACAGGGTCAACTGGATATCACCGGTGCCCGGCGGCATGTCAATCAGCAGGAAATCCAGCTCGCCCCACTGGGTCTGGTTCAGCAGCTGTTGAAATGCCCCGACCACCATAGGCCCGCGCCATACCATGGGTTCCTTGGTGTTGACCAGAAACGCCATCGACATGGCCTTGATACCATGCGCTTCAAGCGGCAGAAACTTGTCTTCACCGGCTGCCTGAGGCCTTGTACCTTCCTTGACGCCCAACATCTGCGCCTGGCTTGGGCCATAGATATCCGCGTCCAGCACACCAACCCGATACCCTTGAGCAGAAAGCGCCAGCGCCAGATTGACGGTCACTGTGGATTTCCCCACGCCCCCTTTGCCTGAGGCAACGGCAACAATATGTTTTACACCTTCCATCTAGCGTCACTCCTCAGTCTGATGGGCTATCGGTATTGATCATACCCGCAAGTAGCGCAATCATAAACCGAAGAGGCTGATTGCCAAGCCAATCCGCACAGGCGCGGCTATTTCCTGGCCATGCTATCCAGCATCCGGTTAACGGCTTCCAGGTGCTCAGGCTCGTTATGGCACATGCCCTGGAAGGTGGCACATACATCCAGAAAGGCCTTTAACTGCATATCCGGGGCCATCTTCATCAGCCGCTTGGTTAACCGAGTAGCCTTGGGCGGCTGGGCGGCGATGCGTCGGGCATGACTCATGGCCGCTTCCATCAGGTCTTCCGGCTCGGCCACTTCCAGCACAATGCCGTAGGCCAGCGCCTCGTCAGCATCAATCACCCGGCCGGAAAGCGTCAGCTCAAAGGCACGCTGGTAGCCGATTTGCCGCTGCATGAACCAGGCGCCACCATCACCGGGTATAATGCCCAGATTAAGGAAAGTCTCGCCAAACTTGGCACGCCGCGAGGCAATGCGTATATCGGCCATATTGGCCAGGTCAAAACCGGCGCCTATCGCCGGGCCGTTTACGGCGGCAATAATCGGCACTTCAACGGCCTGCAATGCCAGCGGCATACGCTGGATACCGCGCCGATAGCGTTCAGCCACCTCGGCTACGTCACCGGCAAAGTCACCGCCACGGCTGGCCATATCCTTGACATTGCCCCCGGCGGAAAACGCAGAGCCATCGCCGGTGATCACCAGCACCGACACATCCTCACTGCGGTTCACCCATTTCGTCACCGCCACAATGTCATCGACCAGCGCCGTGCCGGTCAGGGCGTTGCGCACATCATGGCGTTGAAAGGTCAGCAAGGCCACACGGTTATCAAGGGTAAGACGGGCATCTTTTAATTCGGGCAGCGTCATGCTAGCTCCTTTTTTGATTGGCTCGGTGGGTAAGATTAGTCAGCGGCGCGCTCAACGATCACCCTGGCATCCACGACGGCGTATCCGTCTGGATAGGCAATCACCGGATTCAGATCAAGCTCTTGTATCTGCGGATAGGCCTCAACAATATGCGCCACTTTCAGCAGCAACTCTGTCAGTGCCTGTTTATCAATCGCTGCTGCCCCCCGCACGCCTTCAAAGACCTTTTTAGCCTTGATCTGGTCAATCATGCAAGCCGCATCAAAACGGCTCAGCGGCAAGGCCCGGAAGGCCACGTCTTCAAGAATTTCCACAAAAACCCCGCCCAGACCGAACATCAGCACCGGGCCGAAGATCGGGTCGCGCATCATGCCAATGATCACCTCAACGCCTTTTTCCGCCATGGGTGTGACCAGTACACCTTCAATCTCGGCGCTGGCATCGTAGGCCCGGGCGGAGGTCATGATCTGCTGGTAGGCCTCATTCAACGCGGCCACTCCACTCAGGTTGAGCTTGACCCCGCCAGCATCAGATTTATGTAGAATATCCTTGGATACTACCTTCATGGCCAGCGGCTGGTGGGCAAACTTGGCCGCCACCTCGGCCAATTCACTTGCATCGCGCACCACGCGCTCCTCGGGTACTGCAATGCCATGCTCACCCAGCAGTGCCTTGGCCTCATATTCGAGCAGGTCGCGCCCACCTTTATGAGCACTGGCCAGCATTGCCTGAACGCTTGCGGCAGGAATCGCCGCTGCAAAAGGCGCTTGCTGCTCGCGCTCGGCAAGATACTGGCCACGCTCGCCAAGTGCCGCCAGGACGCGAACAGCGTGTTCAATCGATGCATAGATAGGCAGGCCAGCTTCATGCATGCGGCGCAGCGCAGGTGGCTTGATAGGGGCGTAAAGGCTGTAGACGACCAGCGGCTTGGTCGTGGCATTGGAAAGATCGACCATGGCTTCAGCGCCGCGCATTTCATCACCCAGCAGCGATTCAGCAAAGCGCAGGCTATAGCCACCGAACATCCCCACCAGAAAAACGCTGTCAACGTTATCATCTGCTGCAACGATTTCCATGCACTTGGCCAGTAGCGAAGGGTTGGCGTCTGAAGACCCGGCCACATCCACTGGGTTAAGGGTGGACGCCTGCGGGAATAGAATGGCCCTTAGCTGGGTGCGGGTATCTTCACTCAATTCCGCCAGGCTCAATCCCGCTTCTGCCAGGCGATCTGAGGCAATCGTGGCTTGACCGCCGCCGTCGGCAATCACCGCCACCCGCTTGCCACGCGCCTTCTGCAAAAGGCCCAGGCCTTCCGCCACCGGTAGGATTTCATCGGAATACTGCACCACGCTGACACCCGACTGACGCAACAGATCAACCGTCATCTGATAGCTGCCTGCCAGCGCACCGGTATGTGAACTGGCGGCTTTCTGGCCCTGTTCAGTGGAGCCGGACTTGTAGACCACAACAGGCTTGACCGCCGTCACGTCGCGTGCCACTTCAAGAAAACGCCGACCATCCCTGAAGCCTTCCACATACAGGGTCGCCACTCGGGTATGCTCGTCTTCTCCCAGGTAGCGCAGGTAATCATTGAAGCCGATATCACTCTGGTTGCCGGGGCCAACATAGGTACTGAAACCCACCTGACCGTTATGCTGGGCTTCCAGGGCCAACGCCAGCAGCATGTTGCCTGACTGGGAAATAATCCCGATGTCTCCGGCTTTTACGCCGTCAAGCGCCAGCAGGTTAAGGTTGTGATGAAGATTGAAGACGCCAGAGGTATTAGGGCCTATGACGCGTACGCCATGCGCTGCAGCCTTGGCCATCATCTCGCGCTCAAGCTGGGCACCTTCTTCGCTCATTTCGGCAAAGCCGCTGGCCAGGATAATCGCGCCCTTGATACCGCGACGACCACATTCGGCAATCAGCCCTGGCACGCTGGCTGCTGGCGTACACAGAAGCGCCAGCTCCGGGTTACCGGGAATCGCCGCAATAGACGGCCAGGCCTTTACCCCAAGAATCATCTCGGCCTTGGGGTTAACAGGGTAAATGTTGCCGCGATACCCGTCCTTGATCAGCCCGACCATGGCTTTGTAACCGCGCTTGGTGGGGTCGGCCGACGCGCCGACTATGGCGATGCCCGTCGGCGCCAGAATATTATGCAGCGGGCTGCGCGTGCTTAGGTGTCCTTCAATCGGATTCATGCGGTTAACCTCTAAAAAACGAACAAAAAGGGAGATGTCAAAAACGCGGCTTGGCAGCCATCAACGGCCGTTGAACTGCGGTTGGCGCTTTTGGGCAAAGGCATCGACCCCTTCCTGCCAGTCTTCTGTGGTCGAACAGGTAAACACAGCGTCCAGTTCCTGCTGGAGCTGGCTATCAAAATCATTGGCACTGCCCTGATTGACCAGACGCTTGAGCATGGCGATAGACACCGGCGCCTGACTGGCCAGCCGGGCACTCAATATGTGAGCCTGCTCAAGCAAGTCGCCAGCCGGATAGGCGACTAGCGCCAGACCAATGCGCTGCGCTTCCTCAGCGTTGATCCTGTCACCGATATACAGCAAACGGCGCGCCTGACTGAGCCCCACCAGCTGCGGAAGGATTTTTGACACACCACCGCCCACGCATGTACCGATACTGGTTTCCGGAAAGCCTATCTGGGCGTCATCTGCCATCAGGATAAAATCACATGCCACGGCCATCTCCGCGCCAGCGCCCAATGCATAGCCATTAACGGCCGCCACCACCGGCTTTTTCAGCCGATAAATGGCCTCACAGACATCGTTACCCAGCTGCAGATACTCACGGCGCTGATACAGGGTACGCGCCGCACCGCCGTGCTCCTTCATGTCGGCACCCACGCAGAAGGCCCGACCCTCGCCGCTCAGCACAATGGCGCGTACATTAACCGCCTGCTCAGCCAGCGCCAAGGCATCCAGCAGATCAAGGTACAGGCCCTCAATCACAGCATTCAGGCGGTGTGGGCGATTGAAACGCACTTCAAGCACCTGGCCCTGCAGGGAAACCTGTAAGGTTTCATAGCGGGGCAGGTTTTCAGCATTGAGGCTGGAAGGCAGCGTTGAAGCAGCGGAAGAACGGAAATCACTGTTGGACATTGTCAGGCTCGGCATGGAATCGGCGGGTAAAAAAGAAACAAACGTTCCAATAGATAATTTATTTAAGTACGTATGTTTCAAAAAAGATCCTAGACCAAGGTATCAAGACTTGTCAACACAGATGTATCTTTCAATACCAGAAAATGATACAAATGTTCTTATTGAAGAACGATGTTTAGCGAGGAAACTGCATGTCATCTTTCACCCCGCCCAGGTCTGGCTCTAGTCAGGATAGCCCCACATCAAGCATACATGAAGCCAACGATTCAGCCGTTAGCCGTCTAAATGACATTCACCAGCAATTGGCCGAAGCCTATGCTGAGCTGAGCCCGCAACTCAAGCTGGCTGCAGGTTATGTGCTTGAGCATCCGCTGGATATTGCCTTTCAGTCAATTCGCAAATCGGCAACAGCGGCTCAGGTCACTCCTTCCACTCTGGTGCGTCTGGCTAAGCGGCTGGGGTTTGAGAGTTACGACCTGTTCAGGGAAGTCTTTCAATCTGCCGTTCAGTCTGGGCCTGTCGAGCTTTCCGGCAAGGCCAGCCAGTTGCGCAGCCTGGCCAGCCAGACCGACGATCAGGTCTTTCTTGATGTCGGGGATGCGGCTTTCGATAACATTGGCCGCCTGTTTACCGCCGACAATCAGCAGCGCGTGCGCGAAGCGGCGCAGATGCTGTTAGCGGCCAGAAAAGTCGCCGTGGTGGGGTTTCGTGACACCTTCGCCTGCGCCTATCATTTTGCTTACGTTGGGCGTATCGCCATGCCCAACCTGCATCTGATTCGCGGTTTGGAGGGTGGGCTACTCACCGAGCTGGACCACTTCGGTGAGCAGGATATTGTGGTGGCCTTTGGCTTTGAGCCTTATTGCGCAGAGACGGTCAAGGCACTGGAGATCACTCGTCTCAACGGCGTCAAGGCAATTGTCGTTACTGACACCCTGCGTTCACCGCTGGTGCCCGGCGCACAGATCACCTTCAACCTTGCCAATGCCACGCCACACTTTTTTCCATCCATCCTTTCAGCGATTACCCTGATCGAAGCTATCCTCGCCGAATGTGTTGCCTATGGTCCCGATCAGCTGGTAGATAACGTTTCTCAGTTCGAACAACGCATGCGTCTGATGGGGGCCTATGTTGAGGTTGGTTGAAACGCTCAGGTTCAAGGCAACAGAATGGTTGAACCTGTCGTCTGGCGCGACTGCAGGGCTTCCTGCGCCTTGCCAGCTTCGCTGAGCGGGTAACGCTGGGCAATATCGATACTGACCTGACCACTGTTCAGCATGGCAAAGAAATCCTCACACATCATTTCCAGGCGTTCACGGGTATCAGCATAGCCGTTCAGGCTGGGGCGAGTGACAAAAAGAGCGCCTTTCTGATTCAGAATACCAATATTGACCCCTTCCACCGGTCCGGACGCATTGCCGAAACTGACCATCAAGCCGCGTGGTTTAAGGCAGTCCAGCGAGGTCTCCCAAGTGTCCTTGCCAATCGAGTCATAGACCACATCACACATGGCCCCGTCGGTCAGTTCACGTACACGCTCAACCACATCTTCCGTGCTGTAGTTGATCGTGGCCCAGGCGCCGTTTTTCTCCGCCAGAGCTGCTTTTTCCGCTGTGCTGACCGTACCAATCAGCTTGACGCCCAAGGCACGCGCCCACTGGCAGGCAATCGAGCCCACCCCACCGGCAGCAGCATGAAACAGGATGGTCTCACCACCTTTTAACGGATAGGTCTGGCGCAGCAGATACTGAACGGTCAACCCTTTGAGCATACTCGCCGCCGCGGTTTCAAAATCAACGCCGTCTGGCAGGATCACTACCTTGTCGGCTGGCAGCGTATGCTGCTCGGCATAGGCACCCAAGGGCCCCTGGGCATAGGCGACGCGATCACCCTCCTTGAGATGGGTGACGCCTTCACCCACAGCCTCAACCACACCGGCACCTTCCGTGCCCAGCCCTGAAGGCATCGAAGGCGCCGGATACAGGCCAGTGCGAAAGTAGATATCAATAAAATTAAGGCCCACAGCCTTGTTACAGACACGCACTTCACCGGGCCCCGGCGCCTTGGGTGCCGCCTCAACCATCTGCAACACCTCGGCGCCACCTGTTTCAGCAAACTC
>JBNJGW010000004.1:0-65438 GCA_051748005.1 Pseudomonadota bacterium | reverse complement strand
AGGGCGTGAAGAAGGGCGTGAGGAAGTGGCTCGCAACCTGATTGCCATGCAGGTGCTTGATGACAAGCAAATTGCTTCAGCTTCTGGTTTGCAGGAAGCCGATATACAGCGCCTGCGTCATGAAACCAGGCACTGATATAAGGCGCTCTCTTTTATTTGGATAAGGGCAACCCGTCAACAGCATCGCCACGCCTGTCATTTCCGCATGCCTCTGGCGGGGCTTATTGTGATGCAGGCAATCGGGCATCATCTGCCAAGGTCAAACTGGATTCCCGATAACCCCGCTCGGGAATGACGGTGTGGGGTAGTGTCGTGAATGACAGTATGGGGTGATGTCTGGAATGACAGTGCGGTGGTAGTGCATCCTGGAGTGGCAATGCGGTGGTTATTCAGTCATGACATGGCCTTTTGATCACTGTGTCAGGCGGTATCGTTCCCTGTTGGTTGGCATGTCACATGATAACGACGCAACCGAGTTTCCATATACGTCAACTGGCCCTAAAGTTTCCTCATGATAGGCCGATAATCTGGTATCTGTGCATCTAACTTAATCGGTTCAGTTGGTGTGCTGATTCTGTGACGTCCGTAATCATCCAGGCGTTAGCGAATACGTCGGTCATTACTCATCGGGGATCACCTTTTATTCATGTGGCCAAATTTTTCCTTTAGTCGTCCTTTGGTGTGGTTGGCGCTGGTGGCCTTGCCGGCCTGTATCTGGGTGCCGGATGCCATGCTACGTATGGTGGCTGCCAGCTTTGTTGGCTTGGGGATCTTTGACGCCTGGCGTCAGGTGCGGAAGCAGAATCAGAAACTGTTGATCTCGCAGGATGCCATTGGCCTGGCCAGTGATGCGGTGGTGATCAGCGACGCCAGTAATCGCGTGCTGGCGGTCAATCCGGCATTTACCGAGATTACCGGCTTTGAAGGGGATGAAATCCTTGGCCACAAGCTCGAAACGCTTGCCGCCCCTCGCCATGATAAAGCTTTCTTCCAGGGTTTCTGGCACACCCTGCACACCACAGGGCACTGGGAAGGGGAAATGTGGAACCGGCGCAAGCATGGCGATGAGTACCCTGAATGGCTCCAGGTGCGCGCAGTGACCGACAAGCGCGGTGAGATCACCCACTATATCAGCCTGTTTACGGATATTTCCGCCCAGAAGGCCCGAGAACAGGATCTGCGTCGGATTGGCTATGAAGATCCGCTGACAGGGCTGCCCAATCGCCGCCGTCTGCACGATTTGCTCGCCTCGCGATTGCGCCATCTGCGCGCCGGTGAAAGCCTGGATATCGCTCTTGTGGATATTGACGGCCTGAAAACCTTTAACGATGGCCTGGGCGTTGAGCTGGGTGATCGCCTGCTGGCGATGTTTGGCCAGCGTCTGGCCAGCCATGTGGCGGGTGGCGCCGTTGGGCGACTCGGCGGCGATGAATTTATGGCGATCCGCACCACCACCTTTGACGACCATGATAAATGGATTGCCGGGTTGCGTGACCATATGAGCCGTCCGTTCGAGATCAGGGATCAGTCGTTGCGCTTGAGCCTGACCATCGGCAGCTGCCGCGCGCCGGAAGATGGCAAGGATTCCGGTGTCCTGTTCCAGCGTCTGGAATCGGCGCTATACAATGCCAAGCGCCTGGGGCGCAACAGTGACCTGCGCTTCCGCCCGGCCTTGGATAAGCAGGACAATCCGCAGCTGGCGCTGGTCAGTGATCTGCGTACTGCTCTGGTTTCCGGCGACCAGCTGGAACTGCACTACCAGACCCAGCACCACCCAGCGAGCGGTGAGCTGCTGGGGATGGAAGCTCTGCTGCGCTGGCGTCATCCGCGTGATGGGATGATATCTCCGGGGGATTTCATCCCCCTGGCGGAGCGTCATGGCCTGATGACGGAGCTGGGCAACTGGGTGATTGAAAAGGCCTGTGCCCAGCAGGCGCACTGGCAGAACAGTGCCATGCCGAACGTTACCGTATGGATCAATATTTCAGCTTTGCAGTTATTTCACGGTGACCTGGAAAGCCAGTTGGCCGGTAGCCTCAAGCGTTACGGGATCAAGGCCTCCCAGCTGGGGCTGGAGTTGACGGAATCCGTGCTGCTCGATGAACGTGCGGGGGATATGGGGCCGCGCCTGCAATTACTGCGCGAACAGGGGTTTGCCATTGCCATTGATGATTTTGGTACCGGCTATTCGTCGCTGGCCTACCTGAAGCATCTGCCCGTGGACAAGGTAAAGCTGGATCGCGCCTTTATTCGTGAACTGCCTGACAGTAAAGCCGATGCGTCCATCGTTGAGGCGGTATTGGCCATGGCCAAAGGGATGGGGCTTGCGGTGATTGCAGAAGGGGTAGAAACCGACGCGCAGAACCGCTTTCTGGTTGAAGCAGGCTGCCATGCGGTGCAAGGCTTCTACTTTGCCCGCCCCATGGCAATCACGGACCTGGAGCAGCGATGGATAAACAACAGCTCCAGCGCCAGCAATGCTGGAGTCGCAGGCCTGACCCCAGCTCGCCAACTATCCTAGCCTGTTCACTATTCACCGACTACTCACCAACCCAAGTCGCGCTGCATTACGTGCCAGCAGATAGCATAGCAACCCCCAGATCAGCGCCTGCACGGGGAGCAACCAGGGTGCCAGGCTCACGCCGGCCAGCACACCGCCGCCGTAGTAGGAAAGGGGCCCGCTGACAGCGCCGGCCACGGCAGCCAGCCAGGGCAGGCGCCATAGCCAGGTCAGCGAATGCGCCAGCAGGGTGGCAAACAGTGGCCATAGCATCCAGAACCACAGCGGCAGTAACCCGAACAGCTGGTTATGACCGCTGAAATCAAACCCGCCCAGCAGCGTCAGGCTGCCATCCAGCAGTAGTCCCAGCCCTGCAAAGCCTGCCAGCAGGCGCCACTCACCAGGGCGAGCAATAAACCGCAGGTGCCCGCCAATCAGCACAAGGCCAGTGGCCAGCGCCACCCAAGAGCCTCCCAGCACACACAGCAGCCAGCCGGCCTCAAACCCTACCAGATTGAAGACCAGCTTGGGCCAGCGGGGCGCAGTTGCCTGGTTCATGGCGCGCCGGTCAGCGGTGACGGTTTGGCTTGAGGCTTGGCGAGCACCAGATGGCAGGTACCAATCGAGCGCTCAATAAAGCCACCTTCGCAGTAGCACAGGTAATAGCGCCACATGCGGATAAAGCGCTCGTCGTAGCCCTGGGCGCGCACTGTCTCCAGGCTGGCCTCGAAACGGTGGCGCCATTCGCGCAGAGTACGGGCGTAGTGCTGGCCGATTTCATCCAGGGCTACCATATTGAGCGACGTCTTGCGCATCACGCTGGACAGCATGGCGTGGTGCGAGGGTAGAAAGCCGCCGGGGAAGATATAGCGCTTGATAAAGTCCATATCCCGCTTGGCGGATTCAAAACGCTGGTCGCGAATGGTGATCGCCTGCAGCATGGCCTGGCCTTCAGCGTTGAGCAGGCTGTCGATCTTGGCCAGATAGGTATCCAGGTACTGATGGCCCACGGCTTCAATCATCTCAACGGAAATCACCCGATCAAAGGTGCCGGTAAGTTCGCGGTAATCCTGTTTGAGCAGGGTGATCTGGTCTTCAAGGCCTTCCTGCTGGATGCGCTCGGCGGTGTGGTTGTACTGCTCTTCGGAAATGGTCGTGGTGGTGACCTTGCAGCCCCGGCTCTTGGCCGCATGAATGGCCAGTCCACCCCATCCGGTGCCGATCTCCAGCAGGTGGTGGTGAGCCTGGACATCCAGCTTTTCGAGCATGATATCCAGCTTGTAGGTAGAGGCTTCCTCCAGGCTGGCTTCCGGGTAGGGAAAGACGGCGCTGGAATACATCCAGTGAGCCTGGTCAAGAAAAGTCGCAAACAGATCATTGCCAATATCATAGTGCGCGGCAATATTGCGCTTGGAGCCGGTAACGCTGTTGCGCTGGAAACGGTAGGCCAGGTTCAAAAGCCAGCGGGTAAAGCGCGCGCTGCCATTTTCCATTTCACCGTTGACCTGATCCAGGTTGATGGCGAACAGGCGAATCAGCGCCACCAGATCATCGGCATCCCAGTCATGATCCATATAGGATTCTGCGGCGCCTACGGTGCCACCAAACGCCAGGCGCTTCCAGGCGCGAGGGTGGCGCACTACCACGGTTACCTGCAGGGGGCCGCCCTGGCCAAGATGGTAGGACTGGCTGCCATCAATCAGGGTAATCTGACCGCCCTGCATGGCATCCAGCTGCTTGATCAGCCGCGGCTTGAGCCAGCGGGTCAGCCTGCCTTCGCGGGGTGTCTGGGAAAGGTCGCTCTGGGCGGGTGCGCCGGTGGATGCGGGAGCCGCCGCCAGAGACGCAGATGAGACAATATTGGGGTTTGCAGAGCGTGACGAGCGCAAACGGGTCATTACGGCGTCTCCTTGCGTTGCGGATGGTCAAAAATGGGTACGCGTTTCAGCCAGAGGCGCAACGCTTCAAAATGAATGCCCGCCACGGTTTTAAGGCTTATCCACGGCTGGCGGGCCAGGGTTGAAAGCAGCACCCGGCGGGTGGCCGGTGCCGCTTCCAGCATCAGGGTGGCATCAAACTGGCGGGCAGGCGCGTGGCTGGCCGGCTGGTTATGCCAGTTTTCCATATGTATCAATAGTTTGTCGCCAGGCGTATTGAATCGCCAGCGGTAAGTCATATCCATGGGGTTGAACGGCGAAACGTGCATATCCTTGGCAAAGATGGCGCCATGGCTGTGTCGTGCTGAATCAACCCGGCAGGCGTAGCAGGTACGTTCCCGCCACGGCATATTGGTGACTTCACCCAGCACGGCGGCCAGACGATCCTGTTCGTCAAAGGCGTAGTACATCGAAATCGGGTTGAAGACGGTGCCCAGGGTGCGCAGCTGGGTGAGAATGCAGATACGCCCTTGGGGTGCTTCGCCCAGCTGACGGGTCAGCTCCTGACGTACGGCCTCTTTAAGGGGCAGTTCGACCGGGGCAAGGTAATCCTCGCGCCGAAAACGTGCGAGTGCCTTGCGGCGGGCACTGAAACCGGGCACGCCATCAAACAGGCTCGGCAGCTCGTCCAGATCCAGCCAGGCCATCCATACCTGGTAGCTGAAATGGTGCTCACGCGGGGTAAAGCGGCGATGGCGCAGGGTGCCGCGATAGATACGCGAGCGTGGCGTGCTGTCTGCTGTCATCCTACCCCCTCGCCAATACCCTGTTGGGGCATCAGCTCATGGGCGGGCAGGGCATCCGGCGTCTGTGGGGGTTGGGCGGCCTCGTCACAGCCCAGTGCCCGGGCCACTCGCAGAGCGCTCCAGACGCCGTCTTCATGAAAGCCGTTACGCCAGTAGGCGCCGCAGAAGTGAGTGCGGCCCACGCCGGAGATCTCGGCATGGCGCTGCTGGGCGGCATAGCCGTCAAGGGTGAACTGGGGGTGGGCATAGGTGAAGCGGCCCAGCACCTTGTTCGGGTCAATGCTGTCGCTGTCATTCAGGGTGACGCAAAAGGTGGTATCGGACTCCAGGCGCTGGAGGATGTTCATATCATAAGTCACCGACACGCGCTCCCCGGCATCGCGCTGGTCAAGGCGGTAGTTCCAGCTGGCCCAGGCGCGGCGTCGACGCGGCAGCAGGCGGGTATCGGTATGCAGTACCACCTCGTTATCCTGATAGGGCATGGCACCGAGAACCTCACGCTCGGCCTCGGTCGGGTCGCTGAGCATGGCCAGTGCCTGATCGCTATGGCAGGCCAGTACCACCTGGTCAAAGCGTTCATTACCGTCAGCGGTGGTCAGCGTAACGCCGGCACTGTCGCGGCTAATCGCCTTGACCGGGGTGTTCAGCCGGATGCGCGAGGCGTAAGGCGCGGTCAGGGCAGGAATATATTGCCGGGAACCGCCGATCAGGGTGTACCACTGGGGCCGATGGTTAACCGATAGCAGACCGTGGTTACGGAAGAAGCGTACGAAAAAGGTCAGCGGAAAGGCGCGCAGGTCACTGATACTGGCCGACCAGATGGCTGCCCCCATGGGCAGCAGATAGCGGCGCTGGAAGGCCTCGCCGTAGCCCTTGTGGTCAAGGTATTCACCCAGCGTCATGCCGTCGGGCAGGCGCTCACTGTCAAGGTCCTTGGTGGCTTCGCGGTTGAAGCGCATGATATCGCCAAGCAGGCGGTAAAAGGACGGGCGCAACAGGTTGCGCCGCTGAGCAAATAACGAGGTCAGGGTGTGGCCGTTGTACTCAAAATCCTGGTCGGTTTCATGCACCGAAAAGCTCATCTCGGTGGGCTGGGCGGCGACATCCAGGGTCTCCAGCAGGCGCTGGAAGTGCGGGTAGGTCCAGTCATTGAAGACGATAAAGCCGGTGTCGATGGCGTAGTGTTCCGGGCCGTTTTTACCGGGTACTTCCACATCAATGGTGGCGGTATGGCCGCCGAGGCGCTCCGCGGACTCGAACAGGGTGACCTCATGCTGGGCCGAAAGATACCACGCCGCTGCCATGCCACTGACTCCGCTGCCCACCACGGCAATACGCTGGGAGGCCTGAAGCGGGCTAGCCTGTGAAGTGGAAGGCTGATTCATTGCGGCTCTCCTTGCGAGCGGGTCATGCGCAAACCAATGGCGTGGCGTAAACGCGGGGGCAGAATGCCTAAGAGTTTGACGATGTAAGTAAAACGCCGTGGAAAATGAATATCGAGCCGGCCTTTGGCCAGGCCGTTGAGCAGCGCATCGGCTGCCTGCTCGGCGGAAATACGCATCGGCATGGGGAAATCATTAAGGTCGGTCAAGGGGGTTTTGACAAAGCCAGGATGAATCAGGCTGACCCGGATACCTTCCTGATCCAGCCCCAGGCGCAGGGATTCCAGAAAATAGCTGATGGCCGCCTTGGAGCCGCCATAGGCCTCGGCGCGGGGCAAGGGCACATAGGCAGAGGCGCTGGAAGTGGCTGCCAGCAACGGCTGACCGCCTTCCTTGCGTGCAGCGCGCAGCAGCGGCAAGGCGGCTTCCACGCAATACAGGGTGCCATAGAGGTTGGCATCAAAGACCCGTTTGATCAGGGCCATATCAAAATCCTGGGCATCCAGGTACTCGCAGGTGCCGGCGTTGAGCAGGGCGATATCCAGGGCGCCCAGCCGGCTTTCAATCTGCTGGGCAGCATCGAGTACTGCCTGTTGGTCGCTGATATCCAGCGGAAGAGCAATGGCATTCGGGCGCTCACCGCACAGTGCAGCGAGCTTGTCAGCGTTGCGGGCGCTAAGTACCACCTGATGGCCTTCATCAAGCAGTTTGACGGCAACAGCTTCACCAATCCCGGATGTCGCACCGGTCAGCCAGATACGCTGAGGGGTTGACCATCGGCTCATGACTCTCTCCTTGGTTGCGCGGCCTTCAGCCCGCGCGGCGTTTCAGTAAACGTATCAGCCCACCCATGACGGGGACATTTTCGTACAGCATGGCGCCGGCATCGAAGTAGTCACGATGGCGGGAAACCCGGCCGTCATCTGCAAAGGTCAGATGTGAGCAGCCGTCGACGCTGATCACTCTCCCGCCGGCTAACCTTGGGTGAGCAAAGCTCATTGTCCAGGTGACGAAGGCGGTTTCCCCGTGACGCTGGCGCTGGTGGTAACAGAACCGGCATTCACTGACGTTGGCGTACATGCCAGCAAAATAATTCTCCAGTGCTGCTCGTCCCTCAATGCTATGCAAGGGGTCGCTGAATACAATATCGTCAGTATATACCTCGTATAGCTTTTCTGTACAGGTGTTGTCTAGTTTGTTGAAGAAGGCGCAGAACGCATCAAGCGCCGTGTCCTGTGACATGACGAACTCCGGTAAGGGTAGCAGTGACATATAACAGCGCCGCGACAGGCTAGTCCTTCAGGGCCTTGAACGCATCCAGTGCCCGCTGGCGGGCCATCTTGTGTTCCACAATCGGCGCCGGATAATCAAGCTGGGTCAATAGATCCCTGGGTGGGGAGTGGCGCGCCTTGGCAGGCAACTGTTCCAGTTCAGGCAGCCAGTGGGCAATAAAGTTGCCTTCCGGATCGAAGCGGCTGGACTGGGTGGTCGGGTTGAAAATGCGGAAATAGGGCGCGGCATCCGTACCGGTAGAAGCCGCCCACTGCCAGCCGCCGTTGTTGGCGCAGAACTCGCCGTCCACTAGGTGCTGTAGAAAAAACGCCTCGCCGCGGCGCCAGTCGATCAGCAGGTGCTTGCTCAGGAACATGGCGGTAATCATGCGCAGACGGTTATGCATCCAGCCGGTAGCGACCAGCTGGCGCATGGCGGCATCGACGATTGGATAGCCGGTGCGCCCTTCGCACCAGGCGGCAAAGGCGTCGTCATCGTCACGCCAGGCCAGATGGCGGGTATGGGCCTGAAACGGCTGGTGCTGGCATACCTGGGGAAAGCCCACAGCGACATGCTGGTAAAACTCCCGCCAGATCAGCTCACTCACCCAGGCAACAAGGCCGGCATCGCCGTCGGCCAGGCTGCCGTTCTCACTCAGCACGGCCTGCATGCACTGGCGCCAGGAAATCATCCCCAGCGCCAGGTAGGCGGAAAGCTCGCTGGTACCGCGCACATGGGGGAAATCACGCTGTGACTGGTAGTAGCGGCCTCGAAAACGCAGAAACCGCTCCAGCTTATCGGCAGCGGCCTGTTCACCGGCAGGCCACTGGCGGCCATCCACCGGCTGGGTAGCCAGGGCAGGCAGGCTAGGCGTGGCATCGCTTGGAATATCCAGCGGCGCCTGGGGTTCAGGCGTGTTGCGCAATGCCAGCTGTTCAGGCTGGATGTTTTTATGCCAGGCCTTGGAAAAAGGCGTAAATACGCCGTAATAGTCGCCTTTGCCGGTCAACAGGGTGCCGGGGGCAAAGGCGATGGCATCATGGTAGCCGTGAACGCTCAGCCCAGCCGATTGGCAGTGCTCGATAACGGCCTGGTCGCGACGTTGTTCGTTAAGCGGGTATTCATGATTGAAGTGCAGGCCTTCAACACCCAGCTGACGGGCCAGCTCGACAAGCTGCCGGGGGGCCTGTTCGAAGGTGCCTGTTTCGCGCTGAAGCAGTGGGATATTCAGCCCTGCCAGAGCGTCTTTCAGGGCATCAACTCCGCGCGTCAAGAAGTCCAGCTTGTTGGCACCATGGCCATGGGCTTGCCATTGCTCGCTGCTGTGCAGGAAAACCGCCACCACAGGGCCTTTTTCAGCCGCTGCGGCTAGCGCGCTGTTGTCGTGGATACGTAAATCGGTACGAAACCAAACCAACTGCAGCGCCATGGTGTCTCCTGTCGAGGAATATCAGAAACGTTTGTCAGAGAATGCCGGATTCACGCAACAGCGGGCGCAGACGCGAAATGGCTTGGGGAAGATCATTACCCAGCAGATGCACATCGCCGCTGGAAAAGTCGTTTTCGCGCAGCTGGGCTACATTACCGCATACGCCCACCGGTACATTCAGCCCCCTGGCCGCCTGAGGCAGCAGGTCGTGAATGTAGTGGTCGCTTTCTGATTGGCCGCTGGTCAGTAATACAATCGACGCATGCAGGCGTGACACTGCCTGGGGCAGGTCGTCCAGAGGCAGGTTGCGGTCCAGCATCTGTACTCGGTAGCCGTGTTCGCTGGCAACCAGCGCTACCATCAGAATCCATAGCGGCCCCGGGTCGTCAGGCATGCTGTTGAGCAGGATCAGGGGCCCTCGAGTCGCCTGATTGGCATGGTGCAGACGGATGCCCACCTGATTGCGCAGGAAGGCTTCCAGCGTCCGGCGTACCAGTGGATCCGGCTTGCTCTCCCATTGGGCTTCCAGATTCATGATCACCGGCTGCCACAGCTCATTGATTGCCACGCTGAGTGGGTAGAGCGCCAGGCTCTGATGATAGAGCGGATCCAGCCGTGCCATATCCAGTGATTCAATCGTGCCCTGTAGCTGCTGGCGCTGACTTTCCCAGTCACCGCTGGCCGGTGCCGGGGGTTCAACGGTTTCGGGCTGGTCAAGCAGATCACCAACCTGGCTGACCGGCACGCCACGGTTGAGCCATTGCAGGATACGTTCGATGCGGGTGATGTCATCCTGCGCGTAGAGGCGATGGCCTTTAGGCGTGCGCTGCGGACGAATCAGCCCATAGCGGCGCTCCCAGGCGCGCAGAGTGACCGAGTTCACACCTGTCAGTCGGGAAACTTCCCGGATAGGGTAAAGCGGTGTGTCGGGTGGGTGGGTCGCCTTGTTGCTCATGGGCGCCATTGCCTCTTGGTTATCTTTTGCAAAATGCACAGTGTGTTTGGTTTGACTTGCGTTCAATTCTCAACGCAATTGATTCATAAAGCAAAAAATCGACGCGTATTATACATGCTTTATTTGTACAACTTGTCGCCTCAAGGTACAACCTCTCATTCCATGCATGGCTATTTATCCTGCTGACCCGGTCTTGAGATGGTCAGCATCAAGCAGCGACAGCCCGAGCCGATGACCGGAAAGCCAGGCGTCTTCCACCCTTCCACCGCGCAGGCTATCGCCGCACAGCGCAAGGCCGTTGGCTCCGTGGGCAAACCCTTGCTCGGGAAACGGGTTGTCTTGATCCGGCTGGGAATAACGCCAGCGGTGGGCGCCGCTATCCAGCAGTTCGGGCAGCTTGAGTGGCGCGGGATAAAGGCTTTTCAGGGCGTCGAGCAGAGACTGGGTAATGGCTTCCGGCGTGGCCTCCAGGTGGGTTTCACTCCACTCCAGGTTGGCCAGCAGGCTCAGGCTCTCCGGCTGGTTCTCGCGCCCAGGTTTGGTCTGATTACGGCAAACCAGCCTTAGGGCAGGGTGATCCACCCGGGCCATCTGCCAGTCTTTTTTGATGCCTATGGGGGTTGGCAGGGGGTTGGCAAATACTGCCCAGCCGGCCCAGCAGCCGCGCTGTACCAGGCTCTGGCAGAGCTCGAACAGTTGTGCATCCCAGGGTTGTACCAGAATGGCTGCCTGGGGAGGCGGGGCGGTAATTACGACGCGCGTATAAGGTCCATGCAGTTCCGTGTTGTTGCCTTCCAGCCACCAGCCCTCGCTTTTTCTGATCAGGGCGGTGATGGGAGTAGCGGTATGTATCGCGACGTCGCTGGCCTCAAGCGTTGCAGCCAGATGACGAGTGATGGCACTCATTCTGGGGAGGCCTGTAAAACGCACCTGACCATCATGATGTGGTTGCCAGCCCGTTGGGCTGGCGCGGTAAATACGTTCAGGCCATTGGCCAACGCAGCCTGCCGCCTGCCAGCGGGCAACTTCCTCGTCGAAGGCCTCATCACGTACGCTAAAAGCCTGGGCACCAAGATCCAGAACTGCTTCCGGGCGATGCTTGCTTGACATCCGCCCGCCCGGGCCGCGTGCTTTATCAAACAGGGTGACCTGCTCGCCAGCGTTAGCCATGACCTTGGCGCAGGCCAAGCCTGCCAGCCCAGCCCCGATGATGGCGGTGTGGGAAGAAGCACCTTCAGGTGAGTGGGAGGAAATAGCAGCACCGGACATGTTAGAAGCGGCCATGTAACGTATCCTTGATCACAGCGGTGTCAACGCCGTTGATGGTGACAATATCGAAACGTTTGGTTATCTGTTTTGATTGTAGCAGACTGGTATAGGTATCGTACAATAAAATAGCGTCATACCCCCATTGCATCAGCACTGGTGGCAGCGAAAGGAGAACACATCATGCGTGTATTGATAACGGGCGGAAGCGGTTTTGTCGGCCAGCGCCTTTGCAAGCGTCTGGCAGCGCAGGGGCATGCCCTGCAGGTTGTCTCACGGACACCCGAGAAAGTCCGCTCGCGTCTGCCCGAAGGCTGCGATATCCGGGAAAGCGCCCAGGCATTTGCTGATTCGCCGCCGGAAGCGCTGATTAACCTGGCAGGAGAATCAATTGCTGCCAAGCGCTGGAGCGAAGCCCAGAAGGAAGAACTGATTCAATCGCGCCTGAAGGCGACCGGACAGCTGGTGGCTCTTTGCGAACAGCTCAAGGAAAATGGCCAGCCGTTGCCGCATACCCTGCTGTCGGCGTCAGCCGTGGGATATTACGGTGACCAGGGGGCCAACAAGGTGACAGAAGAAACACCACCTAACGATGAGTTTGCCCATCGCCTGTGTGTCAAATGGGAAGAGGCTGCCCGTCAGGTTGAAGCTTTGGGTGTGCGCCTGGCCATCCTGCGGATCGGCCTGGTGCTGGAAGCCGGTGGCGGCACCCTGCAGAAAATGCTGCCGCCTTTCAAGCTGGGTCTGGGTGGGCGCTTTGGGGATGGCAAGCACTTCATGCCGTGGATTCACCGCGATGATCTGGTCGAGGCCATGCTGTTCCTGTTGGAGGATCAGACGCTGACCGGGCCTTTCAACGCCAGTGCGCCACACCCCGTGACCAATGCGGAATTCACTCGCACCCTGGCCAAAACGCTGAAGCGCCCGGCGATCTTTCCGGTGCCCGCACCGGTATTAAAGCTTGGCTTTGGCGAGATGTCACAGCTGTTACTGACCGGCGCTGATATGCGCCCGGCACGCCTGGAAGCAGCGGGGTTCACTTTCCAGTACCCGACCCTGGACAAGGCTTTGGAGGCGATCCTGCACAAGTGAGGGGTGAGTGAGACAGTCATAGTAGCCACGGACACTAATTGCCACGGACACTCACGGACGACACGGACAGGGATAAGGTCAAACCCAAAACAAAAGGTTTTAAGGTTTTCGTCCGTGTTTTCCGTGAGTGTCCGTGGCCAAAATATATCGAACTGCCCCATCCGTGGGGCGTGGCAGGCGGGTTATTTTTTCGGGTCGGCGGTAATCACTACGCGCACGGCATCCAGGCGTAGGCGGGTGGCTTCGATGGCATCGCTGAGCGCTGTTCTTTCCTGGCGGATGGCGTCAATTTCAGCCTCGCGTACCGTCGGGTTGTGTTCAGCCAGCGCAGTCAGGCGGGCCAGTTCACTGTCGAGCTGGCCGCGCATGCGGGTTTCGGCGGCTTCAACGATACTTGGCAGTTCCCGGTCAGCTTCCCCTTCTCCCTGTAAAAGCAGTTCACGCAGCTGGTCATGGCGGCTTTTGATCAGCTCGCGGGCCATGGATTTATTGACCTTCTGAACGTTCTTGCTCAGCCCGGTAAAGGAGATCTTGCCGGTCAGGTTAGCGCCGGATTCATCCAGCAGCACGCGAACAGCCGTCGGCGGCAGGAAGCGGTTCAGGTGCAGTCGTTTGGGCGCCGGGCAGTGGGTGCGGAAGATCAGCTCAACCATCAAGCGGCCGCTTGGCAGCGCCGGATGGGGCAGCAGCGCCAGGGCCGTATTGCCCATGGCGCCATCGATGATCCGGCCCATCATTTCACGCAGCAGTGGGTGCTCCCAGGAGAGGCGCTGCACGTCGTCGCGGGCCAGAGCGACATCGCGGCGATAGGTGGCGGTGAACCCTTCTTCGCCTTTGACCAGCCCGGGCAGGCCATCCAGCATATGCTGGCCGGGTTCGAGCACCAGCAGGTCCTTGCCCAGCTCCTGGCTGTCAACGCCAAAGATATCCAGGGCGCGTTCGACATAGCGGGGCAAGGCGGCATCTTGATCCAGCTCGCGTACGGCTTCGATTACGCTGTTGGCTCGGGCCGGGCGGCAGGCGTTGAGCTCCAGCAGGCGGTTACGTCCGGCATCCCGTTCGGCCAGTTGGGCGGTGAACAGTGTGTGGGTTTCGTCGACGATTTCATCCAGCATCTCATCGTCCAGCAGGGCGTCCGCCAGAGCATCGCCAAAGGCTTCAAACAGGTCGCTGCCGATACCGGTAGGCGCGCTGAAGGCGTCCATGCCCTCGTTGTACCAGCGCAGCAGGCGCTCGCCCGGGCTGCCTTCAAAGGTCGGCACGTGGATTTCAATCGCATGCTGCTGGCCAATGCGGTCCAGTCGCCCGATGCGCTGTTCGAGCTGATCAGGGTGCTGAGGCAGGTCGAACATCACCAGATGGCGGCAGAACTGGAAATTACGTCCTTCCGAGCCGATTTCCGAGCATACCAGCACTTGGCAGCCGTCTTCGTCGTCGGCAAAGGCGGCAGCGGCGCGGTCGCGCTCAATCAGCGTCAGGTCTTCATGGAACACGGGCGCGTGGTAGCCGCCCAGCACGCGCAAGCCTTCGGCAATGCCTTCAGCGGTTTCACGCTGGTGGGCAATCACTAGCACCTTGTCATTGGCAAAGCCTTCTTCGCTGTCATCGCTGAGCTTTTCCAGCAGCCAGTTGACCCTTGGATCGATATGCCACCAGTCTTCGCCATTGAGCGGGTCGTTGGGGAGCGCGCGGTACATGGCGTCCGGGTAGATCAGCACATCCGGGTGATCCATGCCGGTTTCAATCAGCAGCTCGTCGAGGTAGTCCTCGTCGCGTTCCAGACGGCGCATGACCCGACGGTAGGCGGATGGCAGCGCCAGCGGCACCAGGTGCAGGCGGCGTTCAGGGAAGCCACCGACATGGCGACGGCTGTTGCGGAACATCACTCGCCCGGTGCCGTGGCGGTCAAGCAGGGCATCGCGCAGCTGGGAACGGGCCGCGTCCTGTTGGGCGGCGTCGGACTCCGGATGTGTCAGCGTGGTGAGCAGCGCCTGACTGTCGCGGTCGTCGGCCACCGCATCCACGCTGGCGCGGGCACTGGTATCGCCCGGCAGAGCATCCAGGGCATCAATGGCAGCGGCCACCTCAATATAGTGGCGCTCTTCTTCGCGAAAGCGTGCCAGGTCGTGGTAACGCTCAGGGTCTAGCAACCGCAGGCGGGCAAAATGGCTCTCCAGCCCCATCTGCTCCGGGGTGGCGGTCAACAGCAGCAAGCCTTCAATATCGCCAGCCAGCTGTTCCACGCACTGATAGCCTGGCCCGCTGCCTTCCGCGCTCCAGTCCAGGTGATGGGCTTCATCGACAATCAGCACGTCGAAGTGGCTCTGATGGGCCTGTAGCTGGCGTCCAGGGTTGGCAAACAGCCAGCCCTGGCTGGCCAGAATCAGCTGGCCGCTATCAAAGGGGTTCTCGCTGCCATGCGCCTGGCTTTGCTGTTCATCCAGCAGGGTGACCTGCAGCGCAAAGCGTCTCAGCAGTTCCACCAGCCACTGGTGCGTCAGGCTGTCGGGTACCAGGATCAGCGCCCGTTCGGCGCGACCTGCCAGCAGCAGGCGGTGGAGTATCAGGCCTGCCTCTATGGTTTTACCCAGCCCGACTTCATCGGCCAGCAGAACACGCGGTGCGTGACGGTTGGCCACTTCATCGGCGATATACAGCTGATGAGGAATGAGATCAATACGCGGGCCGGAAAACCCCAGAGCGCTGTGCTGCTCGATGCGCTGGTAGTGATGCAGGGTACGAAAGCGCAGGTCGAACCAGTCGTTGCGGTCGACCTGACCGGTCAGCAGGCGATCGCGGGCCTGGTCAAAGCGCATGGTATCGGCCAGTCTGGCTTCGGAAAGTTCGTGCCGCTCGCCGTTGTCGTCCTCGCCGATATAAAAGATCAGGCCGTCATGCTGCTGGCTTTCGTCCACCAGCATCTGCCAGCCTTCAGCGGTGGTAATGCGATCGCCGCTGCCAAACTGCACCCGTGTTAACGGGGCCTGCCGCGTATTGTAGGTGCGGGTTTCCTGGCTGGCACTGAACAGAATCGTGACGCTGCGGGTGTCACAGTTAAGCACGGTGCCAAGGCCAAGTTCAGCCTCGCCGTCGCTAATCCAGCGCTGGCCTGGAGAAAAATCGCTCATGTTGCCTCAACGGATGTGAATACGGGTCAAAGCCGTCGGCGGGGTACCGACGGAGGGGTCAGGGCGGGGGATTCTAACGCAAAGGCGGTGGTGGCCCAACAATGATAACTAGCCTTGCAGTATCGTGAACGTGCTATGAGTCATCGGGGCCGGCGGCAATGCGTCTGGATCAGTTATCCAGCCATTGATCCAGCTGGGCGCGGGTCAGTTCTCCAACGTGCTGCTCAATCACCTGCCCGTTATGGTCAAACATCATTGTCGTGGGTAGCCCCGGGGTTTCAAAGGCTGTCATCAGGCGCTGCTGGGGGTCAAGGAGTGCATAACGGAAGCTGAGTGACTGTTCATCAAGGTAGCGCACTATCGGTAACAGGTCTTCACCCTGGTTGACGATGACCACATGGACATCCTCGCGGGTGGCCACCTCTGCCAGTAACGGCATTTCTCGCAGGCAGGGTGGGCACCAGGTCGCCCACAGGTTGAAAATCACCTTGTGTTCACCGTCAGCCAGTGAGGGCAGGTGAATGTCATTGCCCTCAATATCCTGCAGGGTAAGGTCAGGTACCGGCATGGAAGCGGAACTGCCGCCGAGCGGAGAGAAAAGCACCAGTGCCATCCACAGGGCGGACGTCGCCATCAGTAGCAGCATGGTGGAGACCATGGCTTTCAGGCGATGACGCAGCGCCCAGCCCGTCCACAGGATGCCGCCCAGCATGCCCCACAGACCCTCATAGCCGGGCTTCCAGAGCATCAGGACTTCCAGCGGCGTATCCGCGTAACTGTCCAGGTTAAGCACGACATGCCCCAGCCGGGCGCTGATCAGCCACGCCAGCATCAGGCCGGTAAACCAGCGCTGTTGTACATTACTGGGCAACCTGAACAGCAGGCGTACCGCTACCAGTAGCAAAAGCGCGCAGGCAAAGGCATATAGACGCGGTAAAGAAAGTAAAAAAGGGCCAAGGGCAATGGCGTTCATAATTTGTTCCAAATAATCGTTACACTAGGGGTGACTCAACGCAGCGAAACCCTACCATGCCATCCCTTAAGATGCGGAGAAAATATGGCTCAGAAACCCTTCGATACCTTGAGAGCACTGGCCATTGCGTCACAAGCAATTGGTCTGATGATGATTATCACCTTTGAAACAGCCCTTGGCGATAATGCGCGCCTGTGGCAAGGGGTCACGCTGGCCCTGATGATTGCTGCTGCCCTGTGGATTGCCCTGGTACGCCTTTACCGGCGCAATAAGATGCGCAAACGCCAATTGGCACGCCAACAGGAGGATGAGTGAACAAGGTTGAACGAGCAAAAATCACCACCGGCTTGCTGCTGGGTCCACTCATGGCGCTGCTGCTGTTGAGCCTGGGGGCGCCAGGCGACATTCCGGCGCCTGCGTGGAGCGTGGTGGCGCTTACCCTGTGGATGGCCGTGTGGTGGATTCTGGAACCCGTGCCGATGGCCGTCACGGCACTGTTGCCGGTGGCCCTGTTGCCCCTGCTGGGGGTTGGCGATGTCAGCGCGGCGGCAGTGCCTTACGCCAATCCGCTGATCTTCCTGTTTCTCGGCGGCTTCATGCTGGCAGAAGCTATCCAGCGCTGGAACCTGCATCGGCGTATAGCTCTGGGCGTGCTGTCACTGGCCGGCAAGCGGCCGGATACCCTGGTGGCCGGTTTTATGGCTGCTACGGCCTTTCTCAGCATGTGGGTGAGTAATACGGCGACTGCCGCCCTGATGGTGCCCATCGGGATTTCCGTGCTGTCGCTGCTGGAACGTAATGACGAGCTGGATATGCCACAGCAGCGAGCGGTCGGGCTGTGCCTGATGCTGGGTATTGCCCTGGCCGCCAATATTGGCGGTATGGGCACTCTGATTGGTACGCCACCCAATGCGCTGCTGGCCGGTTTTATCGGTGATAATTATGGTATCAACATCGGCTTTGCCCAGTGGATGCTGGTGGCTATTCCCCCGGCGCTGCTGATGCTGGTGGCTGCCTGGTGGCTGCTGACCTATCGCCTCTACCCGGTGCCTCATTCACGGCTCAATGGCATCAGCGCCATGCTCACCCAGCAGGCACAGGACCTGGGCCGCATGAGTGGCCCGGAAATGCGCGTAGCGCTGGTGTTTGCCCTGGTTGCCCTGGCCTGGATTACTCGCCCCTTGCTGGAGCAATGGAGCGGGCTGACGCTGAGCGATGGTGGTATTGCCGTGATTGGCGCCCTCTTGCTGTTTGTGGTGCCGGCGCGCTGGGGCCAGCGCCAGTTCCTGCTTGATTGGGACAGTGCCAAGAATCTGCCCTGGGGTGTGCTGCTGCTGGTCGGCGGCGGCTTGAGCCTGGGTACTGCGATTGAAAGCTCCGGGCTTGCCAGCATCGTCGCCAATGGACTGGCGGTATTTGGCAGTTGGCCCACCTGGGCGATGATCCTGATGGTGGTAGTGATCGTTATGTCGATGAGCCACGTGACCAGCAATAGCGCCACCGCGGCGGCCATTCTGCCGTTGACGGCGGCGCTGACAGTCAGCCTGGATGCCAGCCCACTACTGCTGGCGGTGCCGGTGGCGATGGCCGCGTCCTGCGCCTTTATGCTGCCGGTGGCCACCCCGCCGAATGCGGTGGTGTTTGCCAGTGGCAAGGTGCGCGTGCTGGATATGCTGCGTGCCGGTGCGGTGATGAGTGTGATTGCGGTCGTGACCATTTGCCTGGCGATGTTTGCGTTGGCCATGCCGATCCTGGGCTTTGGCTGGGCTGCCTAGTGGTTGAAGAAGCGCTCGCGTTTGAGGTATCGGGCCTAACGTTAAAAAAGGCAGTTGTGTTTTGTTGGATTTAGTTTCAAATTTGATACAGGCAGTTTTTCTTGATCCATCAACCCTAACGTATGCGGGGTAGGTGGGCTTGCTACTTGAGCTGACTACTTGGACTTAACAACAGGAGCGCCAAACAAGATGATAAACAAACGCTTACTTGCAAGTGCTGTCGCCGCCTCCACGCTGGCGCTGACGGGCATGGCCAATGCGGAAGTCAAGGTCGGTTTTCTGGGTGGCTTCACTGGAGGCATCGAGAGCCTGACGCCGCCGATTCTCGATGGTGCCCGTCTGGCCGTTGAACAGGTGAATGCCCAGGGAGGGCTGCTGGGTGGCGAGGAGCTGGTGATGCCAACCGGCGACACCACCTGTTCAGATGCCTCAGCGGCCTCCAACGCGGCAGACCGTATGGTCAATACCGAGGAAGTTACTGCTATTGTGGGTGCCCTGTGTACCGGTGCGACCATCGCCGCAGCCAATAACGCTGCCGTGCCCGGGGGTGTGCTGATGGTCTCGCCAGCCTCGACAGCCCCGGCAGTCACCGAAATTGACGATAACGACCTGGTTTTCCGCACCGTGCCTTCCGATGCCTTCCAGGGTGAAATGCTGGCCAAGCTGCTGCTGGATAAAGGCATTGATTATGTGGCAGTCACCTATGTCAACAATGACTATGGCAGCGGTCTTTCCGATGCTTTTACCACGGCGTTTGAAGGCGGCGGTGGCACCATTGCTGAAAGCCTGGGGCATGAGGATAACCGCTCCGATTATCGTTCCGAGCTGGGTTCTCTGTCGGTCAGCGGTGCCGAGACCCTAGTCGTGCTTGCCTATGCGGATACTTCTGGGCAGACAGTGCTGCGCCAGGCCTATGAAGGCGGCATGTTTACCCAGTATGTTGGTGCTGACGGCATGGTGGGTGACAGCCTGATTGAAGCGATTGGTGCGGACGTGCTGGATGGCATGATTGCCACTCGGCCAGGCAGCCCGGATTTGCCAGGCACTGACATCTTTGAAGAGGCAGCCGAAGAAGCCGGTTATGACCCAAGCTCAGTCTTTGCCGCTCAAGCCTATGATGCCGCTTTCCTGATTGCCCTGGCCATTGAGCAGAATGGCAGCGCTGAGCGTGAAGGACTTTCTGAGGCCCTGCGCAGCGTTTCCAGCGCACCGGGCGAGGTCATTCTGCCCGGTGAGTGGGAAAAAGCCGTTGAGCTGATTGCCGCTGGCACCGAGATCAACTACGAAGGGGCGTCCGGTACTCACGAGTTTGATGAAAACGGTGACGTGCCGGGCGTAGTGGTCGAGATGGTGGTGGAAGACGGTACCTTCACCAATAAGGGGTTTGTAGACCTCTGATTTCAGGCCTGTTGATGCAGGCGGCCTGCCTGTAAGGGTTAGCTGCCTGCAGAGATTCACATATCAGCCACCAATGAATACCCCTTGGCGCAGGTGCGTCAGGGGGTATTTTCTGTTGGCCTGACCGGGACGCTCAAGCGTCCATCTGACGATGCAGCATGTCGGCAACTTTCTGCATTTCAGTAGCGGCCGTTTTCAGCTCTTCAGACAGGCGCGCGTTGTTATGCGCACTCTGGTTCATTTCATGGGTGGCGTCATTGATCTGATCGACTCCCTGAGACTGCTCATGGCTGGCGGTCGCGATATCCTTGACCAGGGTGGCCGTGCGGCCAATCGACGGTGACAGGCGCTTGAGCAGTTCACCGGCCTGTTCAGCTGTCGTCACTGAAGACGTCGACATCTCGCCAATTTCATGCGCTGCCTTCTGGCTGCTTTCGGCCAGTTTGCGCACTTCACTGGCCACGACTGCAAAGCCTCTGCCCTGTTCGCCGGCACGCGCGGCTTCAACCGAGGCGTTCAGGGCCAGCAGGTTGGTCTGAAAGGCGATGTCGTCAATAATCTTGACCTTGTCAGCAATCGCTCGCATGGCCTCCAGGGTTTTGTTCACTGTGGCTTCGCTGGTCTGTGCTTCCTGGGCGGCCTGTTCCGCTATCTTTTCCGTTTCCCTGGCGTTGTCGGCGCTTTGCGCGATGGAAGCGCTGATCTGGTTAAGTGAAGCGGTGGTTTCCTCGATATTGGCGGCCTGCTGGTTAGTCGCTGAGGTCAGCCGTTCAGAGACATCAGCAATCTTGCCATTGAGGTCGACAATATCATTCACTGCGCCGCCTACCTCGCCAAGCAGCGCTGAACGCTGGTGGGTCAGCTCTTCGCCGAGTTCTTCGCTGGTGCGCAGCGCATCGTTTGAGCGGATGAACTCACCGGCCATGAAGTTGGCCAGAATCACCAGTACCAAGGTTTCAAACACCACATAGGCGCCGTGAACAACGACCATGGAGAAACTCGCTTCAGGGAACAACCAGACGCCATAGCCCTGTGCCTGGAGAATATTGAAAGCCAGGTGGTGAACCAGGATCACCACCGCCGCCAGCACAATCACCCGCCAGTCGCGGTAGTAAAGCAGGATGGCCAGAAACACAAAGATGCCAAAGTGCATTTCAATCAAGCCGTGCCCCTGATGAATATGCAGCCCAGCCATGACCATAAAGGCGGCCCCCATAAACAGCCGGGTCAGCAGCTGTTCACCCTGGGTAAGGGCCAGAAAGGCACCCAGGGCGACAGTAGGTACCACCACCAGCAGAGCGACCAGCCAGGTGGAATACCAGATGGAAAGCGCCAATCCCATGATGCCCTGGGCGATCAGCACAATCAGCATGAAACGGTTGGCGCCGCGCCAATAATCTGCGAACAGCGAAGGAGTGAGTTGGTACCACTGCATAAATAAGAGGATTCCCATGCAAAGCGTTCAGGTGTTTGCAGGCCAAGGGCAGTAGCAGCCAATAGCTGCAAGGTTCAGCCAGGGGGTTGTGCGGCCTGTGTTGAGCAGCTCATCCAGCATCAGCTCTACGGGAGTACCGTCTTCATCGGCGCAGAAAGCACCTTCACTGTAGGGGCCGAAATAGACGAGTTGCCCTAGAGCATCAAATACTGCGGATGCGGGACTGCTGGCTCTGTTTATATCGGCAGCGACAATGACTTCTTTAGCCTGAGGAAAGCGCTGTAATGCAGACTCTTGATGGCGTGGATGAGGCACGGCGACACTGAAGGTAACCCCCAAAGGCCGATAGTCTTCCATGATGCTCAAGGTATGCGCCCGATTGAAACGGTTGCATGCGCAGTCGGGATTCCAGAAGTGCACAACATGGGCACGGCCTTGTGGAGCGCCGGGAGAAAATGCCGCTAATGCATTGGCATCAAAGCTGGCCAGACGCTCGTTTTCGGCGCTAAAACGACCGATATCGCGATACATGAAATGCCAGAATATAAATACCATGGCAATCGCCCAAAGAATGACCAGGCCAAGGGCGATTGCATTTTTGCGGTGGATGTTGATGGCAGTCTCTAACCGTGATGGGTGATTTTTTCTGGTAGCAGGCCTTTAGGGGCAAAGCGCAGTACCAGAGTAATCAGCAGTCCGATCACCAGTACCCGGGCCTGCAGGGCGCGGCTATCCATGTTGCTGGGCGCTTCCCAGCCGAAGGCTCCTTCACCAAGGCTGACAAAGATTTCCATCAGAAACAGGGCCAGGGGTTCAGACATCAGCCAGATGATATAGACGGCAACGGCACCAAAGATCGTGCCCAGGTTGTTACCCGGCCCACCCAGAATCACCATGACCAGTACCAGAAAGGTATGGTTCAGGGGCAGGTAGCCGTTAGGGTCAAACAGGCTGTTGAAGGTGCCGAGGATGCCGCCGCCCAGGCCCATCAATATGCAGCCAAGCACAAAGATTTCCAGGCGTCGGCGGTTGATATCCTTGCCCATGGCCGCCGAGGAAATCTCGTTGTCGCGGATGGCCCGTACCATTCGTCCCCAGGGGGCGTGGTAGGCACGGTGCAGCAGGAAGAAAATAATCGCAATGATGACGGCGGTCATCGACAGGTACACGGCGCGGGCCAGGGTAAAGCCAATCTCTGACGGTCCCGGGGTTGGCCAGGGCAGTGGCGACACAGTGGCAGTGCCGCGGGTCAGCCAGTCGGAATTTTTCAGAAACGCCTTGATGATTTCAGCGATGCCGAGGGTGGCAATCGCCAGGTAATCGCTGCGCAGCCCAAGGCATACATGGCCGATAAAATAACCCACACCACCGGCCAGGGCGCCGCCGACAATCCAGCCTGTCCAGGCAGGCAGGCCGAAACCGCCGATAAAGCCAGCGGTATCTTCTATCTGCCCGGTGACCTCACGCAGCTGGCTGATCACTAGCAGATACAGCACCACCGCCAGCAGAACTGTGAGCAGGGTGCGCAGCTTTCTGGGCACACCGAGTCGGTCAAGTCGGGAAACGCCAAACACCACCATAATGGCGGCGGCGCCGTAAAGCAGCACCCGGCCAAGTTCGCCGGGCAGCGCTGTTCCCCAGAAATCCTCGTTGACCGGCACGCTGAACAGCATGGCAGAAAAGCCGCCCAGGGCGACAAAGCCCATCACACCAGCGTTGAACTGGCCGGCGTAGCCCCACTGTATGGTCAGGCCGAGAGCAAGAATGGCGTAACAGGCGGCTTCCACCAGCATGCGCGTGCTGTAGGCCGCGCCCATCATGGCATAAACGCCCAGAACGGCAGCCAGCAGGACACAGAAGAGCACGACCTCGCGCAACGGGAAGCTGCGCGCGGGTGTCGCTTCACGAGGGGTGTTGGCGGTATCCCGAGAGGGTTGCGTACGAGGAGTTGTCATCAGATCACCTTACCCTTGAAGAGTCCGGTCGGGCGCCACACCAGGATGGCAACGAGGATGAAAAACGGCACGACTATCTTGTACTCACTGCTCACAAATGCCAGGTTGCTGGGCAGTTCCAGCCAGGCGGGCAGGCTGTCCTGAAAGGGTCTTAACAGAATGTTCCAGTTGAATACCGCCAGGGTTTCGGCAAAGCCGACCACAAACCCCCCGGCAATCGCGCCGTAAGGATGCCCCACACCGCCGACAATGGCGGCAGCGAAGATCGGCAACAGGATAAAGAAGCTCAGATCCGGCTTGAAGGTCACATCCAGGGCGAGAAGGGTGCCGGCAATGGCCGCCAGGCCACCGGCAATCACCCAGGTCACGGCGACAATCATCTGAGTGTTGATGCCGGATGCCTGGGCCAACTCGGGGTTGTCCGACATGGCGCGCATGGCCTTGCCCAGCCGCGAGCGGCTGAGGAACAGGTGCAGGGCAACAACGGCTATCAGCGTCAGGATAAACAGGTAGATCTGGGGTTCGGTGATCACAATCGGCGCTCTGACGCCTTCAAAGGGCACCGCCAGGCGAAAAATTTCCTTGCGATCATCCACGTAAAGGCTTTGCCCGCCGGTACCTGCGAACAGTCGAATCAGGCCCTGCAGCATCAGGGTGACGCCCAGGGAGCCAATCACCAATACAATCGGCTTGACCCCGTGAGCGCGTAACGGCTTGTAGAAGGCTTTATCGATACCCACGGCCAGGGCGGCGGTCAGCACCATGGCCAGGGGTAGCATGATAAGGGGCGTGGGGACTCCAAGGCTGGCACCCGCTGCCGGAAAAGCGGCGGTCAGCAGCAGCACCATAAAGGCACCAAAGGTCATCATGTCGGCATGGGCAAAGTGGGCAAAGCGCATGATACTGAAAATCAGCGTGACCCCGATGGCGCCAATGGCATAGATGGAGCCGGTCACACTGCCGGAAATAATCACATTATTGATAAAGAAGACCAGTTCGTTCACACCTATCTCTCCCGGGCTAGCCGCCCAAAAAGCTTTTGGCGACATCCGGGTCGGCAAGCAGTGCCGCTCCGGTATCTGTAAAGCGGTTTTGCCCGGCGGCCAGAACAAAGCCTTTATCGGCAATCGCAAGGGCCTGCTTGGCATTCTGTTCGACCATCAGAATGCCCACGCCTGCGGCATTGATTTCCTTGACCCGGTCAAAAATCTCGTTCATGTAAAGCGGTGAGAGTCCTGCCGTAGGCTCATCCAGCAACAGCAGCGTTGGCTCGGCCATCAGCGCGCGACCCATGGCGACCATCTGGCGCTGGCCGCCGGATAGTTCACCTGCCGGTTGGCGGCGCTTTTCAGCCAGCGGCGGGAAAAACTCATACACCTTGGCCAGCATGCGTTTGACGTTGGCAGGTTTCAGAAAGGCGCCCATTTCCAGGTTTTCCTCAACTGAGAGGCTGGGGAAAACATTCTTTTCCTGGGGCACGAACCCCATGCCGCGCTGAACCAGCTTGTTGGGGGCGAGGTTCTGGATGGGTTCGCCGTGGAGCAGAATATCGCCCTGATTGACATGCAGAAGACCAAAGACGGCTTTCAGCATGGTCGATTTACCAGCCCCGTTTGGGCCGACAATGACACCGACTTGATTGGCCTCCAACAGCATGTTGACCCCATTGAGGATGTTCATGCCGCCGTAGCCACCGTGCACGTCACGCGCTTCTAGTAATGGCATCTTGTGATTATCTCACGCTAAACGTTGTTGTGATGAAGGCTGGCAAGGCGAGCCGTCAGGTCAGGCTGCGGTGCCGCCGCCAAAGTAGGCTTCAATAACCTCTGGGTTGTTCTGTACGTCCTCGATACTGCCCTCCATCATGACGCTGCCCTGAGCGAGCACAATCACCGGATCACACAGGCGGGCGATCATTTCCATATCGTGTTCAATGACCAGGAAGGTATAGCCCATCTCACGGTTCAGGCGTTCGATGTTGCCGATCAGATCCCCCAGCAGGGTGCGGTTGACCCCGGCAGCAATTTCATCAAGCAGGACGACCTTGGCATCGGTCATCATGGTGCGGCCCAGCTCAAGGAGCTTCTTCTGGCCACCGGAAAGGTTGCCCGCCAGCTCGTTGCGTACGTGATAAAGCCCGACAAAGTCGATGACTTCCAAGGCGCGTCGCTTGACCTCGGCCTCATGGGCGCGCACCACACCTGGCTTGAACCAGGTGGCAAACAGGTTTTCACCGGGTTGGCCGGCGGGCACCATCATCAGGTTTTCCAGGGCGCTCATATGGCTGAATTCATGGGCAATCTGAAAGGTGCGCAGCAAGCCCTTGTGGAAGCGCTGGTCGGCACTCAGGGTGCTGATCTCCTCGCCATTCAGGCGTATCTGCCCGCTATCGGGTGTCAAGGCACCGGCAATCAGGTTGAACAGGGTCGACTTGCCCGCACCGTTGGGGCCAATCATGCCGGTCACCGACCCTTTGGCGACCTGAATCGAACAGTCGTTAATCACTTTCAGGCCACCAAAGGCCTTGTTAACGTTCTCCACTTCGATAAGCGGTGTCATAGCGAATCCTCAGCCACTGACGGCGCTTGCCGTCAGTGGGGTTGAACAGAGTCCATTGCTGCCTGGCGTCACGCTGCCGGCGGCTGTTTGACCAGCAGGCTGCGGCCAATAGCAACGGCCAAGACGATGGTCAGCGCTCCAAAGGCCGGTAGCAGGTAACCATCCACTTGCGGCAGGGTGCGCAGGAACACAAAGGCGACGGCTGCCGGGGCAATAAAGCGCACCAGGAAGCGCCACACGCTGAACCAGGCGGGGCTACCGCCAAGCTCCTTGGCGACTTCACTCTGGGTCAACGCCCAGCCGGCAAACAGCGCAATCAGAAGGCCGCCCAGAGGCATGAAGATATTGGTCAACAGCTCGATAAGATCAAAGGCGCTGCGCCCGAACAGGGCGTGGAAAATCGTGCCTTCTGACCAGACATTGAAGCTGACCACGGTCAAAAGGCCCAGCGCCCAGCTGCCAAGGGTCATAATGGCCACTGCTTGGGGGCGGGTCATATCGAAACGCTCGACCAGAAAGGCGGCCACTGGTTCAATCAGGGAGATCGACGAGCTGATCGCTGCACCCAGCACCAGAATAAAGAAGACGCCGCCAATCAGGCTGCCAAACGGCATTTCGGCAAAGGCCAGCGGAATGGTGACAAACATCAACCCCGGACCCTGGCCGGTTTCCAGCCCGGCGCCGAAGACCAGGGCAAAAATGGCCAACCCGGCGACCAGGGCTACGGCCGTATCCACAAAGGCCACTGCAAAGGCGGTACGTGTCAGAGAAACATCGCTGGGCATGTAGGCGCCGTAGGCCATGATGGCGCCCATTCCCAGGCTCAGGGTAAAGAAGGACTGGCCCATGGCTTCGAGCCAGCCTTCAAGGCTCAGGTCGGCCAGGTTGAAAGTGAACAGGAACTCGGCGGCAGCACCGATATCGCCGTTGACGATGCTGTAGCCGAGGACCACCAGAAGGATCACGAACAATGCAGGCATGATAATCCGCAGCCCACCTTCAATACCCTTATGAATGCCCATGCCGACAATCAGCGCAGAAAGAATGATGAACAGGGTGTGATAGAGCGTCATCAGTCCTGGAGAAGCCAGAAGGGTCTCGAACCCTGTGCCTATGGTAGCCGCATCGGCCCCGGCCAGGCTGCCGGTCAGCATCTGCCAGGTATAGTGCAGTGACCAGCCGGCCACCACAGAATAAAAACTCAGAATCAGAAAGGCCGAGGCAGCCCCCAGCCAGCCGATGCTTTCCCAGGCGCGAGATGTCTGGTGGGTCCGGGTCAGGTGACGCATGCCCATGATAGGGCTTTGACGGCTGGTGCGGCCAAGCATGATCTCGGCAATAAGGATGGGAATGCCGACGGCAAAGATGGTCAAGGCATAGACCAGAATAAAAGCGCCACCACCGTTTTCACCGGTAAGATAGGGAAAGCGCCAGAGGTTACCCAGGCCAACGGCAGAGCCGACCGCCGCTAATAAGAATGTACCTTTATGTGTCCAGACGTTTTGGCCGCTCATGTGCAGAAATATCCGTTGCGATGGAGTGTGTGATCAGTGGGAGACAAATATCAAACGTATGAATTAACGCGGGCGTATTAAACCAAGCTTGAATAATAGGGTCACGCTTAAATGCGTACTTTGCGCCAGTTTGGCGCATCTTTCTAGCCGCGCTGCGTTTAGGTTGCGTTAAGAGCAGCGTTTGGCTAATCGCGTCGAGTGACGTTGTCGCTTTGGCTCGTGGCTGGGCTGGCATAAAAAAACCCGCACAGTAGCTGTGCGGGTTGGGCCGATAACCTTACTGCTGGTGATCAGCTCTTGCTGGCACGTTTACGCTCGTTCTCTTTGAGAAGTTTCTTGCGCAGACGGATATGGCTTGGCGTGACTTCCACCAGCTCATCGGAATCCAGGAATTCGATGGCCTGCTCAAGGGTAAAGTTGATCGGCGGCGTCAGCACGATGTTTTCATCGTTACCGGTCGAACGCATGTTATCCAGCTTCTTGCCCTTGGTCGGGTTGACCACCATGTCGTTGGCGCGGTTGTTGATACCGATCAGCATGCCCTCGTAAACCTCGGTGGCATGGTCGATAATCAGCTTGCCGCGCTCCTGCAGGGCATATAGGGCATAGGCCAGTGCCTTGCCGGACACCATGGAGACCAGAACGCCGTTGCGACGCTCGATCGAGGCTTCGGGCTTGAGCGGGCCGTAATGATCAAAGCGGCTGGTGAGGATGCCGGTACCCGAGGTCAGGGTCAAAAACTGGCCGCGGAAGCCGATCAGGCCACGAGCGGGGATGATGAAGTCCAGACGTACACGACCCTTGCCATCCGGGTTCATGTTGGTCATCTCGCCCTTGCGGTAGCCCAGTTCTTCCATGATGGCGCCCTGGTGCTGTTCTTCGCAGTCGATGATGACTTCTTCGTAGGGCTCCTGCTTTTCGCCGTCAATTTCCCGGATGATGACTTCCGGGCGCCCGACAGCCAGCTCAAAACCTTCGCGACGCATGGTTTCAATCAGTACTGAAAGGTGCAGTTCGCCGCGCCCGGAGACCTTGAACTTCTCCGGAGTTTCGCCCTGTTCCACGCGCAAGGCAACGTTATGGATCAGTTCCTGCTCCAGGCGGTCCTTGATGTTGCGGCTGGTGACGAACTTGCCGTCTCTGCCGGCAAAAGGTGAATCGTTGACCTGGAAGGTCATCGAGACAGTCGGCTCATCCACTGACAGCGGCGGCAGTGCTTCAACGGCAGCCGGATCACACAGCGTGTCAGAAATCGCCAGATCCTCGATGCCGGTTACACAGACGATATCACCCGCGGTCGCTTCGGTGGTCTGAACGCGCTCAAGGCCCATATGGGTCATCACCTGGCCGATCTTGCCCTTACGGGTAGAGCCGTCGACGCTGATAATTGAAATCTGCTGGTTGGGCTTGACGGAGCCACGCTTGATCCGGCCAAGGCCGATAACGCCGACATAGCTGTTGTAGTCGAGCGCCGAGATCTGCATCTGGAAAGGACCATCAATTTCAACGGCCGGCGGCTCAACGATATCCACGATGGACTGGAACATGGGGTCCATGTTGTCAGCCAGCTCTTCTGGATCCATGCCGGCAATACCGTTCAATGCCGAGCAGTAGATGATCGGGAAATCCAGCTGTTCATCTGAAGCGCCGAGGTTGTCGAAAAGATCAAAAATCTGGTCAACCACCCAGTCCGGGCGCGCGCCGGGGCGGTCAATCTTGTTGACCACAACAATCGGCTTCAGGCCCTGGGCGAAGGCTTTCTGGGTAACAAAGCGGGTTTGCGGCATCGGGCCGTCAACGGCGTCAACCAGTAGGAGTACCGAGTCGACCATGGACATGACGCGCTCGACCTCACCACCAAAATCAGCGTGCCCGGGCGTGTCCACAATGTTGATGTGGTAACCATTGCCCTCGCCGTCCTGCCACTGAATAGCGGTGTTCTTGGCCAGGATGGTAATGCCACGCTCTTTTTCCTGGTCGTTGGAATCCATGATCCGCTCCTGCCCTTCGGCTTTGCGGTCCAGGGTGCCCGACTGACTCAGGAGTTTGTCGACCAGGGTGGTTTTACCATGGTCAACGTGGGCGATAATGGCGATATTGCGGAGGTTCTCGATCACGACACGATCCTGCTAGAAAAATAGGGCAGCATTATAGAGGTACGAAGCGGTTTACTGCCAGCACTGTATTAAGAGCTGCGTTCAGGGATGATGTTGATGAGGCTTTTTAGGACCCTATCAACGCGGTTACCCAACCACTGTAGCAGATGGTCGTGCATGCTTGTGTTTTCGCTGTGTCAGCGCATCCGGTAAGATAAGCTTTTTCCAGGCATGGGCATGACTATGACCATCGGTAATTTGATGCGGTTATTAAGCGATGGAAGCGTGCATTCCGGCGAGCAGCTGGGCAATGCCATGGGTGTTTCCCGCGCAGCCGTATGGAAGCAGTTGAAGAAACTCGACGCCATGGGGGTGGCGGTTGAAGCCGTTAAAGGTCGCGGCTACCGGCTTGCTCAGCCGATTGAGCCACTTGACGGTGCGGCCATTGTTGCACACCTGCCCGCCGATGCCCGTCACCTGTTGACCCGTTTGCTGGTAGAGGATCAGTTGGCGTCAAGTAATGCTTACCTGCGCGAGCGCTTTCAGCAGGGCGCTGGCCATGGTGAGGTATGTCTGGCGGAGTCGCAGACGGCTGGGCGTGGCCGACGTGGCCGCAGTTGGGTAACGCCCTGGGGCCAGAGCCTGATATTGTCGGTGGGCTGGCGCTTTGAAAGTGGCGTGATTGCGCTTGAAGGGCTGAGCCTTGCGGTGGGCGTGGTGACCGCCCAGGTGCTGGAGGCCTACGGCGCTCAACCCATGCTCAAATGGCCCAACGATGTACTCTTGCCTGATCGTAGTGGTGAGCTGGCTAAACTGGCGGGTATTCTGGTTGAAGTGACCGGCGATGCCGCCGGCCCGTGTGAAGTGGTGATTGGTATCGGCCTGAACCTGTTCATGAATGACGCTCAGCGTCAGGCGATTGGCCAGCCGGTGGCAGCCCTCAGTGACGCCTGCCCGGGTCTGGGGCGCAATCAACTGGCAGCTGAAATGGTGGCAGGGCTTCTGGCCATGCTGTCAACGTTCGAGAAAAGTGGTTTTCAGGCCTGGCAGGCTGAGTGGAATCAGCGCCATGCGTTTGCCAATCAACCTATTCATATTTTGCAGGGCAAGCAGGGCTGTGAAGCAACGGCAGGGGACGTAGATGCTAGCGGTAACCTTTGGGTCAGTGAAGAAAATGGCCAGTCGCGACGTCTTGCAGGTGGCGAGATCAGTATACGCAGGCGCCTATGATTCTTGATCTTGATATTGGCAATACCTTGTCCAAATGGCGCCTGAAAGACGTTGATAGCAGTGAAATCCGTTCGCGAGGTGCTGTCTGGACGCGCGAGGAATGGCGGCCAGGTGCGGATATCCCGGATCTTGATGTGGTGGAGTCGGTGCGTATTTCCAGCGTGGCGCGCAAGGCCGTGCTGGATGACACTGTCAGCCTGCTTCGCCGTAGAGTGCCCAATGTCTTTGTCGCCAGCTCGACCCGTGAGGCCCTGGGGGTTATCAATGGCTATGATGAACCAAACCGTTTGGGGGTTGACCGCTGGATGGGGGCGCTGGCGGGATATCAGCTGGCAGGTGGCTGCTGTGCGGTGGATTGCGGCAGTGCTATTACCGTCGATTTTGTTGTTCCAGGTGGACATCACCTGGGGGGGTATATCATTCCTGGTCTGAGGCTGATGAAGGAAAGCCTCAAGCTGGGAACGCGCAACGTGGCCATTGACCCTGAAAGCGAGGCGGCGGAATTGCTGGAACCAGGCAGGCGCACCGTGGAGGCGGTCAATCACGGTATCTATATGGCGGCTGTCAGTGCTATTAACCGTATTTACAGTGAGGTGTGTGACCAGCAGGACGTGGCGCTGCCGATGCTGCTGACCGGTGGTGATGCCCGGGTTGTCTCCAGAGGCGTTCAGGTGCCGCATGCGGTCTGGCCAGATATGGTCTATGGTGGGCTTGAAGCCAGTTTTCCGTTGACGCCAGCCGAGCGAGCGGGTCGGATGTCGGGAGCGCCTGGGGTGCCAAATCCGGTTTCGCTTGAAAAAATACGTGCAGGGCTTGCATTCTCAATGCTCCTTTGACACAATGCTGCGCGTTCCAAGGCGAGAAGTTATGCCAATGTGTCTGTTGCAGTCATCTGCTTCAGTAAATTCCGCCAAGCAGCACCTGGCGAAGTTGGCAAATTAAAGGTTGACACTTTCCTGGAATAGGGCACAATGTGCCGCCATGTTGGAGAGGTTCCCGAGTGGCCAAAGGGAGCAGACTGTAAATCTGCCGCGAAAGCTTCGAAGGTTCGAATCCTTCCCTCTCCACCAGAATTGATTGACAGTGATGCGCATAAAGCTACGCCTTTCGGTCTGGCATTACTGTAAAGCGGGTGTAGTTCAATGGTAGAACCTCAGCCTTCCAAGCTGATGGTGCGGGTTCGATTCCCGCCACCCGCTCCAGAGTTTGTGTAGGCTTTGTGCAGAAGCCAGAGTAATGTTTCTGCATGGAGTTTTGTGCGATATGCTCATGTAGCTCAGGGGTAGAGCACACCCTTGGTAAGGGTGAGGTCGACGGTTCAATTCCGTCCATGAGCTCCATAAATTCGAGAAAAGCGAGCCTGGCTCGCTTTTTTTGTCACTGTCTTCAGCGCATCTTTTGGTTAAAGTGAGCTGAAAGTGCAGATAAGGGTTGTCAATTAGTGAGTCCTTCGCTATGATGGCGCCCGCTATTGAACAGGTGTCTTATCTGTTCGTTCAGCACGATACAGGCCAGTAGCTCAATTGGCAGAGCAGCGGTCTCCAAAACCGCAGGTTGGGGGTTCGATTCCCTCCTGGCCTGCCAACTTCCCTCAAGTTGGCGTGCCTCTCAAGAATTCCTTTATCGTTCGCTGTACCCTAGGGAGTCTCGTTTTATGAAGCCTAATTCTGTAAAGCATGGCGCTGAGGTACAACAGTCGCGTCATGACGGGCTCAAATGGGCAGCGGTCGTAGCGCTTTTGTTAGCAGCCGTGGTTGGTAACACCTTTTTTGCCGACGTGGCCCTGCTCTATCGTGTCCTTGGTGTTGTTGTGCTCTGTGCTGCGGCTGGAGCAGTCGCGCTGATGACCGAGAAGGGCAAGAATCTTGTTGTTCTGGCTCAAGAGGCCAAGAAAGAGATTCAGCGCGTCGTATGGCCAACGCGCCCTGAAACAGTTCAGACAACCGCTATCGTGTTAGCGGCTGTTCTCGTGGTTGGCCTGATGTTGTGGTTGATTGACACGCTTCTCAGCTGGGCGATGTCCGGCGTTATCGGTTAGGAGTTTTCATGTCCAAGCGTTGGTACGTCGTTCACGCCTATTCCGGCTTTGAAAAGCATGTCATGCGTTCGCTCCTTGAGCGGGTCAAGATGTACGGAGTGGAAGATCGTTTCGGCGAGATTCTGGTGCCGACCGAAGAAGTTGTTGAAGTTCGTGATGGCAAGCGCCGCAAGAGTGAGCGTAAATTTTATCCTGGCTACGTGCTGGTCGAGATGGAAATGGCCGATGACACCTGGCACCTGGTGAATGAAACACCCCGGGTAATGGGTTTTATTGGTGGCACCAAGGAAAAGCCGGCGCCTATTACTACTCGTGAAGCGGACGCTATATTGAATCGTGTCAAGGACGGTGTGGATAAGCCGCGTCCCAAGACAATGTTCGAGCCAGGTCAGTCTGTTCGTGTGGTTGACGGGCCCTTTGCAGATTTCAATGGCGTCGTTGAAGAAGTCAATTATGAGAAAAGTCGTCTGCATGTCAGCGTGCTGATCTTTGGGCGTTCAACACCCGTCGAACTTGAGTTCTCTCAGGTAGAAAAAGAATAGTTTTACGCCGCTGAGAAGCTGACTCTGGTTGGCTGTCGCGGCGGTTTGCATGGTTTTGACTGGTAAGTAGTTTTAACCAGTAAACGGTTTTGATAAATAATTGTCAGTTTTTCATTGGTCGTCACATGGCGGCCAAATGTCATCGGGGAGCCGCAAGGCGTTATACCCAACTGGAGTAAATTATGGCCAAGAAAGTACAGGCTTACATCAAGCTGCAGGTTGCAGCTGGTAAAGCCAATCCAAGTCCGCCCGTGGGTCCTGCGCTGGGTCAGCACGGCGTTAACATCATGGAATTCTGTAAAGCGTTTAACGCCGAGACTCAGGACATCGAGCCTGGCCTGCCGACGCCTGTCGTGATTACTGTCTATTCTGACCGTAGCTTCACCTTCGTCACCAAGACACCGCCTGCTGCCGTGCTGCTCAAGAAAGCTGCAGGTATCAAGTCCGGTTCTGGTGAGCCGAACAAGAAGAAGGTTGGCACGGTGACCCGTGAGCAGCTTGAGGAAATCGCCAAGACCAAAGAGCCTGATATGACGGCTGCCGATCTTGACGCCGCTGTGCGCACCATTGCGGGCAGCGCTCGCAGCATGGGCCTAAACGTGGAGGGTCTGTAATCATGGCTAAACTGTCTAAGCGCGCCAAGCTGATTCGTGAAAAGGTTGATTCCAGCAAGGTCTACTCGGTTGAAGAAGCCGTGGCACTGCTGTCAGAACTTTCCACGGTCAAGTTCAAGGAATCCGTGGATGTTGCGATTAACCTGGGCGTAGACCCGCGTAAATCCGATCAGGTAGTGCGTGGCGCCACCGTCATGCCTAACGGTACCGGTAAAGATGTGCGTGTTGCTGTCTTTACCCAGGGTGCCAATGCAGATGCTGCTAAAGAAGCTGGCGCTGATATCGTCGGTATGGAAGAGTTGGCTGATCAGGTCAAGAAAGGCGTAATGGACTTTGACGTCGTCATCGCCTCGCCGGACGCCATGCGCGTCGTGGGTCAGCTGGGCCAGATTCTTGGCCCGCGTGGCCTGATGCCTAACCCCAAGGTTGGCACGGTAACGCCTGATGTCGCAACGGCTGTCAAGAATGCCAAAGCCGGCCAGGTCCGCTTCCGTACCGACAAGAACGGTATTATTCATACCACCGTCGGTAAGGTTGATTTTGAAGCTGACGCTATCAGGGGCAATATTGAAGCCCTGATTGGTGACCTGAAGCGGCTTAAGCCGAGCGCTTCAAAGGGTATTTACTTCAAGAAGATGACGCTGTCTACAACTATGGGCCCTGGCCTGACGGTCGACCACTCAGCTTACCTGTAAGCCAAGTAGTCCCGTTGCAGACCCTTGTGTTGTCAAGGCAGTAAAAAGAGCAAGAACTTTGCGGTCCCTGTCTCCAGTCCATAGAGCTGACGGCAGGGCGCCGTCAAAGACCGCAGGCGGTACGCGTCAAGCGTAACTTAATGATGAGAATCACCTGCGCAGATGGTGTTGCCGCCAGTTGGTAGACGCTTTTCAGCTAAGCCGATCTCTGGTGAGCACCATCCCTTAGGCTTCCGGCGTCATCAGGATGGGCGAGAGCCCCGATGAGTTGGAAGAGATGGTAACCACCGGAACCTGCTTTTAGGTTTCGGCACGAAGGAGTGATCACTGTGCCACTAGCACTTGAAGGCAAGAAAGCGATTGTTGCCGAGGTCAGTGAAGCGGCTAAGGACGCACTCTCCGTCGTAGTTGCCGATTCTCGCGGCGTGCCGGTCAGCAAGATGACCGATCTGCGCAAGCAGGCGCGTGAGAATGGCGTTCAGGTACGTGTTGTCCGCAACACCCTGGCACGCCGTGCCCTCGAAGGTACTCAATGGGAGTGCCTGAACGAGAGCTTTGTAGGTCCTACCTTGCTGGCATTCTCTACTGATCATCCGGGCGCTGCCGCTCGCTTGTTCAAAGAGTTCGCCAAAAAGGATCAGAACTTCGAAGTTAAGGCACTGGCCTACGAAGGTGAGCTGATTCCGGCTGCTGACATCGACCGTCTGGCAACCCTACCGACCTACGATGAGGCAATTGCCAAACTGATGTCGGTAATGAAAGAAGCTTCCGCTGGCAAGCTGGTTCGTACTCTGGCCGCTCTGCGCGACCAGAAGCAGGAAGAAGCGGCATAAGCCACTCTTTCTGCGGGTGGCATAGCGCTGCCTGATACGAGCAATGAACCCTGAGTCATCGGGTTACCGAGACTCCCGCAAAGTTAGGAATGAAACAATGGCACTGACCAAAGACGATATCATCAACGCCGTCGCTGAAATGTCTGTGATGGAAGTTGCTGAACTGATCGAAGCAATGGAAGAGAAATTCGGCGTTTCTGCAGCAGCGGCTGTTGTTGCTGGCCCTGGTGGCGGCGGCGAAGAAGCAGCTGAAGAGCAGACTGAATTTGACCTGGTGCTGACTGCTGCTGGTGACAAGAAAGTTAACGTCATCAAGGCAGTACGTGAGCTTACCGGTCTTGGCCTGAAAGAAGCCAAAGGCGCTGTTGACGGTGCTCCGGCAACTATCAAAGAAGCAATGTCCAAGGACGATGCTGAAGCAGCCAAGGCGAAGCTGGAAGAAGCGGGCGCAAGCGTCGAGCTCAAGTAATCAATGGCTCGGGCTTTACGCGCTGCGTAAACTTCCGCGGCTGGCGGCGGGAAATTCCCGCTGCCGGCCTTTTTCTGTTACAACAGCACTAGCGCTGTTGCAGCAGACGCGTCAGTGACACGACAATGCATGACCATTAACCGTCGTCATCACAACGCAACGAATTCTAGATTTTTGACGGCGAGCTACCCTTCTAGGAGCTTGCTGTCTGCGTCTGAAACGCCCGCGGGGCAGATGACCACGCACCGGTCACCCATGGTGAACAAGCTGGGGAATACAGATGGCTTACTCATACACTGAGAAAAAACGCATCCGCAAGGATTTCGGCAAACTGCCCCAAGTAATGGATGTGCCTTACTTGTTGGCCATCCAGCTTGATTCCTATTACGGTTTTCTCCAGCAAGACCGCTCGCCCGACGAGCGGCACGAAGTGGGCTTGCACGCGGCGTTCAAGTCTGTGTTTCCCATTGAGAGCTTCTCGGGGAACGCGGCGCTGGAGTATGTCAGTTATCGCTTTGGCACGCCGGCATTCGATGTCAAGGAATGTCAGCTGCGCGGCGTGACTTACTCCGCGCCGCTGCGTGTCAAGGTTCGCTTGATTATTTACGATCGCGATTCATCCAACAAGGCGATCAAGGATATCAAGGAACAGGAAGTCTACATGGGGGAGATCCCTCTGATGACCGAAAACGGTACCTTCGTTATTAACGGTACCGAGCGGGTTATTGTTTCCCAGCTCCACCGCTCGCCCGGTGTGTTTTTCGATCATGATAAAGGCAAGAGCCATTCGTCTGGCAAGCTGCTGTACTCAGCGCGTGTCATTCCTTATCGTGGCTCCTGGCTGGATTTCGAGTTTGATCCTAAGGACAACGTCTTTGTACGTATCGACCGTCGCCGCAAGCTGCCGGCCTCTGTGTTGATGCGTGCCCTGGGAATGAACACTGAAGAAATCCTCGGTGAATTCTTCGAGACCAGCAAGTTCCACATCGAAAAGTCCGGCTTTTCTGTTGAGCTTGTACCTTCACGCCTGCGGGGTGAGACCGCGACATTTGACATCAAGGATGCTGATGGCAGCGTGATTGTTGAAGAGGGCCGCCGGATTACTCAGAAGCACATTCGCCAGCTGGAGAAATCCGGTCTGGAGCGTCTTGATGTGCCGATGGAGTATCTGTTTGGCAAGACGCTGGCCAAGGATCAGATTGATCGCAAGACCGGCGAGCTGATTGTTGCCTGTAACACCGAGATCACCCCTGAAGTGCTGGAAGTCATGGCCCAGGGTGGTATCACCGATATCGAAACGCTGTACACCAACGATCTGGACTGTGGTTCCTTCATTTCCGATACCCTGAAGCTGGACACTACCGGCTCAGCGCTTGAAGCACTGGTTGAAATCTATCGCATGATGCGCCCGGGCGAACCGCCCACCAAGGATGCCGCTGAAACGCTGTTCAACAACCTGTTCTTCTCTGAAGACCGCTACGACCTGTCCAACGTTGGACGCATGAAGTTCAACCGTCGTCTGCGTCGTGAAGAAGATACCGGTTCTGGCGTACTGGACAAGAAAGACATCCTGGATGTCCTGCGTGAACTGATCAATATCCGTAACGGCTTTGGTGACGTTGACGATATCGATCACCTGGGTAACCGCCGTATTCGCTGTGTTGGCGAAATGGCCGAAAACCAGTTCCGCGTTGGCCTGGTGCGCGTTGAGCGCGCGGTTAAAGAGCGTCTTTCCATGGCGGAAAGCGAAGGTCTGATGCCGCAGGATCTCATCAACGCCAAGCCGGTAGCAGCAGCGGTGAAAGAATTCTTCGGTTCCAGCCAGCTGTCTCAGTTCATGGATCAGAACAACCCGCTTTCCGAGGTTACCCACAAGCGTCGTGTCTCTGCGCTCGGTCCAGGTGGTCTGACCCGTGAGCGCGCTGGCTTTGAAGTGCGTGACGTTCACGCCACGCACTATGGCCGTCTGTGCCCGATCGAAACGCCGGAAGGCCCGAACATCGGTCTGATCAACTCGCTGGCGACCTACAGCCACACCAACAGCTACGGCTTTTTGGAAACGCCGTACCGTAAGGTGAATGCGGGTCAGGTGACCGACGATATCGTTCACCTCTCGGCGATCGAGGAGGGTGACTACGTTATCGCTCAGGCGTCGGCGGGCGTTGACGAAACCAACAAGCTGAGTGACGACCTGGTTCAGGTGCGCCACCGCGGTGAGACGACCTTCATGCGCCCTGAGCAGGTGACGCTGATGGACGTATCGCCACGTCAGGTGGTCTCCGTGGCAGCGGCGTTGATTCCGTTCCTGGAGCACGATGATGCTAACCGCGCCTTGATGGGTGCGAACATGCAGCGTCAGGCGGTTCCCACCCTGCGTGCCGACAAGCCGCTGGTAGGTACCGGCATGGAGCGCTTTGTTGCCCGTGACTCAGGTGTCTGTGCGGTTGCACGGCGAGGCGGCGTGATTGATTCAGTGGATGCCCGTCGCGTCGTGGTACGTGTCAATGCAGATGAAATCATTGGCGGTGAAGCCGGTGTTGATATCTATAACCTGACCAAGTACACCCGCTCGAACCAGAACACCTGCATGAACCAGCGCCCGATTGTGCGCCCGGGTGATGATGTGGCACGCGGTGACATCCTGGCCGATGGTCCTTCCATCGACATGGGGGATCTTGCGCTGGGCCAGAACATGCGTATCGCCTTCATGCCCTGGAACGGTTACAACTTCGAGGATTCCATCCTGCTTTCCGAGCGGGTAGCCCAGGAAGACCGTTTCACCACTATCCATATTCAGGAACTGACCTGTGTCTCGCGGGACACCAAGTTGGGGCCAGAAGACATCACTGCGGATATTCCCAACGTCGGTGAATCAGCGCTTTCCAAGCTGGATGAAGCCGGTGTGGTCTATGTCGGTGCTGAAGTGGGCCCGGGGGATATTCTGGTCGGTAAGGTAACGCCCAAGGGTGAAACCCAGCTGACGCCGGAAGAAAAGCTGCTGCGTGCCATCTTCGGTGAAAAAGCATCGGATGTTAAAGACACGTCTCTGCGCGCCCCGACCGGCATGATAGGGACGGTGATTGACGTTCAGGTGTTCACCCGTGATGGTGTTGAAAAAGACTCGCGCGCCATCGCCATCGAGCAGATGCAGCTGGATGAAGTCCGTAAAGATCTGCAGGAAACCTACCGGATTGCCGAAGATGCCACTTTTGAGCGCCTTAAGCAGACCCTGATCGGTCAAGTCGTCAATGGCGGCCCGCAGCTCAAGAAAGGTGATGTGCTCGATGAAGCTTACCTGGATGAACTGCCCCGTCAGCAGTGGTTCAAGCTGCGCATTCAGGATGAATCCTGCAATGAGCTGCTGGCCCAGGCCGATGAGCAGCTTGAGAGCCGTCGCAAGGAAATGGACGAGCGCTTTGAAGACAAGAAGCGCAAACTGACCCAGGGCGATGACCTGGCGCCGGGCGTACTCAAGATCGTCAAGATCTACATGGCCGTCAAGCGCCGCATCCAGCCGGGTGACAAGATGGCTGGGCGCCATGGTAACAAGGGTGTTATCTCAGCGATCATGCCGATCGAGGACATGCCGTTTGATGATAACGGTGAGCCGGTCGATGTGGTACTGAACCCCTTGGGTGTACCGTCGCGGATGAACGTCGGTCAGATTCTTGAAACCCACCTGGGCATGGCCGCCCGTGGCCTTGGCATGAAGATTGATGCCATGCTGCGTGACGCCCGTGAACAGCAGGTCGCAGAAATTCGTGACTTCCTTGGCCAGATCTACAACACGCCGGGCACGCGGATAGAGGACATCAGTTCGCTGACCGATGAGGAAGTGATTGCGCTGGCGAAAAACCTCAAGGGCGGTGTGCCCATGGCAACGCCTGTCTTTGATGGTGCTCAGGAGCACGAGATCAAGCATCTGCTACGCCTGGCGGATATTCCGGATTCCGGCCAGATGACCCTTTATGACGGACGTACCGGCGAGTCCTTTGATCGCCCGGTGACCGTCGGTTACATGTACATGCTGAAGTTGAACCACTTGGTAGACGACAAGATGCACGCCCGTTCTACCGGCTCCTACTCACTGGTAACCCAGCAGCCGTTGGGTGGTAAGGCGCAGTTCGGTGGTCAGCGTTTCGGTGAGATGGAAGTGTGGGCACTGGAAGCTTATGGCGCCGCGTACACGCTGCAGGAAATGCTCACCGTCAAATCGGACGACGTCGAAGGCCGCACCAAGATGTACAAGAACATCGTGGATGGCGACCACACCATGCAGGCAGGCATGCCGGAATCCTTCAACGTACTGGTGAAGGAAATCCGCTCGCTGGGCATCGATATCGAGTTAGAGAGCTAGGAGCTGTCCAATGAAAGATTTGGTAAAAGTCCTCAAATCGCAGTCACAGACTGAAGAGTTTGACGCGATCAAGATTACTCTGGCGTCGCCGGACATGATTCGCTCCTGGTCGTTCGGCGAGGTGAAAAAGCCCGAGACCATCAACTACCGTACCTTCAAGCCGGAGCGGGATGGCCTGTTCTGTGCCAAGATCTTCGGTCCGGTCAAGGATTACGAATGCCTGTGCGGCAAGTATAAGCGCATGAAGCACCGTGGCATCATCTGTGAGAAGTGTGGCGTTGAAGTCACCAAGGCTGCCGTGCGCCGTGAGCGCATGGGCCATATCGAACTGGCTTCGCCGGTCGCTCACATCTGGTTTCTGAAGTCACTGCCGTCGCGTATCGGCATGTTCCTCGATATGACCCTGCGGGATATCGAGCGCGTGCTGTACTTCGAAAGCTTTGTGGTCATTGACCCAGGTATGACCACCCTGGAGCGTGGTCAACTGCTCAACGACGAGCAGTATTTCGAAGCGCTTGAAGAGTTTGGCGATGACTTTGATGCCCGTATGGGCGCCGAAGCCGTTCAGGAACTGCTCAAAGACATCGATCTTGAAGAAGAGATTAACCACCTGCGTGAAGAAATTCCGCAGACTAACTCGGAAACCAAGATCAAGAAGCTTTCCAAGCGTCTGAAGCTGCTGGAAGCCTTCTACCATTCCGGCAATGCGCCGGCGTGGATGGTCATGGAAGTGCTGCCTGTGCTGCCGCCGGACCTGCGTCCGCTGGTACCGCTGGATGGCGGCCGCTTTGCGACTTCGGATCTCAACGACCTTTATCGTCGTGTGATCAACCGTAACAACCGCCTGAAGCGTCTTCTGGATCTTAACGCGCCGGATATCATCGTGCGCAACGAAAAGCGCATGCTGCAGGAAGCAGTGGATGCCCTCCTGGATAACGGCCGCCGTGGCCGTGCCATCACAGGCTCCAACAAGCGCCCGCTGAAGTCCCTGGCCGACATGATCAAGGGTAAGCAGGGGCGTTTCCGTCAGAACCTGCTGGGTAAGCGCGTTGACTACTCAGGCCGTTCGGTTATCACCGTGGGCCCGACCCTGCGCCTGCACCAGTGTGGCCTGCCCAAGAAAATGGCGCTGGAGCTGTTCAAGCCGTTTATCTACTCCAAGCTGCAGTCGCTGGGCTACGCCTCAACGATCAAGGCCGCCAAGAAGATGGTTGAGCGCGAGCTGCCGGAAGTCTGGGATATCCTCGCCGATGTTATTCGCGAGCACCCGGTACTGCTTAACCGCGCGCCGACACTTCACCGTCTGGGTATCCAGGCGTTTGAGCCGCTGTTGATTGAAGGTAAGGCGATCCAGCTTCACCCGCTGGTCTGTGCTGCCTACAACGCCGACTTTGACGGTGACCAGATGGCGGTACACGTACCGCTGACCCTGGAAGCCCAGCTCGAAGCGCGTGCCTTGATGATGGCCACCAATAATGTGCTGTCACCGGCTAACGGCGAGCCGATTATCGTGCCGTCGCAGGACGTTGTTCTGGGTCTTTATTACATGACCCGCGAAAAGATCAACGCCAAAGGCGAAGGCATGGTGCTGTCTGACCTCAATGAGGTTGAGCGCGCCTTTGGCACCCAGGCAGTATCGCTGCACGCCAAGGTCAAGGTGCGTCTGGACGAAGTGGATGTGGATGAAGAAACCGGCGAGCGGACCTTTCACCGCCGGATTTACGACACCACAGTAGGTCGCGCACTGCTGTTCCGCATTCTGCCCGAAGGCGTGCCGTTTGACCTGATCGATCGGCCGATGAAGAAAAAGGCAATTTCGCACCTGATCAACGAAGTATATCGCCGTGCCGGCCTCAAGCCGACGGTCATCTTTGCTGACCAGCTGATGTACACCGGTTTCCGTCTGGCAACCTGGTCGGGCGCCTCCATCGGGGTTAACGATTTTGTTATCCCGGACGAGAAGGCCGCCATCGTGGATGGTGCAGAAGCCGAAGTTAAAGAGATTGAAGACCAGTTCTCTTCTGGCCTGGTAACCGCAGGTGAGAAGTACAACAAGGTTATCGATATCTGGTCCAAGGCCAACGATAAAGTCGCCAAGGCGATGATGAACGGTATCGAAAAAGAAACCGTAATTGATCGTGACGGCAACGAGGTGGAACAGGACTCGTTCAACAGCGTCTTTATCATGGCCGACTCCGGTGCGCGTGGTTCTGCCGCCCAGATCCGCCAGCTGGCGGGTATGCGTGGCCTGATGGCCAAGCCGGATGGTTCGATCATCGAAACGCCGATCGTGGCCAACTTCCGTGAAGGTCTGAACGTACTCCAGTACTTCATCTCGACCCACGGTGCACGTAAGGGTCTGGCGGATACGGCGCTGAAAACTGCCAACTCCGGTTACCTGACGCGCCGTCTGGTGGACGTCGCACAGGACCTGGTGATCACCGAAACGGATTGTGGCACAGATAACGGCTTGACCCTGCACCCGGTGATTGAAGGCGGTGACATCATCGTACCGCTGTCCCAGCGTGTTCTGGGGCGTGTCGTGGCGCAGGATGTCGTGGACCCGGCTACTGATGATGTGCTGATTCCGCGTGGCACCCTGCTCGACGAGAAGTGGTGTGATGCCCTGGACACCATGGGCGTTGACGAAATTATTGTACGCTCGACGATTACCTGCGCGACTTCGCACGGCGTGTGTGCGTCCTGTTACGGTCGTGACCTGGCGCGCGGTCATCAGGTCAATATTGGTGAGTCTGTCGGCGTTATCGCTGCCCAGTCCATCGGTGAGCCGGGTACCCAGTTGACCATGCGTACCTTCCACATCGGCGGCGCGGCCTCGCGTTCTTCCGCAGTGGATAGTGTTCAGGTCAAGCATGGTGGCAAGGTGCGCCTGCACAACATCAAGCACGTAGAACGTAACGACGGCAAGCTGGTCGTGGTGTCCCGCTCCAGTGCCTTGGCCGTTGCCGATGACCATGGCCGTGAGCGTGAGTACTACAAGCTGCCTTACGGCGCTGAGCTTTCAGTGCGTGACGGTGATGTGGTTGATGCCGGTGCGATTGTCGCCAAATGGGACCCGCACACGCACCCGATCATTGCTGAAGTGGAAGGTCAGGCGCAGTTTGTGGACCTTGATGAAGGTGTCACCATGCACCGCACCGTGGATGAAATGACCGGCCTGTCATCGATTGAGGTTATTGAATCTGCAGCGCGCCCAATGGTGGGTCGTGACAAGCGCCCGATGATCATGCTGAAAGACGCTGCGGGTGAGTACGTTGCCGTCTCCGGTGCTAACACCCCGGTTCAATACCTGCTGCCTGGCAACTCGATTATCTCGGTCGACGATGGTGCCACCATCGGTGTGGGTGAGGTAGTTGCGCGTATTCCGGTAGAAGCGTCGGGCAACAAGGATATTACCGGTGGTCTGCCGCGTGTGGCCGATCTGTTCGAAGCGCGTAAGCCGAAGGAATCGTCCATCCTGGCCGAGATCAGCGGTGTCATCAGCTTCGGCAAGGAAACCAAGGGCAAGCGTCGTCTGGCGATTACCCCGGATGAAGGCGATCCGTTTGAGATGCTGATTCCGAAGTGGCGCCAGATTGCGGTCTTCGAAGGCGAGAAAGTCGAGAAGGGTGAGGTCATCTCCGATGGCCCCAGTAATCCGCACGATATTCTGCGCCTGCTTGGCGTCAGCGAGCTGGCCAAGTACATCACCGCTGAAGTGCAAGAGGTTTACCGCTTGCAGGGTGTTGGCATCAACGACAAGCATATCGAAGTTATTGTGCGTCAGATGCTGCGCAAGGTGGAGATTGTTGATTCGGGTGATTCCGACTTTATCAACGGTGATCAGGCTGAACTGGTGCGCGTGCTCGAACAGAACGCGCGGCTGGAGAAAGAAGGTAAGTTCCCGGCCAAGTACAGCCGCCTGCTGCTGGGTATCACCAAGGCAAGTCTGGCAACGGAGTCGTTTATCTCGGCGGCATCCTTCCAGGAAACCACGCGCGTGCTGACAGAAGCCGCCGTGACAGGCAAGCGCGATTATCTGCGCGGCCTGAAAGAGAACGTAGTGGTGGGACGCTTGATCCCGGCCGGTACCGGTCTTACCCACCACGCCGAGCGTCGTCGCAAGCGCGAAGACGTTGAACGCCTGTTCAATCCGTCGGCTTCTGAAGTCGAACAGGAACTGGGTGCTCAGCTGACCGCGCTGGATTCCGACGAAGAGCTCTAAACCTGTTGTGCCCGGGCTGGCGGTCAAGTTGCTCTTGACGTTACCCGGGCATAACGATTAGAATGCGCAGCCTTCAATAGTGGGGTGGGTTCGCCCGTACTCACTGTAAGGCAAGGCAACCATTGGAGTCAGCTACAGCTATGGCAACGATTAATCAGCTCGTGCGCAAGCCGCGCAAGCGCCCGGTCACAAAAAGTGACGTGCCGGCGCTTCAGGCATGCCCGCAAAAGCGTGGTGTTTGCACCCGCGTTTATACTACTACCCCGAAGAAGCCGAACTCGGCCCTGCGTAAGGTCTGCCGTGTGCGCCTTACCAACGGTTTCGAAGTGTCTTCCTATATCGGCGGTGAAGGCCACAACCTTCAGGAACACTCTGTTGTCCTGATTCGTGGCGGCCGTGTAAAGGATTTGCCAGGTGTGCGCTATCACACCGTTCGCGGTGCTTTGGATACCTCTGGTGTTCAAAACCGTAAGCAGGGCCGTTCCAAGTACGGTACCAAGCGTCCCAAGTCGTAAGATCTTTCTGACTGTGTCAGATAGATGAAGCGGACAAGACGTAGTTTATTAAAGCGATAACTGAATTTTTGTTGGTCTGATAAGAGTAAGGTCGAGCGGCTGATTAGCGGTGAGTCTCGAGTTTACCTGAAGGATCCTTAATTGAGGGCTTATCATGCCTAGAAGAAGAATTGCAGCAAAGCGCGACATCCTGCCGGATCCTAAATTCGGAAGTGAGCGCCTGGCGAAATTCATGAACCACCTGATGTTCAGCGGCAAGAAGTCCGTAGCTGAGCGCATCGTCTATGGTGCGTTGGACAAGGTTGCCGAGCGTAGTAAAGAAGAGCCGCTGGAGATCTTCGACAAGGCGCTGGAAACCATCCAGCCAATGGTCGAAGTCAAGTCGCGCCGCGTGGGTGGTGCGACCTATCAGGTGCCGGTAGAAGTTCGTCCGTCCCGTCGTCAAGCGCTGGCAATGCGCTGGCTGGTCGACGCGGCGCGTCGTCGCGGTGAGAAAACAATGGTGCAGCGTCTGGCGGGTGAAATGCTGGATGCCGCAGAAGGCAAGGGTTCTGCGGTCAAGAAGCGTGAAGACGTGCACCGTATGGCTGAAGCCAACAAGGCATTCTCTCACTATCGTTTCTAAGCTCGCTGCCTAGGCTGGTGCTGAGTCATCTATGTATCAGGCGCCGTCATCCACCGGGTGGCGGCATTGGCATATAAACACCCAGTTGCAGCCAGTTTTCGAGCATCGCCAACCAACGGGAGCTACCACCGTGGCACGCAAGACCCCATTAAATCGTTACCGTAATATCGGTATCGTCGCGCACGTTGACGCGGGTAAAACCACGACAACCGAGCGTGTACTGTTTTACACCGGCCTGTCACACAAGGTGGGTGAGGTTCATGATGGTGCGGCCACCATGGACTGGATGGAGCAGGAGCAGGAGCGTGGTATTACCATTACTTCTGCTGCGACCACCTGTTTCTGGCAGGGCATGGACAAGCAGTTTCCTGAGCACCGCATCAACATCATCGATACACCGGGGCACGTAGACTTCACGATCGAAGTTGAGCGTTCCTTGCGTGTTCTTGATGGTGCTGTCGTGGTTCTGTGTGGTTCATCCGGTGTTCAGCCGCAGACGGAAACCGTCTGGCGTCAGGCTAACAAGTATGAAGTTCCGCGCATGGTCTTCGTCAACAAGATGGACCGTACCGGCGCTGATTTCTTCATGGTGGTTGACCAGCTGAAAGAGCGTCTGGGCGCCAAAGCCGTGCCGATCCAGATCAACTGGGGCACGGAAGAAGACTTCAAGGGCGTTATCGACCTGATCCAGATGAAGGCCATCCTGTGGGATGAAGCCAGCCTGGGCATGAACTACGAGCTTGCCGATATTCCGGCAGAGCTGCAGGAAACAGCTGAGAAGTACCGCGAAGAAATGGTCGAAGCGGCTGCCGAAGGTACTGACGAGTTGATGGACAAGTACCTTGAAGGCGGCGAACTGACCGTTGAAGAGATCAAGGCGGGTCTGCGCGCGCGTACCCTGGCTAACGATATCGTCCTGGTGACCTGTGGTTCGGCCTTCAAGAACAAGGGCGTTCAGGCAGTGCTGGATGGCGTTATCGAATACATGCCGTCACCGACAGAAGTCAAGGCAATTGAAGGTGAGCTTGACGACAAGGACGGTACTGTTGATACCCGTGAAGCGGATGACAGTGCTCCTTTTGCCGCCCTGGCTTTCAAGATTGCAACCGACCCCTTCGTAGGTACCCTAACCTTTATTCGCGTCTACTCTGGCGTGCTGAATTCAGGTGACGGTGTCTTCAACTCGGTCAAAAGCAAGAAAGAGCGCGTCGGTCGTATCGTGCAGATGCACTCCAACTCGCGTGAAGAGATCAAGGAAGTACGTGCGGGCGACATCGCCGCCTGTATCGGTCTGAAGGATGTCACGACAGGCGATACCCTGTGTGATATCAACAACAAGATCGTCCTTGAGCGTATGGAATTCCCGGATCCGGTTATTTCGGTAGCCGTTGAGCCGAAATCCAAGGCTGACCAGGAAAAGATGGGTGTTGCACTGGGCAAGTTGGCTCAGGAGGATCCGTCCTTCCAGGTGAAAACCGACGAAGAGACTGGTCAGACCATCATTTCCGGTATGGGCGAACTGCACCTTGATATTCTTGTCGACCGTATGCGTCGTGAGTTCAAGGTTGATGCCAATATTGGTAAGCCTCAGGTGGCCTACCGCGAAACCATTCGCGGCAGTGTTGAACAGGAAGGCAAGTTTGTACGTCAGTCGGGTGGTCGCGGTCAGTATGGTCATGTGGTCATGCGCATCGAGCCTCTGACAGCCGAAGAGAAAGGCGAAGGGGATGATGAAATCTTCTTCAAATTCGTTTCGGAAATCGTAGGTGGTGTGGTTCCCAAGGAATACATCCCTGCGGTGGAGAAGGGAGCCTACGAACAGCTCAAGAACGGTGTCATCGCGGGCTGCCCGATGATTGATGTCAAGGTAACGCTGTTCGATGGTTCCTACCATGACGTGGACTCCAACGAGACCGCGTTCAAGGTTGCCTCTTCCATGGCAATCAAAGAAGGCGCCAGGAAGGCCAAGGCCGTGTTGCTGGAACCGGTGATGAAGGTCGAAGTCGTGACTCCCGAGGACTTTATGGGTGACGTCATGGGCGACCTGAACCGTCGTCGCGGTTTGGTGCAGGGCATGGATGACTCCTCTTCAGGTAAAGTTATCCGTGCAATGGTGCCGCTGGGTGAGATGTTTGGTTATGCAACCGACCTGCGCTCACAGACCCAGGGCCGTGCGAGCTACTCCATGGAGTTCGCGAAATACGACGAGGCGCCCTCCAGCGTCGTAGAAGCCGTCATCAATCAAAACGGTTAACCGTTAGCTTATAAAGAGGTTATAGCAGTGGCTAAGGAAAAATTTGAACGTTCCAAACCGCACGTCAACGTTGGTACCATCGGTCACGTTGACCACGGTAAAACAACCCTGACAGCGGCTCTGACCCGCGTTTCTGCTGAAGTTTTCGGCGGTGACTGGCGTGAGTTCGACACCATTGATAATGCTCCGGAAGAGCGTGAGCGCGGTATCACCATCGCGACTTCTCACGTTGAGTACCAGTCTGAAGTGCGCCATTACGCACACGTCGACTGCCCGGGGCACGCTGACTACGTCAAGAACATGATCACCGGTGCAGCGCAGATGGACGGCGCTATCCTGGTATGTTCTGCTGCTGACGGCCCGATGCCGCAGACTCGCGAGCACATCCTGCTGTCTCGCCAGGTTGGCGTTCCGTTCATCGTTGTCTTCCTGAACAAGGCTGACATGGTCGATGACGAAGAGCTGCTTGAGCTGGTTGAAATGGAAGTTCGTGAACTCCTCGACGAGTACGACTTCCCGGGCGACGACACGCCGATCATCACCGGTTCTGCGCTGATGGCGCTGAACGGTGAAGACGAGAACGGCATGGGTACGACCGCTGTTGCCAACCTGATCAAGGCAATGGACGAGTACATCCCGGAGCCGGAACGCGCTATCGACCAGCCGTTCCTGATGCCGATCGAAGACGTCTTCTCTATCTCTGGCCGTGGTACTGTTGTTACCGGTCGTGTAGAGCGCGGTGTTGTCAAGGCCGGTGAAGAAGTGGAAATCGTGGGTATCCGCGACACCACCAAAACCATCGTTACCGGTGTTGAAATGTTCCGCAAGCTGCTCGACGAAGGTCGTGCTGGCGAGAACGTTGGCGCCCTGCTGCGTGGTACCAAGCGTGATGACGTCGAGCGTGGTCAGGTTCTGGCCAAGCCGGGCACCATCAACCCGCACACTACCTTCGAAGCAGAAGTGTACGTACTGTCCAAGGAAGAAGGTGGTCGTCATACGCCTTTCTTCAAGGGCTACCGTCCGCAGTTCTACTTCCGTACCACTGACGTAACCGGTACCTGTGAACTGCCGGAAGGCGTCGAGATGGTCATGCCGGGCGACAACGTTAAAATGGTTGTTACCCTGATTGCACCGATCGCGATGGATGACGGTCTGCGTTTCGCTATCCGTGAAGGTGGTCGTACTGTTGGTGCTGGCGTTGTTGCCAAGATCGTTCAGTAAATAGACCCGGAAGTACCCAAGGGGGCTCTTCAAGAGCCCCCTTTTCTGCGCAGTGAAAGCAAATGTTTGACATGCGCTATCGCTGTGCCTATAATGCGCATCCTTTGAATGCGTGGGTAGACGGCTCGCGCCGTCGACATCCATTGGAGTTTAGGGCTAATGCAGAACCAGAAGATTCGCATTCGGTTGAAAGCGTTCGATCATCGCCTGATCGACCAGTCCACTGCGGAGATTGTTGATACCGCAAAGCGTACTGGTGCTCAGGTTCGTGGTCCGATTCCGCTCCCGACCAATCGTGAGCGTTATACCATACTGATCTCTCCGCACGTCAACAAGGACGCGCGTGACCAGTATGAGATTCGTACCCATAAGCGTGTGCTCGACATTGTTGAGCCTACTGAGAAAACAGTTGATGCCCTGATGAAGCTCGATCTCGCTGCTGGCGTAGACGTGCAAATCAAGCTCGACTAACTACACTAGACACTTGCGACCCAGCGCTTACTGGCTTGCCCCCAAAGGCTAAGCATCAAGACAACAGAAGCAGCAGTCGCCGCGCCGTGAGGCGCCACACAATGTGCTAGTGGAATGCTCTGGAAAGGGCAGCCATAGCGGGTGACAGCCCCGTACACTATAGGAGAACTGAGAATGACTATCGGTTTGGTCGGTACTAAGGCCGGGATGACCCGCGTCTTTACCGAAGACGGTGCATCTGTGCCCGTAACCGTTATTGAAGTTGATCCTAACCGCGTAACGCGCGTCAAGTCAGTTGAGACTGACGGTTACGCAGCGGTTCAGGTAACAACAGGCTCTCGTAAAGCCAAGCACCTCACCAAAGCGCAAGCGGGTCAGTTTGCCAAGGCAGGTGTTGAGGCTGGTCGTTCCTTGATGGAGTTTCGTCTTGAAGAAGGCGAGCAGGCTCCTGAAGTGGGCGGCGAACTCACCGTATCCCTCTTTGAAGCTGGTCAGAAGATTGACGTGACCGGTACCTCCAAGGGTAAAGGTTTCCAGGGTGCTGTTAAGCGCTGGAACTTCCGTACCCAAGACAATACTCATGGTAACTCTCTGTCGCACCGCGCGCCGGGCTCCATTGGTATGTGTCAAACTCCTGGGCGTGTATTCAAGGGCAAAAAGATGGCCGGTCAGATGGGCAATGTCCGCTGCACCGTTCAGAGCCTTGAGATCGTGCGCGTCGATGCCGAGCGTAACTTGCTGCTCATCAAGGGTGCTGTACCGGGCGCAACCGGCAGTAATGTCATCGTTCGCAGCGCCGTGAAAGCAGGCTGAAGGGGAGTTTACCAATGAATCTGAATCTTGCTGCAGGTGCGGGTACCGTTGAAGTAGCCGACGCCACATTTGGCAATGAATTCAATGAAGCGCTGGTTCACCAGGTGGTCACGGCTTATCTGGCCGGCGGTCGTCAGGGAACGCGCGCTCAGAAGAATCGCTCTGACGTACGTGGTGGTGGTAAGAAGCCATGGCGTCAAAAAGGTACTGGCCGTGCACGTGCCGGTACCATTCGTTCCCCGCTGTGGCGCAGTGGTGGCGTAACTTTCGCGGCGAGTCCTCAGGACCACAGCCAGAAAGTTAACCGCAAAATGTACCGCGCAGCGATGCGCTCCATCCTGTCCGAGCTCGTTCGTCAAGAGCGTCTGGTGGCAGTGGAAGAGTTTCTCGTTGATGCGCCCAAGACCAAGCAGGTCGCTGCCAAGCTGAAAGAGTTGGATCTGGAAAAGGTCCTGATCGTCACTGAAGAAGTTGACGAGAAGCTCTATCTGGCCGCACGCAACCTTCCGCATGTTGATGTGGTGGATGTTGCTGCTGCTGACCCGGTGAGCCTGGTCGCCTTTGACAAGGTGTTGGTCACCGTCTCCGCCCTGCGTAAATTCGAGGAGAAGCTGGCATGAACCAGGAACGCGTATTCAAGGTTCTGCTCGGGCCGCACGTGACCGAAAAGGCCGCGATGGCAGCTGAGCGCAATCAGTACGTTTTCAAGGTGGCGAGCGACGCTACCAAGCCCGAGATCAAAAAAGCGGTTGAAGCACTGTTCGACAAGAAAGTCGCCAGTGTTCAGACGCTGAATGTCAAGGGTAAGACGAAGCGTACCGCAAATGGCGTTGGCATGCGTAAAGGGTATCGCAAAGCGTATGTCACCCTGGCCGCGGGCGAAACGCTCGAAGACTTCTCTGGCGCCGAATAAGGGCAGGAGTACGGATAATGGCAATCGTCAAGACCAAACCCACATCCGCCGGTCGTCGCCACGTCGTTAAGATTGTTGGCGAGACGCTTTACAAGGGCCGTGCCTATGCACCGCTTCTGGAAAAGCAGTCCAAGTCCGGTGGTCGTAATAACTACGGTCGCATCACTACCCGCCACGTGGGCGGTGGTCACCGTCAGCACTATCGGCTGATCGATTTCAAACGCACCAAGGATGGCATTCCAGCCACCGTTGAGCGTCTGGAACATGATCCCAACCGCAGTGCGCACATTGCGCTGCTGAAGTATGCCGATGGTGAGCGTCGTTACATCATTGCACCGAAAGGTGTCAGCGCGGGTGACGTGCTGGAATCTGGTGTTAACGCGCCGATCAGGAAAGGCAATGCTTTGCCGCTGCGTAACATCCCGCTGGGTTCTACCGTTCACGGTATCGAGCTCAAGCCGGGTAAAGGTGCGCAGATTGCTCGCAGCGCCGGTACTAGCGCCCAGCTGGTGGCACGTGAAGGTAACTACGCTACCTTGCGCCTTCGCTCCGGCGAAATGCGTAAAGTGTTGGCCGAGTGCCGCGCGACCCTGGGTGAAGTAAGTAACTCTGAGCACAGCCTGCGTCAACTTGGCAAGGCCGGTGCGAAGCGCTGGAGAGGCGTACGTCCCACCGTTCGCGGTGTTGCGATGAACCCGGTAGACCACCCGCACGGTGGTGGTGAAGGCCGCACCAGTGGTGGCCGTCATCCGGTCACGCCATGGGGTGTCCCGACCAAGGGTCATAAGACGCGTAAGAACAAGCGCACCGACAAACTGATCATCCGTCGCCGTAAGGCTCGGTGATTGAACTTGCCAAGAAATTAAGAGGTAACGGCTGTGCCACGTTCACTAAAGAAAGGTCCCTTTATTGACCTTCATCTTTTGAAGAAGGTCGAGGTTGCAGTGGAAAAGAACGACCGTAAACCGATCAAGACCTGGTCGCGTCGTTCGATGATTCTACCGAACATGGTAGGTCTGACCATTGCAGTACATAACGGTCGCCAACACGTCCCGGTGCATGTTTCCGAGGAAATGGTTGGTCACAAGCTAGGCGAATTCGCTGCCACCCGCACTTACCGTGGGCACGTAGCGGACAAGAAAGCCAAACGGTAAGCCAGAGAGGATTGAGAGATGGAAGTCACAGCTAAGTTGCGTGGCGCTCGTTTATCCGCCCAGAAGGCCCGTTTGGTGGCTGACCAGGTGCGCGGTAAACCGGTCGCCGAGGCACTCGACCTGCTGACCTTCTCACCGAAGAAGGCTGCCAAACTGGTCAAGAAAGTGCTGCAGTCCGCCATTGCAAACGCGGAAGAAAATAACGGCATGGATATCGACGAGCTGCGTGTATCGACCATCTGCGTCGATGAGGGCATGACGCTCAAGCGTATCAAGCCGCGTGCCAAAGGGCGTGCGGATCGTATCTTGAAGCGCACCTGTCACATCACCGTCAAGGTAGCCGAGAAGTAGGAGTCGACCAGATGGGTCAGAAAGTCAATCCAACAGGCATTCGACTGGGCATCGTCAAAGACCATGCTTCTGTCTGGTATGCCGAGCGCGGCGCTTACGCCGATAAGCTCAATAACGATCTCGCAGTGCGTAGCTTCCTGGAAGAGCGTCTGAAAAACGCCTCCGTGAGCCGCATTAATATCGAGCGTCCAGCTAACAACGCCCGTATCACCATTCACACTGCCCGTCCGGGTATCGTGATTGGCAAGAAGGGTGAAGACGTTGATCGTCTACGTCGTGATCTCGGCGAGATGATGGGCGTACCGGTCCATGTGAACATCGAAGAAGTTCGCAAGCCGGAACTGGATGCCAAACTGGTAGCTGCTAACGTTGCCGGTCAGCTCGAACGCCGTGTCATGTTCCGCCGCGCTATGAAGCGTGCGGTACAGAACGCGATGCGTCTCGGTGCTGGCGGTATCAAGATCCAGCTGTCAGGCCGCTTGGGTGGTGCTGAAATCGCACGTACTGAATGGTACCGCGAAGGTCGTGTTCCGCTGCACACGTTGCGCGCGGATATCGACTACGCCACTTACGAAGCTCACACCACCTACGGCGTTATCGGCGTCAAAGTGTGGATCTTCAAGGGTGAAATCCTCGGCGGTATCGAGGAAGTACGTGCCAGGGCCAAGCAACAGCCCGCCGGCAACGCGCCCAAGAAGAAAGGTTCCAAGTAAGGGGAGAGCGAGTCGATGTTACAGCCCAAGCGTTTAAAATTCCGTAAAGTGCAGAAAGGTCGTAACCGCGGCCTGGCACAGCGCGGAAGCAAGATTAGCTTCGGGGAGTATGGCCTCAAGGCTACCGGTCGCGGCCGCATCACTGCGCGTCAGATCGAAGCCGGCCGTCGTGCGATCACACGTCACGTCAAGCGTGGCGGCAAGATCTGGATCCGCGTATTCCCTGACAAGCCGATCTCCAAGAAACCACTCGAAGTTCGTATGGGTAAAGGTAAAGGTTCAGTCGAGTACTGGGTAGCCCAGATCCAGCCGGGTCGGGTCCTTTATGAGATTGAAGGTGTGTCAGAAGAGCTCGCGCGTGAAGCGTTTGAGCTGGCCGCCCAGAAAATGCCCATATCCACCACCTTTGCGAAACGGACGGTGATGTGATGAAAGCCCAAGAAATTCGTGAAAAGTCAGTCGGAGAGCTTCAGGAACAGCTCCTCGAACTCCTCCGCGAGCAGTTTAACCTGCGCATGCAGAAGGCCACCGGCCAACTGAGCCAGACTCATCTGCTCAAGCAGGTCCGTCGGGATATTGCCCGCGTGAAGACTGTGCTTAACGAGAAGGCAGGTGACTGAGATGGCCGAAGAAAAGAAAGCCCGTACACTCACCGGTAAAGTGGTGAGTGACAAGATGGACAAGTCCATCGTGGTAATGATCGAGCGTCGTGAGCGTCACCCGATCTACGGAAAATACGTAAAGCGCTCCACCAAGTTGCACGCCCACGATGAGTCGAATCAGGCGAAGGCTGGCGACACGGTCTCTATTCAAGAGTGCCGTCCGCTGTCCAAGAAGAAAGCCTGGACCCTCATCGAGGTGGTCGAGCAGGCTAAAGGTTAATTGCCTGCGCCTGTTCAACCAGTGCAGTCAGATTAGGTTTGGAGAAAACCGATGATTCAGACTCAGACAATGCTGGATGTCGCTGACAACAGCGGAGCGCGCCGGGTGCAATGCATCAAGGTGTTAGGCGGTTCACACCGCCGCTACGCTCGCGTTGGTGACGTCATCAAAGTATCAGTAAAAGAGGCGATCCCGCGTGGCAAGGTCAAGAAAGGCCAGGTCATGAAAGCGGTTGTCGTCCGTACCAAGAGCGGCGTCCGTCGTCCTGACGGTTCGCTGATCCGTTTCGACGGGAATGCGGCGGTTCTGTTGAATAACACCAACGAACAGCCGGTCGGGACCCGTATTTTCGGGCCGGTCACTCGTGAACTTCGTAATGAAAAGTTCATGAAGATCATTTCCTTGGCGCCTGAAGTGCTGTAAGGAGCGAGGCGGATATGCAAAAGATCAAACGTGACGATGAAGTCATCGTCATCGCCGGGAAGGATAAAGGCAAGCGTGGCACCGTCAAGCGGGTACTAGAAAACCGCTTTGTGGTGTCCGGTGTGAATATGATCAAGCGTCACACCAAGCCAAATCCCATGGCGGGAAATCAGGGCGGTATCGTTGAGCGTGAGGCTCCGATTCACGCGTCCAACGTAGCCATCTTCAATTCGGAGACCGGTAAGGCGGATCGCGTCGGGTTCCAAGTCCAGGAAGACGGTACCAAGGTACGTATCTACAAGTCGACGCAGACGCAGATCGACGCCTAACGTGAGTCGGGTAGCAAAATGGCGAACTTGAAAGAACGTTATCAAAACGAGGTTGTAGCTAAACTGAAAGAAGAGTTCAGCTACGCCAACGTAATGCAGGTACCCCGGATCACGAAAGTGACCCTTAATATGGGTATCGGCGAAGCGGTCAGCGATAAAAAGCTGATCGATAATGCCATCGGCGATCTGGAGAAGCTTTCCGGTCAAAAGCCGCTGGTGACCAAGGCACGCAAGTCCATCGCGGGCTTCAAGGTGCGTGAAGGTTGGCCCATCGGTGTCAAGGTCACACTGCGCAGCGAGCGTATGTGGGATTTCCTGGACCGCCTGGTCAACATCGCGATTCCTCGCGTGCGTGACTTCCGTGGTCTCAACCCGAAGTCTTTTGACGGTCGTGGCAATTACTCAATGGGTGTGCGTGAGCAGATCATCTTCCCGGAGCTCGAGTATGATAAGATCGACCGTATCCGGGGGTTGGATGTCACCATCACCACTACCGCCAACACCGATGAGGAAGGTCGTGCACTCTTGCGTGCGCTGAACTTCCCCTTCAAAAAATAAGGGTTGGATCATGGCAAAGAAAAGCATGGTAGAGCGTGAGCTCAAGCGCACGAACCTGGTAGCCAAATACGCTGCCAAGCGCGCTGAACTCAAAGCAATCATCCAGGACGTTAACGCTTCCGACGAAGAGCGCTTCGACGCGCAGCTTAAGCTGCAGCAACTGCCGCGCGATTCAAGCCCGGTACGTCAGCGTAATCGCTGCCGCGTTACCGGCCGTCCGCACGGTTTCTATAACAAGTTCGGCCTCGGCCGTAACAAGCTGCGTGAAGCCGCCATGCGTGGCGACGTCCCTGGCCTTAAAAAGTCCAGCTGGTAAGTGCCACGTAGAATCATCAGGAGCGCACATTAAATGAGCATGCAAGACACTCTGGCGGATATGTTTACCCGTATCCGCAATGCGCAGATGGCCACCAAGGAGACGGCAACCATGCCGTCCTCCAAGTTGAAAGTGGAAGTGGCCCGCGTGCTGAAAGAAGAGGGCTACATCACTGATTACTCAGTGGCTGAAAGCAGCAAGCCCGAATTGACCGTGACTCTCAAGTACTTTGAGGGCAAGCCGGTTATCGACCACATCCAGCGGGTTTCCAAGCCGTCTCTGCGCCAGTACAAGGGCAAAGACAACCTGCCTAAGGTCGCCGATGGTCTGGGTATCGCGATTGTCACCACCTCCAATGGTGTGATGACCGATCGTGCCGCGCGCCAGGCGGGTGTCGGTGGCGAAGTCATCTGCACCGTATTCTAGGAGGCTGGAATGTCCCGCATAGCGAAATATCCGGTTAAACTGCCCGCCGGCGTTGATATCAAGCTTGACGCAGGCACAGTGACCGTCAAAGGTGGTCAAGGTACGCTTTCCATGCAGATTCACGATGATGTCGTGATTGCACAGGAAGACGGCCAACTGACCTTCGCGCCGAGTGAATCGGCGAAGAGCTGGGCAATGGCCGGTACCACCCGCGCCTTGGTTCAGAACCTGGTCACGGGCGTATCCGAGGGCTTTACAAGATCCCTCGAAATTGTTGGCGTCGGTTATCGTGCCCAAGTAAAGGGCCAGACGCTCAATCTTTCACTGGGCTTCTCGCACCCGGTCGACTACGAACTGCCTGAAGGTGTCTCAGCGGAAACGCCGAAGAACACCGTTATCGTGCTGAAAAGCGCGGACAAGCAGAAGCTCGGTCAGTGCGCCGCGGAAATCCGCGCCTTCCGTCCCCCTGAGCCGTATAAAGGCAAGGGTGTTCGGTACGCCGACGAGCAGGTGCGTCGCAAAGAAGCCAAGAAGAAGTAAGGCAGGGTTATGAACGCGAAGAAAGAATCTCGTCTCCGTCGTGCCCGCCGTGCTCGCGCCAAGATCCGCGAGCTAGGCGCGTTCCGCCTGTGCGTCAACCGTACCCCGCGTCACATCTATGCGCAGATTATCTCGCCGGATGGTGGCAAAGTGCTGGCCAGTGCATCTACGCTGGACAAAGCGCTTCGCGAGGGTGCGACCGGTAATACAGAGGCTGCCACGAAAGTTGGCGCCCTGATTGCCGAACGCGCAAAAGAAGCAGGCATCACCCAGGTGGCCTTCGATCGTGCTGGCTTTATGTATCACGGTCGCGTCAAGGCTCTGGCCGACGCCGCACGTGAAGGCGGCCTGGAATTCTAAAGGGTTTTACGATGGCGAAGAACGAACAGCAAAACGGTGATCTGCAGGAAAAGCTCGTGCAGGTCAACCGTGTCGCCAAGGTGGTCAAAGGTGGTCGTATTTTCGGCTTTACCGCACTGACCGTCGTTGGTGATGGTAAAGGTCGTGTCGGCTTTGGTCGTGGTAAGGCACGTGAAGTGCCGGTTGCCATTCAAAAGGCGATGGAACAAGCGCGTCGCAACATGGTCAAGGTTAACCTTGCAGGCCACACACTGCAGTACCCGGTAAAAGCCCGTCACGGTGCTTCCAAGGTGTACATGCAGCCGGCTTCCGAAGGTACCGGTATCATCGCAGGCGGCGCCATGCGCTCAGTACTTGAGCTCGCTGGCGTCCACGATGTACTGGCCAAGTGCTACGGTTCTACCAACCCGGTCAACGTTGTACGCGCAACCGTCAATGGTCTCGCGTCAATGCAGGCACCGGAAGACGTGGCTGCCAAGCGTGGCCTGTCTGTCGAAGCGATCACGGGGTGAATACCATGGCAGCAACGATCAAGGTTACCCAGGTCCGCAGCACCATCGGCATTCTGCCCAAGCACAAAGCTACTATTAAAGGCTTGGGTCTGCGTCGCATCGGTCACACGGTTGAACTGGAAGACACCCCCGCCGTACGCGGCATGATCCACAAGGTAACCTACCTTGTGCGCGTTGAGGGAGAGTAATCCATGAAACTCAATACCCTGAGCCCGGCACCGGGCTCAAAGCAGGCTGAAAAGCGTGTTGGTCGTGGTATCGGTTCCGGTCTGGGCAAGACCGGTGGCCGTGGCCACAAAGGCCAGAAGTCACGCAGTGGCGGCAGCGTCAAGCCAGGTTTTGAAGGCGGTCAGATGCCTTTGCAGCGTCGTCTGCCAAAATTTGGTTTTACCTCTGCCAAGTCTCTGGTATCAGAAGAAGTCCGCGTGGCTGAGCTGGCGAAAGTAGCCGGTGATGAAGTTACTCTGGACACTCTGAAAGATGCCAACGTGCTGAAGGATTCTACGCGTCACGCGAAGATCATCCTGTCAGGCGATCTCAACAAGGCGGTTACCGTTCGCGGCATCAAGTGCACCAAGGGTGCGCGAGCTGCTATCGAAGCCGCTGGCGGAAAGGTAGAGGACTAAATGGCCAAGTCAGGAAATATGCCGGCGATGGGCAGCGGTCTGAGTGAACTATGGGCGCGTCTGCGCTTCGTGCTCCTCGCCATTGTGGTCTACCGTATCGGTGCCCACATTCCCGTACCCGGTATCAATCCTGACCAGCTTGCTGCCTTGTTCAGGGAGCAACAGGGTACCATTCTGGGCATGTTCAACATGTTCTCGGGTGGTGCACTGGAGCGCATGAGTGTCCTCGCGCTGGGCATAATGCCCTATATATCCGCGTCGATCATCATGCAGCTGATGTCCGCGGTTTCCCCCCATCTTGAGCAGCTCAAGAAGGAAGGGGAAGCCGGCCGCCGCAAGATCAGCCAGTACACCCGCTACGGCACGGTGTTGCTGGCACTTATTCAGGCCACCGGCATGTCGGTCGGCCTGGCTAGTCAGGGAATTGCCTACAGCGCTGACTTCAGCTTCTATTTCACTGCTATTGTCACCTTTGTGTCAGGTGCGGTGTTCATGATGTGGCTGGGCGAGCAGATTACCGAAAAAGGCATCGGCAATGGTATCTCACTGCTGATCTTTGCCGGTATCGTCGCCGGGCTTCCTGGTGGCATCGGTCAGGCTTTCGAGCTTGCCCGTAATGAAGGCGCCTGGAATGTACTGCCGCTGTTGGCTTTGTCTGCACTAGGTATCGCCACTGTGGCGTTCGTGGTATTCATCGAGCGCGGCCAACGCCGCCTCAAGGTGAACTACCCACGTCGTCAGGTGGGAAACAAGATGTATGCAGGCCAAAGCAGTTATCTGCCACTGAAAGTCAATATGGCCGGGGTAATTCCCGCTATCTTTGCTTCCAGTATTCTGCTGTTCCCGGCATCTATCGGGCAGTGGATGGGGGCGGGTGAAGGCATGGAGTGGCTGCAGCGCGCATCACAGGCGCTCGGCCCGGGTCAACCGCTTTATATCTTGCTTTTCGCGGCGGCAGTGGTATTCTTCTGCTTCTTTTACACAGCGCTGGTCTTCAACCCCAAAGATGTAGCTGACAATCTTAAAAAGTCAGGCGCCTTTTTGCCGGGTATACGTCCAGGTGAGCAGACTGCTCGCTACATAGATAAGGTCATGACACGTCTGACCTTGTTCGGTGCACTGTACATCACCGCAGTTTCTCTGATGCCCCAGTTTTTGATTGTGGCCTGGAATGTTCCGTTCTTCTTTGGCGGTACATCCCTGTTGATTGTCGTGGTGGTTATCATGGACTTCATGGCTCAAGTTCAATCGCACCTGATGTCCAATCAGTACGATTCGGTAATGAAGAAGTCCAACCTGAAAGGCTACGGCAGCGGCGGCATCATGCGCTGAGGCGATGTCCAACGCTTTAATACCCGTGAGGGAAGCCCCTCGGCAATCAGTGCCGAGGGCGCACCGCGAGACGGTTTTTGGAGAAAGATCGATGAAAGTTCGAGCTTCCGTAAAGAAAATGTGCCGTAACTGCAAGATCATCCGTCGCAATGGCGCTGTACGCGTTATTTGCACGGAGCCTCGGCACAAGCAGCGTCAGGGTTAATCCTGACCTGAACATGTTGGCGTCAGGGTCTCTGCTACCTGGTTGGTTGCACCACTTGCAATCCAGCTCAGGTAAAGGTATTCTGTTGCGCCTTTTAAAGATGAACAAACGAGCAAGCCGCTCAAACTTCGGAGTAAGCTGATGGCCCGTATTGCAGGCGTCAATATCCCGGACAACAAGCATGCGGCGATCTCGCTGACCTACATCTTCGGGATCGGCCGTACCCGTGCTGAGCACATCTGTGCTGCAGCCGGCATCGCGCCGACTATCAAGATTCAGGACCTGTCCAGTGAAGAACTGGATACCGTTCGTTCTGAAGTTGGTAAGTATACCGTAGAAGGCGACCTACGCCGTGATGTCACGCTGAATATCAAGCGTCTCATGGACTTGGGTTGCTACCGTGGTCTGCGTCATCGCCGTAGTCTTCCGCTGCGTGGTCAGCGGACCAAGACTAACGCGCGTACCCGTAAGGGCCCGCGTAAGCCGATCCGCAAATAATACGCAGGCTCTTTAATAGAGAGTTGACGTAAAGACAGGAATAGACATCAACATGGCTAACCCGCGTAGTAACCGTAAAAAGGTTAAAAAGCAGGTAGTGGACGCCGTAGCGCATATTCACGCCTCTTTTAACAACACGATCGTGACGATCACAGACCGCCAGGGCAATGCTCTTTCATGGGCAACTGCCGGTGGTTCGGGTTTTCGTGGTTCTCGCAAGAGCACCCCGTTCGCTGCTCAAGTAGCAAGTGAACGTGCAGCAACTGCTGCAGCCGAGTATGGTGTGAAAAACGTCGACGTGCTGGTCAAAGGCCCAGGTCCCGGTCGTGAATCCGCCGTGCGCGCTCTAAATGCCGCCGGCTTCCGCGTGCAAAGCATCACTGACGCGACGCCCATTCCCCATAATGGCTGCCGTCCGCCTAAGAAACGCCGCGTTTAAGGAGACAGATTCATGGCTCGTTATATTGGACCGAAGTGCAAACTGTCTCGTCGTGAAGGCACAGACCTCTTTTTGAAGAGTGGTGTGACTCCCTTCGAGAAAAAGTGTAAATCCGAACAGATTCCGGGTGTACACGGCCAGCGTCGTCAGCGTCTTTCCGACTACGGCTTGCAGCTTCGCGAGAAGCAGAAAGTACGCCGTATGTATGGCGTACTCGAAAAGCAGTTCCGTAACTACTACAAAGAAGCCGCTCGCCTGAAAGGCGCTACCGGTGAAGTATTGTTGCAGTTGCTCGAATCCCGACTGGATAACGTCGTCTACCGCATGGGCTTTGGCTCGACCCGCTCAGAAGCACGTCAGCTGGTCAGTCACAAGGCAATTGCTGTGAACGGCAAAACCGTCAACGTGGCTTCCTATCAGGTCAAGCCGGGTGACGTTGTTTCCGTTCGCGAAAAGGCGAAGAATCAGGCTCGCATTCAAAGCGCTATGGCCCTGGCGGCCAACCGTGGCGATGTGACCTGGATCGAAACAGACGCCAAGAAGATGGAAGGCACTTTCAAGGCTCTGCCTGAACGCGGTGACCTGACTGCCGACATCAACGAAAATCTGATCGTCGAGCTGTACTCGAAGTAAGTCTTGACTGGCTTCTTCATGTCCGGGCGTGGTGCCTAACCCGCCCGGTTATTCTGGATTGTTCTACTGACTCTCCAGAGTGCTCAGAACCCGTTTGGCAGCCTGAAAGGTGTTTTTATGCAGCGTTCAGTGACAGAGTTTCTCCGTCCCCGCGACATCAAGGTCGAAGAAATTAGCGCACATCATGCCAAGATCGTTCTCGAACCTTTCGAGCGCGGCTTTGGCCACACTCTTGGGAATGCACTGCGTCGCATTCTGCTTTCGTCCATGCCCGGTGCTGCCGTGGTTGAGGCTGAAATTGCAGGTGTCGAGCATGAATACAGTGCCATCGAAGGAGTGCAGGAGGATGTCATCGAAATCCTCCTGAACCTTAAAGATGTTGCGATCAAGATGCACAGCCGCGACGAGGCGGTGCTCTCGCTGAACAAGCAGGGCCCAGCCGTCGTCACTGCTGGCGACATTGCACTTGATCACAGCGTTGAAATCGTCAACCCGGATCACGTCATTGCGCACGTAAACGAAGGTGCCGAGCTGAAGATTCAGCTTAAGGTGGCACTGGGGCGCGGCTACGAGCCAGCTGATGTGCGTGGTTCAGATGATGAATCACGGGCGATTGGCCGCCTGCAGCTGGATGCTACCTTCAGCCCTGTGCGTCGTGTTTCTTATGCCGTTGAAGCAGCCCGTGTCGAGCAGCGTACTGACCTCGATAAGCTGATTATCGATCTGGAAACAGATGGCACCCTGGATCCAGAAGAGGCTATCCGCCGCAGTGCGACCATCCTGCAAGAGCAGCTGGCCGCCTTCGTCGACCTTGAAGCTGATAAAGAGCAGGAAGTCGAAGAGGAAGAGGATCATGTTGATCCGATTCTACTGCGCCCCGTAGACGATCTTGAGTTGACTGTTCGCAGCGCGAACTGCCTGAAAGCCGAGAATATCTATTACATTGGTGATCTGATTCAGCGTACTGAAGTTGAGCTGTTGAAGACACCTAATCTTGGCAAGAAATCCCTGAATGAAATCAAGGATGTACTGGCAGCACGTGGCTTGTCCCTCGGCATGCGGTTAGAGAACTGGCCGCCAGCAAGCCTGAAGGACGACAAGGCCTCCGCGTGAGCGTCATCTTGAGTCCCAGTTTGGTAAGGAATCACAACCATGCGTCATCGTAAGAGTGGTCGTCATTTAAATCGTACCAGCTCGCACCGCCAGGCCATGTTCAAGAACATGTCTGTATCACTGGTCGAGCATGAAATTATCAAGACAACCCTGCCGAAAGCCAAAGAGCTGCGCCGCGTTATCGAGCCGCTGATCACTCTGGCCAAGCAGGATAGCGTTGCCAACCGTCGTCTGGCGTTTTCCCGCACGCGTTCCAAGGAAGCGGTGGGCAAACTGTTCAACGAACTGGGCCCGCGTTATGCCGAGCGTCCGGGTGGCTACATCCGTATTCTCAAGTGCGGTTTCCGCACCGGCGATAACGCCCCGATGGCTTACGTTGAGCTTGTAGACCGCCCCGTGGTGGAAGACGTCGCCGTCGAAGATTAAGTTCTGTTTCGGCGCAAGGGTGGCGGTAAAACCGGCCTGATATCTCTGGCATAATGCCATTGACTATCAGGCCGGTTTTTTTTGGCCTGTCTGAGCGTCTTTATATTACTTATGAGCCGGCATGACAGATACAGATGGCTGAAAAACCGCTATTCTCGATGTCAGACGTCGCAGTAACGCTCAATCATTGAACGGATAGGCTGTCACCACCAAGGAATTCAGAGGGTTTGATCATGCAGGCTGGCAATTTTTCGACCGCTCAACATCATGGTGCCTACCGGTCGGGTGTCTTTTTCGTGCTGGTGGCCCTGGTAATGCTGATGCTTTCAGTATCTTCCAGCGTGCATGCCAACCCCCGCTATGCCGGTATAGTGGTTGACCTGGATAATGGCGAAGTGCTCTACGCTGAAAATGCTGACGAGCGTCGCTACCCGGCTTCCCTGGTCAAGATGATGACGCTCTACATGACGTTTGAAGCGCTGGAAAACGGGCAACTGTCGTTGCACCAGTCTCTGCCTGTCTCGAGCTACGCTGCCGCAAAGCCGGCCGTCAAGTTGTGGCTGCCAGCGGGTAGCAGTATTACGGTTGATCAGGCTATTCGCGCCTTGGCTGTCCGTTCTGCCAACGATGTTGCCGCCGTTCTGGCAGAAGCGCTGGGGGGATCAGAGGGCATGTTTGCACTACAGATGACCGAACGTGCCCGGGGGCTTGGCCTGACATCAACTACCTTCAAAAACGCTTCAGGCCTGCCTGATAGCGGCCAGGTCACTACTGCCCGCGACATGGTGCGACTTGCGGTACGGGTGATGAACGATTTTCCGCAGTATTACCATTACTTCGCGCTGCAATCGTTCAGCTTTAATGGCAAGACGCATAACAGCCATAACCGCCTGGTACGTAACTACCCTGGGGCAGACGGCTTGAAAACCGGTTTTATCCGTGCATCCGGCTTTAATGTGGCCACTACCGCGACGCGGGGTAACCGCCGCCTGGTAGGGATAGTGATGGGAGGCTTTACATCCAGTTCACGCGATGCCCATATGGCCGACCTGCTTGACCGCAGTTTTCTGCGTTCCAGCCTGCGTGATCAGAGTAACTGGCTGGCCAGTGCCGATTTCTCGCGTGAATATATGCGCTTTGATACACCGCCTCCGCGTTACTCACAGCCTGCCTATGCCAGTATCAGTAACGCTTATGCTAGCAATCGCTATGCCAGCAATTCTGCCAATCCGGTTCGCGAGGCTCGTGAAGTGGCGGTTCGTGCAGCCACTCGACCAGGATCAGCAGCGCCAGTAAGTCATGGGGGGTGGGGTGTTCAGCTAGGTGCTTTTGCTGAAGAAGGTCTGGCGCGGCGGATGGCCACTCAGGCATCCCAGCAGCTAGGCACTCACATCAGCGGCCAAGTGGCGGTACAGGCAGCGCCAGGGCCTAACCGGCTGTTTCGTGCCCGCGTCGTCTCACTTGAAGAACAGCAGGCCCATAGCGCCTGCGTACAGCTGCGCTCGCAAGGCATGGACTGTATGGTCGTAAACGCCAGCCTGTAGTGTTAAGTTAAGTATATGACCCCCGCCTGGGTAACCTCGCGGGGTTTTTTGTTTATTTAGATAACGAGAAATTCTGATATGACCCCTTCTTTCAAAGGCATTATGTTCATGTGTATCGGGGTGCTGTTCCTGGCGCTGGGCGATGCCGTGTCCAAATGGCTGGGAGAAGTGCACTCACCCTTGCAGATCGTGTTTTTCCGCACCCTGGTATCTTTGCCGCTGATTGCGCTACTGGCCCACTTTGGGGCTGGTGGCCTGCGCAAGCTGCAAACGCGCAGGCCTAAGGTGCATCTGATGCGGGGGGTGATCTATACCGGCACCATGGGCTTTTTTGTCTGGGGGCTGACCATGCTGCCCCTGGCGGAAGCCACAGCCATTGTCTTTGTCGCGCCCATGTTTGTCACTCTGCTCTCCGTTCCTCTGCTCGGCGAGCGTATTGACCCGCCTGTACTGATTGCCTCACTGGTCGGGTTTGTGGGCGTGGTCATTGTGGTACGCCCGGGCGGAGAGGCCTTCCAGCTGGGCTCGCTGGTGATGATAGCGGCGGCGGTCTGCTACGCCCTGATGATGATTACCGCCCGCCGCTATGGTGGCCGCGAACACCTCTGGGCCATGGTTTTCTATATGACGCTGATTCCCATGCTGCTGACGGCGCTGACACTTCCCTGGGTATGGCAGACGCCTCATCCGCAGCACTGGCCCGGCTTTCTGCTGTCAGGCGTCTTAGGCGTTGGCGCCACGGCGTTTATCACCATGGCTTTTCGCCATGCCCCCGCCGCGATTGCCGCTCCCTTTGATTACACCGCCATGCTGTGGGCGGTGCTGCTGGGC